>CAYMQV010000274.1:0-5321 GCA_964392395.1 uncultured Gemmatimonadaceae bacterium
CCTTCCACGTTTACCCCGCGCGTCGCATCGCCTGAAAACGGGCCAGACAGCGACGCGCCGTCTCAAACTCGGAGAACCGACTACCCTCCTGTTCCATCAGGTAGAACTCCACCCCCCCGACCGACTCGAGCGCCGCCATCAACGGCTTCCACGGTGCGACGCCCTCGCCGAACAGCACCCGGTACGACTTCTCGGCCGCCTCCTCGCCGGGTGCCCAGTCCTTGAGATGCGCGCTGCGGATCCGGCCCGGGTTAGCCCTCACCCACGCCACCGGGTCCGCGCCAGCTTTCAAGCAGGTGCCGACATCGAGCTGCAACACGAAGTCGGCTGGCGTTCCAGCCGCGATCAGCTGCATCGCACTCTGCCCACTCGGCAGCGTTGCCCACTCGGCGGCGTGATTGTGCTTCCCGGCCAACAGCCCATGCGGCCGCAACACGTCCGACGCCGTTGCCAGTTGACCGACCAGCCGCTTCCAGTCGTCCTCCGTGCCCTGCTCGAACGGCGGTGATGCCAGCACGATGTGCCGAGCCCCGAGAATCTGGTTGATCTCGATCGCCTTCGTCATCGTGTCGCCTGGAGTCAGCGCTGCGAAATCGTTGTGGGTCGAGTAGCACCGCAGGCCAAGATCATCGAGCAGCGTGCGAACTTCCTTCGCGTACGGAAGCGTCCAGCTGAGGTACGGTGCATAGAACTCCACGACCTGATAGCCGTACCGCCGAACAGTCGCGAGTGTGTTCGGCAGATCGCGTGCGAGTTCCTTGCGGACCGCATAGAGCTCGATACCGATCGGATAGCGCTTGACTGAAGCCGGTGAGGTTACGAACGTCGTGGCTCGCGACAGATCCGAGTCTGCGAAAAGTGGTACAGCTGACACCATCGCAGCCGCGGCGCCGGTGCGGGCAAGAAAGTCGCGACGCGTGAGCGATGTCTCTGGCTTTGGCGAGGACATGATCGGACCTGAGAGTGGAGAAAAAGAATCAGCGGCACGCGGCCGGTCGAAGGGCCGAAACCAGTGTGACGACGCCCGCTGCCGCAACCACCAGCCGTCTGGGGTGACGCACACTTTGAGCTTCCATGAAACCTCAGACTCCGCCGCCCGCCGCCCGCCGTGCGTCACGCGCCGCGGTCCGCGATGCAACGTACAGCACCACCACCAGCGCTGCGCAGCAGATCGGCATGGCGTACATCGCGTCATGCAGACCGATCGCCCGACTCTCCGCGGCGGTCTGCCCGCTGGCCAGTGCACGTGCCGCCAGCCCATCGCTCAGCTTCCCGAAGCCGATCAACCCGATCGCGGTGAAGATGTAGAACACGAAGAAGTAGACGCTCATCGCCATGCCGCGCACGCCAGATGGCACGAGGTCATGAATCGCGGCATAGACGGAGCTGTAGTAGAAGTACAGCGACAGTACCGCCGCAAAGAGAAAGCCAGCGAAGCTCCATGCCATGCTACGTGACTGTTCCAGCGCCAGCCAGAGCAGCGGCGCCGCAACGGCGCAACCGACCGTCGCCAGCCGAAGTCGCCCCGCCGCCCCGCCGCGTCCGGCGCGGTCACCAAGCCATCCACCAATCAACATGCCCAACCCGCCGCCACCGCCGAATACCACGGCGTTGAAGCGGTTTGCGATGTCGATGTCGAGTCCGTGATACCGGATGTAGTACGACGTGGAGAAGGCACCGATCGCATACATCACGAGGTTGAGCAGCGCCCCGGACGCAATCACCCACCACATGGTCGGTATGCCGAGAATTGCGCGGATCGATGCCGTCGCCGACAGTCCGCCACCGTCAGCCGCGTTGGTCGCGCCACGTCGCGCCGGTTCCGGCAGGAAGAGTGCGAACACCGCGAGGATGAACCCTGGAACCGCTGCCACGTACAAAGCAGGACGCCAACCGCCGGTCGCTTTCACCACCAGTCCACTGATCAGGTAGCTCGCCCCGAGGCCGAGCGGCAGACCGAGCATGAAGATGCTGATCGCGCGGGCGCGCACCTTGGGCGGAAAGAGGTCCGCGATCAGCGAGTTGGCCGACGGTGCCAGACTGGCTTCGCCGACACCGACTCCCATGCGGCAGAGGAAATGCGCGACGAAGCTGCCGGCAGCGCCAGACAACGCCGTGAACGCACTCCAGATCACCACGCCACGACTGAGCATCAGCCGTCGGGATCCGGTATCAGCCAGTCGTCCGAACGGAATGCCAACCAGCGCATACAGAAGCACGAACGCTGTGGTCAGGCTGCCGAGCTGGCCATCGCTGAGCTGCCACTCCTGCTTGATCCGTTCTCCGACGGCGCCGATCACCTGTCGATCGTAGAAGTTCATGAAGTTGAGCGCAAACAGCACCGTCAGCGCATACGTCAGCTGGCCGCGGGAGTATGGTGCAGCCGCCTCTGTCGAGCGTTCCGGTGTGCTCACGGCGTCAGGTTCCGAGCGTCCGTGATCGGCTGCGGCGCCGGCTCGGCGCTCACGTGCGTCTGCTCGACGGCGCCGCTGCACGCCGCGTACATTGCCAGCACACGAGGGCCCTTCGACGTATCGTCCACAACCGCGGTCAACGTGCGGCAGCCAGTCAGCACATCATCGAGCATTCGTCCTCGTCCTCTGGGGTCCGCCATGAAGCTAGCCACTGTGTTCGTCCTGCTCGCCGCCTGCAGCGCACCGCTCACCGCTCAGTCGAAGCTGAGCGAGTGGCCGCAACAGTCCGAGGATCGTCCACGGCCTCGGGTCGTGAAGCCCGGAAGCGCGTACACCATTGCCCCTCCGGCAGACGCCGTCGTGTTGTTCGACGGCACCTCGCTCGACAAGTGGACTTCCGCTGGCGTACCGGCCAAGTGGCGACTCGAGAGTGGCGCATTCGTGGCCGTTCCGTCGGTCGGTTCATTGCGCACGCGTGACAGTTTCGGGGACGTGCAACTGCACATCGAATGGGCGGCACCGGATCCCGCGGTGGGCAAGGGACAGGATCGCGGGAACAGTGGCGTGTTCTTCGGCGACGATCGCTATGAAGTGCAGGTGCTCGACTCCTACGACAACCAGACGTACGCCGATGGTCAAGCGGGATCATTGTACGGACAGTTCCCGCCCCTGGTCAACGCCATGCGGCCGCCCGGTGAATGGCAGGTGTACGACATCGTCTATCATCGTCCCCGCTTCAAGCCCGACGGATCGCTGCAGTCAGCCGCGCGCATGACCGTGTTCCACAACGGCATCGTGATTCAGGACAACATGGAACTCGTCGGCCCGACGACCTATCGAGCACGCACGCCGTACTCGGCACACGCCGACCGACTCCCGATCTCGCTGCAGGATCATGGGCATCCGGTCAGGTTCCGCAACATCTGGCTGCGCGATCTGGAGACCACGAATCCGTAGTCCAGTGACGCCGGTGTGGCGCCCGACATGGCACCGCACCGACCGTCCGCTGACGATGAACAACATCGCACCATGCACCGAATACGATCGGTGCGCCTCGGCATTGCCTGTCAGTGCGACACGCCGACCACCGGTCCGCGGTTCGAAACCTGATGCATCGCGTCGCGTATGCCGTGAATATGACGACACCGCCGCTCAACGACACGCGCGCATTGCCGCCCGAACTCAGCACGCGCCTCAGGTTCTGGAGCCTGATGGCGATGGTGCTGCTGGTCTACGTCCATGCCTTCAACCTGCACCCGCGCTACCTGGGGCCCGTGACCCTCGTCGAGGAAGCGCCGACCTGGGATCATGTCCTGCAATTCCTGATCGCCAACGGATTGGTCCGATTCCGCATTCCGATTCTGTTCGCGATCTCAGGCTACATCCTTGCCTGGCGTGACGATGGCGTCGCTACGCACCGCACACGAATGGCGAAGCGCCTCCGGACACTCGGCATTCCGTATCTGGCCTGGAGCGCCATCGCGCTCGGCTTCACCGCCGCGCTCGAGATGTGGGCGCCCACACGCGAGATCGTGCGCGCCGCCGGCCTCAGTTCGTTCGGCCCCGACACACCGTTCGTCAGCGGGTACACGGCACAGCAACTCTTCGACCGATGGCTGTTCGATCCCTCGGCGTTCCAGCTCTGGTTCCTGCGTACGCTGCTGATCCTCAGCGCGATCTATCCCTGGCTGCGCATTGCCGTGACACGCTGGCCGGCCGCCTTCTTTGCGGTCGCTGGCCTGCTCTGGTTCCTGTTCGAAAGCTCAGGCCTGCTGTTCTTCTCGCTCGGGATCTGGCTGGCCGTCAGCAACGTCGATGTCCTGGCGAAACCCAGGTGGTTCCGGGCACCGGCCATGCTCGCCCTGTGGCTGGCGCTGTCCAGCATCAAGACATGGATGGCGTTCAATCTCGATTCCACGCCGACGCCCACGGCGCTGGCCATGACTGCCCTGCACCGCGGCGGCGAAGTGGCGGGACTGCTGACTGCCTGGTTCGGCATGGATGCGATTGCACGCGCCGCGATGCGGCAGTCGTTCTTCCGCTGGCTGTCAGGGTTTTCGTTCATCATCTACGCGCTGCACGTGCCGATGGTGAACTACATGACTGAGGTCGCGTTGAAGGCCGCTGCCGGCGTCGCACACATCGAACTCTGGACCTATCTGCTGGTGCCGTTGATCGTGGTCGCGATCACCGTCACGATCGGCGCAGCGCTGCGCACCGGTGCGCGACCGCTATACAGTCTGCTGACTGGCGGCCGCGGACTCTGACGCCGTCCGCTGACGGGATGCCGAGTGCCATCAGCTACGCGTGCGCCGGTCGCAGGCGCAGTTGAGTACTCCAAGGATCGCGAACGATCACATCGGCGCCATCCGACGTGATCGGGTGGCCCAGCGACTGCAGGTTGTCCGCGACCGATTGCACGTCGACGGCCGTCGGCAGGATCAGCGACCATTCGACCAGTCGCGGGTCGTTCGCCGCTGCGGGCCGAGCCTGAGCGCCGGCCCAGGTATTGGTGCCAAGATGATGGTGATATCCGCCCGCGCCCAGAAAGAGCGCACCTGGATACGACCAGACCATTCGGTCAAAGCCCACACCATCACCATAGAACTTCGAGGCGAGCTCCAGATCACCGACATGGAGATGGACATGACCCACAATCGTACCTGCCGGCATCCCGGCCCACGGAACGCCACCTGCCGCTGCCAGCAGACCGCGTGCATCGATCGGGTCGGACGCCATCATGAGTTCGCGGCCGTTCCGTCGCCAGAGAGCCTGCGCCCGATCCGCATACACCTCGATCCCGAGACCATCCGGATCCTGCAGATAGAGCGCTTCACTGACCAGATGATCGGCCGCGCCGGCGCGGATACCCATGCCCTGCAGATGGGTCATGAACCGGCCGAGCTC
>CAYMQV010000275.1:0-5309 GCA_964392395.1 uncultured Gemmatimonadaceae bacterium
GGTCAGGGCAAGGGGCGGTCGGGGCTATCTTCAGGAGTCTCTGACCCCGATCATCGTGCCGTGTTCTCTGCAGGTGTTTGTTCCCACTCGTGAAGTCGTGGCGCATTCGCGGCGCCCGCAGCCCACCCGGGTCCAGCGATCGTGACCCACGTGGTGGTCATCGGCGCAGGAGCGGCGGGCACGATGGGTGCGATCTTTGCGGCCCGCGCCGGCGCACGGGTCACGCTGCTCGAGCGCACCCGGGACGGAGGACGCAAGATCCTCATCAGTGGCGGCGGCCGCTGCAATGTGCTGCCGTCGCGAGTGGACGAAGCGCGGTTCGTCACCGACTCGTCACCCAACGTGCTGCGACGCATCATCCGATCGTGGCCATTGTCGGAGCAGATCCAGTTCTTCGAGCAGGACCTCGGGATTCCGCTGCAGCACGAGGAAGAGTCACTCAAGCTCTTCCCCGCGTCACACAAGGCGCGCGATGTGCGGGACGGCCTGATCTCCGCCGCGATTCGAGCGGGCGTCGAGCTCGTGACGGAGATCAGCGTCACCGATGTGTTGCCGAAAGATCGTCGCTGGAGTGTGGTCTGTGAGGATGGCCGCGAATTCGGTGCGGATGCGGTGGTGGTTGCGACGGGCGGCCTGTCCGTACCAGCCACCGGCAGCGACGGCCGCGGACTCGCCGTGCTCCGGAAGCTCGGGCATACGATCCACCCCACGTACGCGGCGCTGACTCCGCTCACGGTCGAACCGAACGCATTTACCGAGCTGGCCGGAATCTCGCTCCCCGTGACGCTGTCGGCGAAAGCCGGTGACGAGTCGGCGAAGGCGACCGGCGGCTTCCTCTTCACACACCGAGGCTACAGTGGCCCATCGGTGCTCGACGTCTCGCACGTCGCGGTGCGTTCGCGGACGATCCATGCTGACAAGGCCACCATCGCGGTGCGATGGACGGCGCACGACGACGAGGCGTGGCAGACACGTCTTGCGCCGCATGGGGCCCGGACCGTCGCCGGAGCGGTGCGTGCGGAGCTGCCGGACCGACTGGCCACGGTGCTCATCCAGCGTGCCAACGTCGACCCGTTGCGCGTGCTGAGCGAGCTCCGTCGCGATGAACGGATTCGGCTGATCGAGACATTGGTGCGGGGAGAGTTGCCCTGGGCGGGCGACGAAGGGTACAAGAAGGCCGAGGTGATGGGCGGCGGCGTGAGCCTCGCCGAAATCGACAATCGGACGATGGAAAGCCGAAAGCACCCGGGGCTCTTTCTTTCCGGTGAGGTGCTCGACGCGTTCGGGCCGATCGGCGGCTACAACTTCCTCTGGGCGTGGTGCACGGGGCGGGCCGCCGGCATCGCCGCCGCTCGCGCGCGCGGCTAGGGGCATCCGAGAGCCGGCGTCCGGCCTGTCACCCGTGCGGGTGATGGTCGTCCTCCTCAGCGTGCTGTAGCGTGCGGTATGACTCGTACAGTCTGTTTCGTTTCGTCCATTCTCACCCAGAGGTCGTCATGTCGATCATGCGCTCCCTTCGCTGGCTCGCGGTAGCCGCCGTTGCGCTGGTGCTCGCCGGTCCCGTCTCCGCTCAGCAGATGCGCGAGCGTATCACCGCCGAGCAGCTCACAGGGCTGTTGCGGGACAAGGGAATGGAAGGCAAGGTCAACGAGCGCGGAAACGTGATCGTTGAGACGAACGGCACCAAGATCGTCTTCTTCATTTCGGGTCAGACGTTGCAGGCGTACTTCGGCCTCACCGGTACCAAGGCCAACGTGACGTTGATCAACGAGTGGAACAAGACGAAGCGTTTTGGTCGGGGATACATCGACGGCGATGGTGACCCGTGCGTCGAGCTGGACTACGACCTCGAAGGCGGCGTGACCGACGACAATGTCAAGGTGTGGTTCGACACCGTCACCGCGATCGTGCGTTCGTTCAAGACCCACGTGAGCAAGTAGGCGTTCCAGCCTCGACTCCATCAGACGGGCCTTGCACTCTCCCCAGTGCACGGCCCGTCGTGGCTTCGCCCGGATGGCGCGCGACGCGTCGGATCATTCCGATCGACGCCGTGCCGCGTCAGTCCTGTGCCCGCAGCACGTCGAGCATTGCCAGGCCGAAGGCAGGCAGGTCCTTCGGCACCCGCGCGCTGACGATGTTGCCGTCGATCACCGACGGCTGGTCGAGCCAGAGACCACCAGCATTCACCACGTCATCGCGCACACCGACGCTGCCGGTCATCATCCGGCCTCGAACGATGCCAGCCGAGATGAGAATCCACGGACCGTGGCACACGGTGGCCACCATCTTGCCGCGAGCGTGTACCGTGCGCACGGCGTCGAGCACGGCCGGAACACGGCGCAGCTTGTCGGGCGCCCATCCACCCGGCGCGATGATGCCATCGAGCGTGGCGGCATCGATCGCGTCGATGTGTGCCTCGACCGTGGCGGGATATCCGTGTTTCCCCAGGTACACCGCGTCGCCGATGCCGATCAGCTGTACCTCGTACCCCGCTTCCTCGAGGCGCAGCTTCGGGTACCAGACTTCGAGGTCTTCGTATTCCGGTCCCACCAGACATGCAATGCGCTTCGTCATGGACGCCATCCAATCATGAGGTATGCGGAACCCTTGTCCTGCAATGGCCCGCGCACGATGCGCGCCACGCCAGCCAAAGCGCGCAGTCTCGGCAGGCCCACCAGCCCGAGATGATCGAACTCCAATCCTCGCTCGATGCCCACCACGGCCGAATGCCGGTCGGGCGTCCACGTGTCGCCGACCGAGTGCGCGTACAGGGTGGCGGGGAGCAGGGGGGCGGGTCGTTCGATGCGCAACTCGAACAGCGCGCGCCCCTGGGCGATGCCGACCGGCAGTGACGGAATGGCGACGCGCTGCGCGAGCGTGGCATTGTCGCTCAGCGGCGGAGCGAATCCTCCGGCGCTGAATTGTTCGAAGGACGGCGTCCCGGCGCGCGCTCGGTGGATTCGCGCATCGAGACGGGTACGGTATGCTGTTGCCGAGGCGCCGAGCGTTGCGCGAAGTGTGGTGCTGTCACCGAGTTGGCCGGCGGCAACGCGCAGCGACAGTCCCGCGGCCTTGCGCCACCCCACCACACCGCTGATCGCATACTGTGTGCTGACCAGCAGGCGTCGTTCGCCGTCGAGTCCGGAGCGTTGCGCGGCGCCGGCGAATCCGCTCACGGACAGACGTTGCGACAACGACGACCCGGCGCGGGGAAGTTCCAGTGCCAGTGAACCACCCGCGAGGCGGAGATCGGCGGCGTCCACACTGGCCGCGTTGCGCTGCGCCGTGGCGCGCTGCTCCAGCCAGAAGGATTCGGCGCGCACTGCTGGCCGCGAACCGTACCAGGCGAGACTCGCGACACCGCCGCGCCATGCGGGTCGCGTACCGAGAAGCCCGCTGAGTGTCCAGGCCAGTCGATTGGCCGGGTCGGCACTCGACAGTGCGGCGCTGTGCAGCATGCCGTCGCGGGCCAGCGCGGTTTGTGCCAGCCATCGATAGCTGCGCGGACCCGCGCGATACACTCGCGGGGGTGCTACCGGCGCGATCGCCAGTGTCACACCGGGTTCGCGCGATCTCGGCAACGCCGGAACGAGTTGTGCCGCAACATCGGTCAGCGGATCGACGGCGGCCACGCTCCCGCTGTCGATCCGCCGCAGGTCCATTCCGCCGGCGAACTCGTTCAGGAACACGATGCTCCCGTCGGGCAGCGGCACCGGTTCGTACACACTCCCCGTCACTCGTGTGCGTGTCGTGCGCGTGCCATCGCTGAGCCGGAGCGTCTCGATGTTCGGAATTCCCCCGGCTTCACTCACGTACACGAGCTCGCGTCCCGACGCATCGAAGCTCGCGGAGTGGCGATTGACGTCGTCGTCCGGTGTGACGAGCGTCAACGCACCGCTGCCGGGATCGATCAGGGCCAAGCGCCAGAGCCCATCGCGATCCTGCACGCTGGTGACGATTCGCTGACCATCGGCTGACCATCGCGGATGACTGAAGACCTTCGTGGGTGAGCCCGCCGAGAGTGTGGTGACACGCCCATCACCGAGTGACACCAGGACGAGATCGCAGCTGCCGCCCGTGCACCTGATCCCAGCCGCGCGGGTGCCATCAGGTGAGGGATCTGCATCCTGCACGTCGGCACCGTCGGTGACGAATCGGATCGCGCGCGTGTCGAGATTCCAAGTGGCCAGATCGGGTCGAAGCGAGCCGTCGGGATGGAAGCTCCACGACTCGAGCAGGAGCTGTGTGCCCGCGCGATTCAGGAACCGCGGATTGAGAAACGAGCGGCCGCGACGTGGCGTGAGCGTGGCGATCGCCTTCGCCAGTCGCGGATAGACGCGCACGGCCGCGACGTCCTGCGGATCGCGCTTGAGCAGTTGTGCCACCGCGGCACTGTCGCGAGGGCTCGACGGCATGGTGTCGGGCGGGCTGACCACCACGCGCGGTGGTCCACTGCCCATTCCCGGCAGTACCAGCGCCAACCGTGTGCCGTCGGCGCTGGTCGCGGGTCCGCCGACGCTCGATCCGAACCGCGCCAATCGGGTTCCGGTCACGAGACCGATGCGTTTCAGTGCGGAGTCGGCGACGAACGCCTTGGCGGTCAGCTCGGCGCCGAAGCGCCCGTACAGGACGGCAGGCGCGTCCCCGTAGACGCCGCGGAACGCCTCGTCGAATGATCGAGCGACACGTGCCGTCTGGCGTCGGAAGACCAGCGTCATGGATGTATCGCCGCGCTGCGCGGCAAGCCACTCCCAGAACGCGGATCCGGCCAGATATGCCAGGCTGCCGCCTTTGTAGCCGCCGCCGGCACTCATTGCGCGGTAACTGGGCAGACGCCCTTCGAGCGCGAGCTCCCGAAGCAGCGCCGGCCGCCAGGCGCCGTGTGGGCGACCGCTCCCCGTGATCCTGCCTTCGATCCAGGTGGCGTACCCCTCCGTGGCCCACCGGGGCGTGCCGAGTGACAAGGGGCTCACCTGGGCAGGAAGCAGATGCCAGTACCACTGCGTTCGTCGCGCTGGCCGTGTGAGGTGCGCGATATGTCCGAACTCGTGCGCCGCCAGTTTGAGGCCCCAGCCACGATGATTGGCGATCTGGTCGGTCGGACCGGGCGGTGTGACCCAGAGATGCACCACCGGGGCACCAAGCAGCGGCACGGCCTTCCCATTGGCCTGGTTGTAGGGGTCGTCGATCAGGATCGTCGTCCGTCCCGTGGGAGCGAATCCGACGAGCGCGGCGACCGCGTCACGCATCGCATCGAGGCGTGGTGCGAGGTCCATGGCCCACGACTCGGCATCGCGAGGGTAATGGAC
>CAYMQV010000276.1:0-5292 GCA_964392395.1 uncultured Gemmatimonadaceae bacterium
CTGAAGAACATCCAGGCGAACGTCATCCGCGCCACCGTGCTGCCGTCGTGGCGCGACTACGAGACGCGGCCGGCGCCCGGCGCGTAGATGCGTGCCCTGTACTTCCACGACAACGGACGCCTCTCATTCGATGCACCGACGTCGACGGCTGCCGCGGCGGCTGACTTTTTCGTCAGCGATCCCGCCAATCCGGTGCCGTACCGCCCACCCAATCGAGGCGACCTACGCAGCCACCGGATTCAAGTGGTAGACCGGGCTGCTGCAGGATCAGCGGTTTCTCGACGGTCGCCGCGATGTCCGTCGCTGGGGGAGTGAACCACTGGCCGAGGATGTGGTGGTGGCCGGTGACATCGCGGCAAAGCTGTTCGTGAGCACCACCGGGCAGGACGCCGACTGGGTGGTGAAGCTGATCGACGTGTCACCGCGTAACAGCAACTGCTTGACGCAAAGACGCAAAGACGCAAAGGACTGCAGATGAATGGGAACAGCAGAACTACAGCGTTGTTGCCGTTGCTGCTACAAAACATCCGGGCTGAAATCCCTGCTGACCTTCACGTCGCGCGGAGGTGACGGCCCTTGCGCCTTTGTCTCTTTGCGCCTTTGCGACTTTGCGTCAGGCAGTTTGCTCGTCGTTTGCGCTTCGTTTGCGCTTTCTGTGCTCGAAGAAGGCGGCAAGTATCCCGAGGCGGTGCAACGCCGGCTCGCGTCGAAAGACGCGCCCGACTGCCACGAGACTGCGGCGACACCACACTACCGGCTCCGCAGCAGCAGCCGCACCAGCTCCGGCACCGCCGACCGCTCCGGCGTGTGATCGGTGCGCAGCGTATCGACCCGCCACCCACGATCGGCGGCGCGCTTCGCTGATGGCGAAAAGGCATCGGTGGTCGCGCCCTCGTCCATCGTCAGGATGTAGTGCGCCGCCAACCGACGCGCCTCCGGATTCGTGAGTACGAGCGTGTCGGTCATCGTCTTCAGCGGATGCGGCACATCCTTCGGCGGTGGTTCGTCGGCCCGCACCCACTGGGGCACGATCAGGCCATCCGTCGTACTCGATGCCACCATGCCGTTGAATCCCTCGCCAGCCAGCGCCGCCATGCTCTCACCCGAGTCAGGCAGGAACGCATCGACATACACGACGCGCTTGATCCGTTCCGGCATGCGGTCCGCAGCACCGGTGATCACCATGCCCCCGTAGCTGTGTCCGATGAGGATCACATTGCTCAGTTGCTCGAAGAGCACGGTGTTGACGACATCCGCGATGTGCGTGGACAGGCCGATGTTCGCATTCGCGAGATGCATGCGCTCACCGAGTCCGGTGAGCGTCACGCGATACACGTGGTGGCCGCGCCGGGTGAGCGCCGAGTCCACTCGGTGCCAGTCCCAGCCGCCCCCCCAGGCCCCGTGGACGATCACGTACGTCTGTGGTGCGACGCGCGCGCGCCGCGGTTGGGCCAGCAGGATGCCGGGCGTCAGAACGAGTGCCAGTGCGAGCTGTCGCAGGTGAACGGACATGGGGCGGAGCTCTCGGTGCGAAAGGATATCGGTCGTCGAAGCGAGTGGAGCCACAGCGGAAAGCATGCCACAGTGCAATGCCATTCGCCACCGGACGCAGGCGCGACACTCGCGAGACAATAAGGATACTTGCCTGCGGAACGTGGCCGCTTGCCGCGACTGGGCGCACCGGTATTATTCAGAAAGTTCCCACTCAGACCGCTCCCATGCGCTTCGTGCTTGCAGCTGCCCTCGGTGTGACGGTCGCGAGCGCGCGACCAGTCGCCGCCCAGGCTGACTCGACCCGACTCCTCGCTCGCGCCCGTGCGATCCATCGCGCCATCCCGATGATCGATGCGCACAACGATCTGCCAGGCGCCATCCGCGACGGGGCGCAGAATGACCTGTCAAGGATGAACCCGGAGCAGTCACTGCCTGACATCGACACCGACTTCCCGCGCATGAAGCGGGGCCTGGTCGGCGGCCAGTTCTGGTCGGCGTATGTGCCTGCCTCGCTGGTAAAGGGCGGCGGCGCGACCTATGCGCTGGAGCAGATTGACGTCATCCACCGCATGGTGGCGCAATCGCCGTCGCTGGCGTTTGCGCGAACAGCGGCGGATATCGTGCGAATTCATCGCGTGGGCCAGATCGCGTCGCTGATCGGTATCGAGGGCGGCTACGCGATCGAGAATTCGCTCGCCAACCTGCGGATGTTTGCCGACCTCGGCGTGCGCTACATGACACTCACGCACGGTGGGAACACCGTCTGGGCCGACGCCGCCACCGACGTGCCGGTGCACGGTGGCCTGACGCGATTCGGCGAAGAGGTGGTGCGCGAAATGAATCGTGTCGGGATGATGGTCGATCTCTCGCACGTGTCCGACGGCACGATGTCCGATGCACTTCGTGTGTCCGAGGCACCGGTCATCTTCAGTCATTCCTCGGCGCGGGCCCTGACCAATCACCTGCGCAACGTCCCGGACAGCATCCTGTCACAGCTGCCGAAGGATGGCGGCATCGTGATGGTGAACATCTTTCCAGGTTTCATCAATGCGGTGGCCGCGACGCAGGCGGCCGGCGCGCTCGAAAAGGAGCGTGAGTTCATGGCGAAGCACCCTCGCGACACGCAGAAGGCGTCCACCGAATTCACGACGTGGCTCGGTATCATGATGAAGGCCATGGAGCCGGGAACGTTGTCGGAGGTGGCAGACCACATCGACCACCTCGTGCGCGTGGCTGGCATCGATCACGTGGGCTACGGTGCGGACTTCGGTCAACTCACGAATCATCCCAGGGGGCTGGAGGACGTGAGTCGGTATCCGTACCTGACGGCGGAGCTGCTGCGCCGCGGCTACACCGCCGGACAGGTGGGCAAGATCATCGGCGGCAACATGCTCCGCGTGATGCGGCAGGTGGAGCAGGTTGCCTCCCGGCTGCAGCGCACGCGACGCGCCTCAGCCGCCCGCATCGCGGATCTCGACGGTCGTCAGGCTCCCGCGCCGTGAGTGCCGCCGAACCGTCGCTCGACGCACTGCGCGCTGCGCTCGGCCGCAAGTACGACCTGCAGCGACTGCTCGGCCGTGGCGGCATGGGCGCAGTCTACCTGGCACGCGACGTAGAGCTGGATCGTCCGATCGCCCTGAAGGTGCTCCCGGAGGAGTTCGCGTCCGTCCCCGAACTTCGCGAGCGGTTCCTGCGCGAAACGAAGACCGCTGCCAGTTTCTCGCACCCGAATATCGTGCCCGTCTTCGGTATCGAGGATCGCGACGGGCTGCTTGCTTTTGCGATGGGGTACGTCGAGGGTGAAAGTGTCGCCGAGCGCGTCAAACGCGCCGGACCGCTGAGTGTGAAGGAACTCGTGCGGCTGATGCAGGACATCGGATATGCCCTGGCGTATGCACACGGGCGCGGGGTCGTGCATCGCGACATCAAGCCGGACAACATCATGCTCGAGCGCGCGACCGGCCGTGCGCTGCTGATGGATTTTGGTATCTCGCGTTTGATCACGACCACCACGACCACGGCGCAGGGACTGACGCGTGTCGGCGAAGTCGTCGGCACGCCTGAGTTCATGAGCCCAGAGCAAGCGTCCGGCGATACACTCGACGGACGCAGTGATCTCTACTCCCTCGGCCTGGTGGCCTGGTTTGCCGCGACGGGGGTGCTCGCGATCTCCGGCGACAGTACGCAGAAGATCATCGTCCGGCAGATCACCGAAGCCATTCCGCCGGTTCGCGAGCAGCGCGCAGACCTGCCGCAGGCACTTGGCGACGCGATTGACGGCTGTGTTCGCAAGGATCCCGGCGAACGATTTGCGTCAGCCGAATCGCTGGTCGACACGATCAATGCCGCGCAGCTTGCCGGCCCTGACGTCCCGTTGCCGATTCGGATTTTCGCCGCCGAAGCGTCGCAGGCGGGGCTCGTCCTGCTCGGCGGCGGCGCGATGACCGCCCTGCTCTATTTGTATCTCTCCTCGGTCATCCAGTGGGACCTGGATGTGACCATGCCGGTGGTACTCGTCGCCGCAGTCATCTGGGGCAGGTTGACGCAGACGCTGCAGATGGCCAGACGGTTGGCACAGCGCGGGTTCAGCATCGCAGCGATCCAGGCTGGCCTGGCAGCGGTCGTCGCGGAACGGGATGCAGATCGATCGCAGTTGCGCGCTGATCCGACTGCGGTATCGCGTCGCCGCCGCCAGGTCGTGCTTCTGCTTGGCGTACTCGCGCTCACGTATCTCGTACGCGAGTATGTGCTGCGCTTTCAGCGCACCGAGCTCCGTCCAGGCTACTACCAGGTGTCGCAAATCGGTGTGTATCTGTTGTACGCGCTGTTCGCGGCACGCGGCATCGCGTTGGTCGAGCTCGTGCGCAGTCCGCTGCGACGACCCGCGGGGGAATGGTTGTACCGGTGGTTCTGGCTCGGCGTGCCGGGCAAGGCGGTGCTTACGGTCGCGGCTCGCGGTGTCGCGCCGTCGGGCGTCGGCGGACAGTCGCTGGCGCGGGCGGTGACGGGTGGCAACGCTGCACCGGTGATGACGCAGGCGCCACTCGCGCCCGCGCGTGCGGATGAAGATGCTGCCGGAACCACGGCTGGCCGGTCGTCGATTGCCGAGCGGCTTGATCAACTCGAGCAGCGTGTGGATCGGCTGGAGAACCGATAGGCGCGAACTGCCGGAGAGCAACTGGATCGTTGCGTCAGAGCCGCGCGAACTGCCTGTCCGGCCATCGAGACAACAGCACCACCGCCACCGCCGCCCCCAGAAACGCCATTCCCATGTCGCTCTGCGATCCCACGGGTCACCCTGTGTGCCGAGGAACGCATCGGCGCCCTGTCCCAACGCCACTGCCGCCCCCACTCGATCTGTTCGTAGATCACGCTGACGCTGGGCGCGCACGCCACCGACAGCACCGCCGGCCATCGGCCCGGCCGAACGATCCCGTTCCGGACGAGAATCTCGCGCGCCACCGGCGCTGGCCCGAAGCCCAGCGCGTAGTGCCCCAGCTCGTCATACGGATTGCGCGACAGGTCGAACGTCTCCTGCACCCAGAACCCGATCGGAACGCGCACGTACGTGTACGCGCCGAGGGCATCCGCTCACGGCACCGGTGCATTCCCATCGATCTGTCGCTTCATGATCCGCAGCAGCTCCTGATTGCTCCACGGCTGCCACCCATGCGGCTTGAGCGGCCGCCCATACTCGATCGTTCCGGCGAAGTACGGCCCCTTTCCCTGCTCCTTCGTACTCTCGAGGAAGGTTTCGAAGCGATACACCCCGAGGTTCAGGAAATAGTTGTCCATGTC
>CAYMQV010000277.1:0-5238 GCA_964392395.1 uncultured Gemmatimonadaceae bacterium
GGCCGCGCCCCAGGGCGAGTCCGTCAGGGCTGGCGCGCCTTCGAGGTGGACCGGACCTGGGTGAACCTGAACAACGGCGGCGTCAGTCCCGCGCCGTCGATGGTCATCGAACAGATGATCCGCGACATCCGCTACAGCAACGAGATTCCGGTGGACCACATGTGGCGGCACCTGCAGCCGCGCATGGAGAGTGTCCGCCGGGAACTGGCGACGGAGTTCGGCTGTGATCCGGAGGAGATGGCGATCACGCGCAATGCCTCGGAAGCCCTCGAGACGATGATCTTCGGGCTGGATCTCAAGCGCGGCGACGAAGTGATCGTGAGCACGCAGAACTATGGCCGCATGATCAATGCCTGGGAGCAGCGGGTGCGGCGAGAGGGTATCGTGCTGAAGCGGGTACAGTTCGCGGTGCCGGTGGTACGGGACGAGGACGTCGTCGCCGCCTTCGCCGCGGCCATCACGCCGCGCACGAAGGTCATCGAGATCACACACATCACGAACCTCACCGGCCAGATCCTGCCGGTGCGCAAGGTCGTCGACATGGCCAGGCCCAAGGGCATCGAGGTGTTCGTCGATGGGGCACATGCGTTCGCGCACTTCCCGTTCAAGCGCGATGAACTGGGCGTGGACTACTACGGCACCAGCCTGCACAAATGGTTGTACGCGCCGATCGGCACGGGCTTTCTGTACGTCCGCAAGGAAAAGCAGAAGGCACTCTGGCCGTTGATGGCTGGTAATCCGGGGCAGGACAACGACATCCGCAAGTACGAAGAAATCGGCACGCACCCGCAGGCAAATTTCAATGCCATCGCGGCGGCGATCGTGTTCCATCGCGGCATCGGTTCCGAGCGCAAGATTGCGCGGATGCGCTGGCTGCGTGATCGCTGGGCGAAGCGGCTGCTGGCCGAGGGCAACGGCCGCGTAAAGGTGCTGACGCCGCTCGACTCACCGAATGGTGGCGGCATCGGCTTCTTCAACGTCGACGGGATCGACCCGGTGAAGCTGGGCGGGTGGCTCTACAGCAAGCACAACATCGTGACCACACCGATCGTGCACGAGAAGGAGTTCATGGGCATTCGCGTGACGCCGAACGTGTACACGACGCCGCAGGAAGTGGACGTGTTCGCGGAGAAGGTGCTGTGGGCCATGCGGCAAGGCATCGCGTAGCGGCTGGGGAGCGGATCACACAGCGGCTCAGTACTTTATTCAGGCGACGAGCAACTAACAGATTCACGCAGAGCCGCAGAGGCACAGAGACGCAGAGGAGAGCTGTGCTTTACAGAATCGCCGTGCCGCTTGGTGACGTCCAAAGGTTTTGACGAGTCCTGCGCGCGCGATGTGTGCTGTGGCTTACATCGGCATTTTCCGCATTCAAATCAGGCTGTTCTCTGTGCCTCTGCGTCTCTGCGCCTCTGTGTCAGGCTGTTAGTGGCAGTTCGCTCGCTTGTCTTTGGCTGTCGTGGTAGATCGCGCTCCAGTGAGTCGGTGCGGCTGCCCGCGCGCCTCTAGCTACGGCGTCACTGCCAGCACATGGACCGTCACGGCAGCCCCTGTCCAAGCAGGCGCATCACGTTCCACCCCATGATCTTGCCAATCTCCTCGGGCGTGAACTGCTGGTCCATCAGCGCCTGCGTGATCTCGGCCAGGCCGTCGGTGGCAAAGGGGGTGGACGTGGCGCCATCGAAGTCGGATCCCAGCCCGACATGGTCGATGCCAGCAACGTTGACCGCGTGTCGGATCGCCTTCGCAATCGACTGGGCGCCAAGCGTGCAGACGGCAGCGTCCCAGTAGCCGATCCCCACCACACCACCGTTGGCGGCGATCGCCCTCAGCTGCGCATCGGTGAGGTTGCGTGGGCCGGGACAGGTCGCGGCCACGCCCGTGTGAGATACAGCCACGGGCCGCGTGGCCATGGCAAGCACTTCGGTGACCGTCTGCGGGGATGCATGCGCGAGATCGACAATGATGCCGAGCGACTCCATGCGCTGCACGACCTGGCGGCCGAGCGGTGTCAGCCCGCCATGCGTGACGCCGTGCGCCGAGGCCGCGACTTCGTTATCGAAGAAATGCGTCAGGCCCATCATGCGGAAGCCGTGGGCATGGAGCGTGTCGACACTCTCGAGCTTTCCGTCCAGTGCGTGCAAGCCTTCGATCGCGAGCACTGCGGCATGCACCTCCGGGGACGTCTTCCGCTTCGCGATGAACTCGAATAATGACACACTGTCGGTCACCAGCACCAGCGACCCGTTCGATCGCGACACCGCGTCCTGCAGACGATCTGCCTGATGGATGGCCCGCGCCCGCAGGCTGGTCAGCGACGCCAACGGCCAGCGCTGCACCACCGCGAGCAGCGTGATGTTGTCCGTGTCGCCGGTATTGTTGTCGTAATTCTGGTTCTTCGGCGTCTTGGTGACGACCGAGAAGATCTGCAGCGCCACATTTCCGTCAGTCATGCGCGGCAGATCGACGTGGCCATGGTCCGACCGCGCCAGCGGATCGCGCGCCCAGAGCAACTGATCGGCGTGCATGTCGGCGATGGTCAGCTGCGCGTGCATGTTCTTCGCGGCGTCACTGACCCGCAGGTGTCGAGCGTCCACCACCTTGTTCATGCGCTTGTCGACGACCCCGGGTAGCACCGCGAACGCGAGCAGTGCGGTGAGTGCGACGAGCACGGCACATCCGATGACGATCTTGCGCAGCATCTGCACCCTCGGTTCTGGATACTGGAACCAACCTGCCCTGCCGCGCCCAGGCAAGCGCCGGCGGCGATGGCGCGGCAGTACTTGCCGTTTGCTGCGACGGGCCAGAAGTTCGGACACCTGTGCAGACCTTCCTGATCGACCTCCTGGCCCTGGCCATAGCCGCGCTGCTGCTGGTTGTCCTGTTCCGACGCCCGCTGCGCCGCTTTGCGAATCGGACCGCCGCGCGGGCACGGATGAAGTACCGCGGGCGACTCGACCGCTTCAAGTTGCTCAGCCGCGCCCACGTGCGGGGGTTGCTGCTGCACGATCCGGTCATTGCCGCGGCAGTCGACGAACATGTCGCGACCACCGGAACCGAGTCAGCCACCGCCTGGAAGATGGTCGACGTCTACGTGCGCGAGATCGTGCCATTCTTCAACATCATCGCCTACTACGAGATCGGCTTCCGCGTGTCGCGCCTGCTGCTCGGGTTGTTCTACAAGGTGACGGTGGAGTATGAGGACCGCGAGGCGGTTCGACGGCTGCCGCGCAACGCGGTGGTCGTCTATCTCATGAATCACCGGTCGAACGCCGACTACGTCCTGGTGGGCTATGCCCTCTCCGGCCAGGTCGCGATCTCATACGCCGTTGGCGAGTGGGCCCGTGCGTTCCCGCTCGAGCAGATATTCAAGGCATTCGGCGGCTACTTCGTCCGTCGCAAGCATCGCGAACGGCTGTATCACACGGTGCTCGAGCGGTATGTCCAGCTGATCACACGTGAAGGCGTCACCCAGGGCATCTTTCTCGAAGGGGGCCTGACCCGGGACGGCAAGCTCCGGCCGCCGAAGATCGGCCTGCTGGACTACGTCCTTGGCATTGGCCACGATCCGGCGTATCACAGCCGCATTCACGTGATTCCGGTCGCCATCAACTACGACCGGGTGCTCGAGGACCGGTCGCTGTTGCGCGAGCTCGATCGGACCAGTGGCGGCAAGCCCCCCGGCAGACTGACGCAGCTCGGCGAGGTGCTGCCGTATCTCTTCTGGAACGTGACCCGGCTCGTCACCCGACGCTGGAAGCGCTACGGGCGCGCCGCCGTGATGATCGGAGCCCCCATCCCGCTCTCGCCGTGGTATGCGAACCAGCCCGACCTGTTCGTGTTGCCGCGACCGGAACGCCTGGCGCTGGTGGCCGAACTCACAGATCGCATCATGGAACGCATCGGCACGCTGATCCCGGTCACCCCCGTTCCGCTCGTCTGCGCCGCGATCCAGAGCCTCGGCGGCGAACTGCTGCCGCGCCAGAAGCTGCTGACACGCATCGAGGATCTGCGCGATGAACTGGTGGAGCTCAATGCGCGCGTGGTGCGCGCCGATCGCGATGCCCGGGAGACACTGGATCTCGCGCTCAAGATGCTCGAGATGCGTCACGTGGTGCTGACGCAGGGCGCGAACTATCTGGTGCTCCCGCGTGGACGGGAGCTGGTGAGCTACTACGCCAACAGCATCGCGCATCTGCTTGGCCCCTACGAGGCGTCCGTCCGCGCCCGGGACGCCCTGCCGATGGAGCAGCTGGCGCTGTGAGCCATCGGCCCCCATCGCGGGTCGCTGCCCCCGTCTGTACTGTTCAGCCAGCCAGCAATGGACGCCGTTCAGGACCTCGACCGACCACCATGACCTACGCCGCGATCACCGGATGGGGCAAGTGTACCCCACCTGCCATCCTCACCAATGATGACATCTCGACCTTTCTCGAGACGTCGGACGAGTGGATCACGTCACGCACCGGAATGCGTGAGCGACGCGTGTCACATGTCAGTGCGATCGACATGTCGGTCGTGGCGTCGAAACATGCGCTGGCCTGCGCCGGCCTGGAGGGAAAGGACGTCGACCTGATCATCTACGGCAGCTGCAGCAACGATGAGGGCGTGCCAAACAGCGCCTCGGGTGTGCAGATCGCACTCGGTGCGACGCGTGCAGCAGCGATGGACGTGAACACGGCCTGCACCAGTTTCTGCTACGGACTGGCGACCGCCACCGCCATGATTCGCACTGGCATGGCGCGCAACGCGGTCGTAATTGGCGTGGAACTGATCAGCCAGTTCCTCGACTGGAGCAATCGCAACGTGGCGGTGCTGTTCGGCGACGGGGCGGCGGCGGTGGTGCTTCAGGCCTCCGACCACGAGCAGGGGATGATCGGCAGTGTGCTTGGCTGCGACGCCGAGGCGCGCGAAACGCTGCGGGTCCGCGGCCTGGGGCTGAATTATGCGAATCGCGACGTGAGCTTCGGCGATACGATCTGGGATTTCGATGGTCCGGTGATCTTCAAGCGGGCCGTGCATGCGATGGCCGAGGCGTCGAAGAAGGTGCTCGAGGATGCTCACCTGACGTCGGAGCAGATCGATCTGGTGGTGCCCCATCAGGCGAACCTGCGCATCATCGAGTCGGTGGCGAAGTACTGCAACTTCCCGATGGAGCGGGTGATGGTCACCGTCCACAAGTACGGCAACATGAGCGCCGCGACCGTCCCAGTGGCACTTGTCGAAGCGCTCGAGGAA
>CAYMQV010000278.1:0-5233 GCA_964392395.1 uncultured Gemmatimonadaceae bacterium
GTCAATCCGTTTCGCTGCTGCTGCCCTCGTGCTGGCCGCTCCAGCTGCTGGAGCGCAGACGCTGCAGAACGCAGTTGGGACTGCCTACTACGCGCCCGCCATCGGGAACTTCTCGACGCTGGGGAATGACCTGTTCGGGCTGCTGATCTCGGGTCGCTTCAGCGATGGCCAGACGTTTTCCGCCACTTGGGGGACCATCGGAAGTGGCCTGAGCGGCGTGGACTTCGCCGGTCGCTTTCGCCTCTCGATCGGTTCGACCACCAATACGTGGGGCAATCCGTTCACCCTCACGGTTTTCGGCGCGTCGAACACGCTGCAGTCGCTCACGCTCTCTGGTGCGTCAGGTCCGGTGATCTTCGACCGCGCGTTCGGTAACTCCGCCGGAACGACGCAGTCTCAACTCGGGAGCGATTTTGCTTTCTCCGGAATGTCCGACGCCTGGAACACGCTGGTGACCTATCGCAACGCGGTGCAGATGGTCGGCTCCAGCGGCCCGATGGGCGACATCTACGAAACGATGGGTGTCGAGTTCCGGAACGGGTTGACCGGCACGGGGGGGGGACGTGACGTCCGTTTTTCCCAGGATTTCGATAACATCATCACGGGTGGACTTCTGCTGCCAGTCCCCGAGCCGAATGCGCTGCTTCTGATGGCAACGGGGCTGATGATCGGGTTTCTTGGCATTCGCCACCGCCGGTTGGCGCAGACGCGCTCGAAGGACTAGGCGACTCTGACCGGGGGCTCGCCTTCTCCCGGAGTTTTCGGGTAGGTTTCGGGTATGGCATCGTCCACGTCGTACGCTGATTCTCGCGAGCCGAGAATTCTTCTGGCCGACGCGGACGCTTTTTTTGTGGCGGTGGCACGGCTGGTGGATCCCGCAGGGGCGGGCACGGCGTCGCTCCTGATCGTCGGTGGCCGACCGGGCAGCCGTGGTGTCGTCTGCTCAGCGAGCTACGAAGCCCGCGCATTCGGCGTACGCAGCGGGATGGGAATTTCCCAGGCGCTGCGACTCTGCCCTGGCGCCATGGCGGTGCCGGTGCCACGTGGCGCGTGTGGCGAAAAGAGTCGTGCGATCCAGAAGGTGCTGACGCGATTCGCTCCCGTGGTCGTGGCGGCCAGTGTCGACGAGTTCTATCTCGATCTCACTGGTACAGAGGCGCTCTATCATCACGAGCCACTCGCGATCACGGCGCAGCGAATTCGTGCTGCGGTCATCGCTGATACTGGCTGTAGCATCTCGATCGGAGGCGGCACGAGCACGCTGATCGCCAAGATCGCGGCAGGGACTGCCAAGCCGATCCCTGGCAGCGGTGCCACTGGCGTCCATATCGTTCCTCCTGGCGGCGAGGAAGCGTTCATGCGCACGCAGCCGCTGGCTGAAATCCCAGGGATCGGGCCCAAGGCGCAATACAAACTTCGCAGTCTCGGTCTGGTGCGCGTGCCCGACCTCCTGGACGCTGACCCCACAACGGTCCGCCGCTATCTGGGCGATAAACTCGCGGAGTGGCTGACGCGAAAGGCGAGAGGGCATGGTGCATCCGTGTTGCAGGGCCGCGATCAACAGAAGGGAATGAGTCGTGAGGACACGTTTGACCGTGACATTGGCGACGATGCCGTGCTCGAGACCGAGCTGCAGCGGCTCGCCGTTCGCGTCGTCGCAGATCTTCGCAAGGACGGTCTTCGCGCACGCACCATCACCGTGAAGCTTCGAACGAACGATTTCGCAACGAAGCTCGCCAGCAAGACGCTCCACATGCCGGTATCGACGGAACGAGCGGTATTCACCGCGGCGCGTCAGCTCCTCCGAAAACTTCGCCAGCAGAAACGCCTTCCCGTCCGTCTGCTCGGGGTCGGGTTGACGCAACTGGATGATGATGGTGATCTGGCGGAACAACTGTCGCTCCTGCCGGGTGCGCCGTCCGTCATTGCTGAGACACCGCGCGATCGGGCGCTCGCCGTCGCGATGGATCGTGTGCGTGCGCGCTTTGGCGCTGGTGCCGTGCAGCCGGCGTCGCTGCTGATCGACGCCGCCCCGGCGAGTGTAGAGGATCGAACCGAAACGAACGGGGCGCGATCCCTACCGAGACGCACTCAGTCGTAATCTGGCCTGGACGCAGCTTCGACTAATGCCGGGGCTGCAATCGCAGGCGTTGCCATCGCTCAGCAATTACTCGACGCTGCTCGGTTGCCGGAGGCGAAGGCCGACCGAGGACCCCGTGAACTGTGATTTCGCGGCGCCAGATGCAATCTGGTCACCGCCCGGAGTGCCATCTGGTCACCGCTGTCTGGGATCGAGAATTCGCACGCCGAGTGATGCGCCGATGAATCGTGCGGAGGTTCCGACGACAGCCCATCCGTTCAATTCCGGTCGGATGATGCTGAACTTGACCGGTGCCAAGGTTGCACCGAATTGCGCACCAATGCCGTGACGCTGATGGAACTTCAGCGGCCTGTCGGCCTGCTGCCCGACATAGCCCAGTCCGAAGTCGAGACGTATCCACGACAGGCTGTCCCGCGGCGGCCCGCCGATCACGATCATTGCCGCGTAGCCGTGTGATCCGGGGACGAGCCCCTGCCGCAGAAATCGAATTCCAACGCCGTCCATCATGTCGGCGCCGACCCACATCAGGTCGGCAACGACCGTGCTGCCGTCGGAGCTGCGCACGCCGCTCAGCCCGAGACTCAAACCGCCGGTGGTCGGCTCGGATCGTGGCCTGACGGGTGGCGACGTGACAGGTTGTGCGCCGCTGTTTCGCGCGGCCAGAGCGAGCAGTACGCCGTGGACGGCCAGTATCGTGACCGAGAGTCTCATGCTGTGAAGCTACCGGAGCCCACCGGAAGTGGCCATCGCCTTCACGTCGCGCTGCGAAGGAGGCGCGGGCCGATCCGGTTCGCAATGCCGATGGCCGCGACCCAGGCCGCACGCTGGCGTCCGCGAACAGTCGCCAGGTCGACTGCGTGGTACTCGATCGTCGGCACTCCGCCGCGCGATGCCTTGAAGCCTGGCGCTCCGCTCGACGCATGGAGCCGAAGCCCCCGGTCCCGCGCAAACTGCATCGTGAGGACGCTGAGCCGGCGATAGAGCGCCAGCTGCTGAGGCAGTGACGTGTCATAACCGAAGATCGGATTCGTCATCACATCTCCTACGGCGTACGCCAGAAACACAGCGACGAGGCGCTCCTCGTGCATCATTCCCTCGCCGTTCAAGGCTCCTGTCGCGATGCCGCACGACAGAAACGCGGCCGAAAACTCCGGGTTGAGGCGTGAGTGTTTCTCCCCGTAGAGACGCCAGTACAGGTCGGCGATCAGTGGCCCGTCGTCTTCTCGAAGGGGGCGTGTGTGCATCGGGTGTGTCCTCGTCAGCGCGACATCGTGCCGGACATTGCGCGTGCGCCAGAAGGCGTCACTGCGCGGGTCCTGATGGAACACCAGCCGACTCGGAATCGTGATCAGGCCGATGCCGCGCAGCGCCCCAATGAGCTCCGGACTTGCAACCGGATCGAGTGAGCGGACGATGACAGGCAGGCCGCGATACACCGTCCGCGCCTGCGCAATCGCCTCGCGCCAGTTCGCTGGAGACCGGGCCGCGTGCAACACAGTCGACATCGGCAGCGCATCGAGGACCACGACCGGGTCGAGCGCGCGAAGCAGAGGACCCAGAGGCCACGAGGCGGACGCGGCAATCGCCCGCCGAAGTGGTGTGGGAATCCGACGGATCTCCTCTCGGGCGTAGTCGAGGTATTGACCGGTCGCACTCACCACGTAGCAGTTTCTCGCCACAGGTCTCGTGATCGACACACGCCAGCGCACCGATCCAACGTCGAGCCAATCCGCCTCGGCGTGGATGTTCGGTGCGCACCACGTCAGCCCGCGGCTGACGATGGCGTCCCAGAGCGTGTCCAGTGGTGAACCGTTCACTCGCCATTCCACTCGATGTCGCGCGTGCTCAGCCGCCGCGGATCGGTGCGCCGGAGCAGGGAGCGGAGCAGCAGCTGGCCCCATGTCACGCACTGCAGTCGCCTCGGCCATGGATCGTCCTCGGCGTCCAGCAGTCCCGCGCCGGCACGAGGTCGGTGGTGGTAGGTCGCGAGTGCGAGCCGACTTCGGAAGTGCAATCCCGCTGGCGGTTCGAGACGCACTGCGGTCGGCTGTGCGCCGGGATCAAGCAGCGCGGTCACCACCTCGGGCATGCCTCGGAAACAGTGTATGCCACTTGTCAGCCGAGGGTTGCACTCGATGCCGTACAACCCATCCGAGCCCTCGATGAAGTCAAAGGCGAACTGACCGGACAACCGATGATGGGCGAGGAAGGTCTCGACCCAGAATCGGATGGCGTCGTGCCGAACCGAATGGAAGGCAATTGCGGCGCCGCGCGTCCCTGCGGTGGCGTCGACGGCATAGGTCGCGTGTGCGAGTAATCGCCCCTGAGCCGCGACGCTCCAGGTGCAGCGCCCAGCGCCCGGTACGAAACGCTGGGCGATCCAGCCACGCCCGTCGAGCGCGGGCAACCCGTCGCCCGTCGTCCATTCGCGCACGTGCGTCGCGAACCGCGAGAAGCGCGGCTTCAGGATGTAGGTGTCGTCCGGCAGCTCATGCAGGCTGGTGGCCGTCTCGATCGGATAGGTGCGCGGTGCCGGGACAGCCGCCTCCGCGCAGGCACCGACAAACCGAGCCTTGTCGTGCAACAGCCTCAGCCTCTCCAGCGGCTCGCAGATCACGCGCGCGCCCACGTGGTCTCGAATGGCCGCCAAATGAAAGACTTCTTCGCAGGTCGGGATCACGACGTCGATGCCGAGCCGCTCGACCAATCCGCGGATGGCCTGCGCATATGCAGCGCGCCCCGCTCGCGGCGCCGGCAGCACATGACTTCCGGCTACGAGCGCCGATCCGCGGCACACATGCCAGCGATCGGTATCCGCCACATGCGCCTCGTGGCCGGCCCGAGCGACAAGTCGGGCCAATTCGAGGGTCGCCGGTGCTCGTGCACCCGTCAGCAGAACGCGCATGGCACCATTGCGATGCAACTTCGACGGCGGGGCACCTGCCGTCTACTGGGCATCCGCGGTCGCCGGACCGCAGGATGGACGCTAGCTTCCCACCTCATGTCCATTTTCGAGAAACTCGACCTCCTCGCGCGCCGCAGTGCCGAAGCCGAACTCGGCGGCGGTGCCGTTCGACTGGCCGCGCAACACGACAAGGGCAAGCTCTCCGCCCGTGAACGACTCGATGTCCT
>CAYMQV010000279.1:0-1053 GCA_964392395.1 uncultured Gemmatimonadaceae bacterium
ATATCGTCGTGATGTGTCGCAGTGGAAAGCGCAGTGCGGATGCCGCCAGACAGTTACAGGCCGCGGGGTTTGCGCATGTCGCCAATCTTGCAGGTGGCATTCTGCGCTGGAGCGACGACGTGGACCCTCGCGTGCCAAAGTACTGATCCATTGGCCTACACGCTGAACTGCGTCAGGTGATGATCGAGGTGCTTGTAGAAGAGCGTGTTCCATTCAGCCGCGGTGAGCGGGCCGAACGACGGTGACTCGCGCCCCTCGAAACCTGCCGCTCCGTCGCGCTGTACGCGGTTGAGGTAGTCGATGAGCTTCGTCCGCTCCTGCTCGAAGTTCTTCGCACCGACCATCCTGAACTGCGGCGCCGTCGGCGAGTTTCGCGGATACGGTTTCGGGCCCACGACGGCCTGCTTCACAAAGAGATTCAGCAGGAAGCGCTTCACACCTCGCGCCTTGGGATGCCGGTCGGTGTACGCCATCTCGTATGACACGTTGCAGTGCGCCAGCATCTGGTCCACCGACATCTTTCCCCACTGGGCAGTGGTCGATGGCGTGAGCCGGTTGATGCGCGCTGTGAGCTCGGCGACTGTCGCGGAGTCAAAGACGTTGTTCATGGGCGAGGGATCGTGTTGAGGTGGGCGGCGAACGTACACGGACCCCTCACACTGGCCAACGGCACGACGAAATGCAACGCGCTCCTCAGCGTGTCACTGCCCTGCCGGGCTACACCGCCGCAACGGGGGAATGCGCAGCAATCGTCTGGACCAGCGCCGCGATTTCCGTGGCCGTCGACAACCCCTTGTCGCTCACATACCAGCGGCGCACCTCCCGATAGCGATCCTGCTTCGAAAGCCCCTTCCACGCCGTATTGACCAGCGCCTGCAACGCCTGCGGTCGCGAACCCCACCATCCCCGCTCGTGAAAAGCCGAGTCGAGCACGATCACGACCGGAATCGCGCGTGCACCGGTGACGGCGAGATGCGCGTCCATCAGCCCGGGATGTTCATCGCGCTCGAGGATGCGGAGATCCACATTGCCGGCGTCGGCCGCCAGGCGGGC
>CAYMQV010000279.1:1063-5120 GCA_964392395.1 uncultured Gemmatimonadaceae bacterium
GAATTGGTCGAGTCGCCGCACCAGTCTTCGGTCGGCACCAGCAAGTGCCACGAACCACCGATGGCGCGAACAGCCGCCGAAACGTCCTCTGATACGGCCGTTCGCCGAGCGACGGCCCGCACGAGCGCGGCATTCTCGCCCGCACCGTCCAGAAACTCATCCAACGTCTGTCCCGACCGATACATCGCCTCGAGCGACATCTCTCCTCCGCAGAATTGCAGAACACCGTCTGTCAGACGTAGCGGCAGGTGTCGACATGAGTTCCCGGGGCGCTACGCCGTTGCGGCGCTGTACGACCCGTGACCGTACAGACGATGCGATACGTCACACCAGCACTGCCTGCACTGGACGGCGCAGCGACTTCGGCAGCGCTGCACCGCGGCCGAATCGTACGACGAGATCAGGCCGCAGCGCACCAAGTCCGAGTGACGCCGCAAACTGCGGACGCACCGTTGCGACTTCGACAGGCTGGTTCAGCATCGCGTTGCGGATGCCCAGAGACGCGGCCTGAAGTGCGAATCGTTCGTAGCACCGTCCGACTTCGACCCAGTGAGCCTCATCACTGGCGTCGGCTATGAAAACCGCGATGCCGGCTGAACTTCGCACCTGCGTGACATACTTCTCGTTTTCGCGCTTCTCCGTGAAGAACAGTCCGAACAGGCGCTCGCCGAGCCATGATGGCATGACCGGATTGCCTGAAGCGCCCGCGAACAATCCATCACGCGTGCGCACGGCATCGGCACGACTGAAGCGGAGCCACGCCTTCAGTTCGGCGACGAAGGCGGGGTCTCGCATCTGCGCTGAATTCCCCAGGACGACATACTCGAGCACCTGCTCCATCACCGCCTTCTCGGTCAGGAGAAGCAGCCGGACACCGTTTCCGGCGCCCGCCTTCTCGAGCAGCAACAGTTCCGCAGCGCTCACCGGCCGACCGTCGTACTCGGCGCGCGTGCACTGCCGCTCGGGGATGGCCTGAAAGAGCGGCGACGTGACAGCCGTCGTGGGCTGTAACTCGATCCGGACGGCGTTGCCAGCCGAAGGCAGGACGCTCACCTCCCCGCGGAATCCGTTCGCAAGTGCGGCCTGCACGAGGTTCTCGGTCGCGCAGCCGAGCGAGACGAAGAGGTGATGGTTGTCCGGATCGACGGCCGGGCAGCGGCGCGACAGATCCGGCAGAATTGAAATCGCCGAATGCTCGAGGCGAAAACGCCAGCATTGGGTGTTGTGGCTTGACGGAGCGAGCGTAGCGTAGCGCACGAGCTCGCGATGAAGTGTGGTGCCAGCCTTGGGTCCGCCCGACTGATGACGCCACGTATCACGCGCTGCAGCCTCGTACGCCGTGTCATCGGCCCCGGACGAGCAGGCCTGCAGCAGCGGAATCGTGCATAACGTGGCTCCGGCGGACAGCACGAACGCCCGGCGACTGGTCATCGGGTCTGATCTCGATCAGGGTGATTGGTGTGTGCTCGCGATGCGGCGACCGAGTGTCGCCCGCAACCGGGCTACGGCGTTCGCGGGAAACGTTCCATCATCTTCCGGACCGACGCGTTGATCCGCTTCTCCATCGCTCGCGGATCGTCGATCAGCCCACCAACATCGGTCTGCGACCATCCGCGCCAGACGACGACCTTCCCTTTCGGCTCCACCACGTCGACGACCAGGGTGCCTTCCTCAAACTCGACGACCTTTTCCGACGCGCGGATCTCCGGCGAGGAGTAGCCACGTGCTTCGTCGGCCCTGACGACGTCCACCCGTTGTCGAATGCTGGCGTGGTAGTGCACCAGCAGATCCGGCGAGGCGGTGACGCGACGCAGTCCCTTCGCCGCCAGTTCGAGCTCTACCGCAGATCGCACACGAGCATCGAAGAACGGGTTCCGATCGAGACGAGGGTCACCGACCGGCATCGAGTCGCCGCCGCCCCAGTCAAACGTCTTGTATTGCTCAAGTCGGATTCCCGCGGGGTAGTCCGCGCCGGTACTGATGCTGGCGCATCCGCTCAGCAACACGACCGACACCAGCGCACGCAGTCTATTCGTTCCTTTCCAGATCATGGAGCTTCCTTTGCCGCGAGGACGTGATGGGAGGCTGCGTGTGGGTACAAAGGGGCCGAGCCGCGAACAGCACCCGGTCCTGATGTCGTGATACTTCGTTTCGGTGAGCTGTCCTGTCGTCTCCTTCATCGGGCTGCGTTTGCGGCGCAGCTGTTCACGTCGCTCCGGCAGTTGCGACACCAACATCTCAGCATCTGCTGGCACCGACATAGTGCGGTAGTAAGCGATGATTTGTTGTCAGGCGTTCACCGACAGACGGATCCGGCAATCGCACTAAGCTGCGCGGAGCAGAGTGCAGCCGAACAGCGTCATCGAAACCGAGGACACGTTGAATCAGTCGAGACTTGTCTTCAGGCTGCTGAGTGCGGTGGCAGTGGCCGGTCTGGTGCTGGGTGCCTATCTGTTTCTGGCACGTCCTTCACAGTTGCGATGGGGCGCGACGGACGCAGAGATCGCGCGCGCCATGCCTGGTGACGCACTCAGCGATCATCCGTCATTTCTCTCCACGCGAGCCATCACGATCGACGCCGCCCCGGAGGTCATCTGGCCATGGCTGGTGCAGCTCGGGTACGGACGCGGGGGATTCTATGGCTATGACATTCTCGAGAATCTGGGGAGCCCACGGGGCATCCGCAGTGCCAGTCACATCGTGCCTGAACTGCAGCGAGTGGCCATCGGCGATCCGCTCCCGCTGAGCGCGGCCGGAGGGCTGACCTTCAACGCGATTCAGTCGAATGAGTATCTCGTCTGGTCGGGAACGTCAGGCAGGTTCCCCGGTGCGTTCACGTGGGCGTTGTACCCGATCAGCGCGAACCAGACGCGACTCGTGAGCCGGATTCAGTGGAGTCATCACTGGACGCAGCCCCTCACCTTGGTGATGGACCTGTTCACCGAGTTCACGGACCATCTGGCGGTTCGCAAGATCCTTCACGGTGTGAAGGACAGGGCTGAGGGACGCATCGAATCGTTCTCGTGGCAGACGTTCGAGTTCGCGATGCTCGTCTGGGCGCTTTGCGCTTTCGTTGCGGCGATCTGGCTGGTGCTGCGGGGGCCGCTCACCTGGCCTCGCTGGCTCAGCGCGCTGGTTGCCGGCGTGGCATGGCTCGTCGTGTGGTACGCCCCGGTTCCAGTCGGGCTCGGCACCGGCGTGAACGTCGTCGTGTGCTATCTGCTGTTGGCGTACCAACGGGGCGGCGTTGCACGACACTCAGATGTGTCTCAGGCAATCGCGATACGTGCCGCATGACAGCGGCAGCGACTGCAGACCGCGTGGCGGCGCGGCTCGGCTATTGGTCGGCGATGCTGACGGCGTTGTTCTGCGTGCTGTTCACTGTCGCTGCGTTGCTGACGGAAGCACGCCTGCTGCCAGCACCATGGGATGTCATTCTTCCCATCGCCCCGTCGTTGCTGCTTGCGCCCAGCTTCCTCGTCATGCTGGTGTGCGTGAATGCAGTGGTACCGAGCGAACGAAAAATCTGGAGCCAGCTGGGTGTCGCCTTCGGCTGCGTGTACGTCCCGCTCTGCGTGGCCGCATACATCGTCGAATTGTTCGTGGTCGAACCACGTGTGCTGCGAGGCGCGAGCAGTGAGACGGCGCTGCTCACGCTGGTCCGCGGTGATTCGGTGTTCAACGCCATCGATGGCATTGGGTACGTATTCATGTGCCTGGCGACGTTTTTCGCAGCACCGGCCTTCGGAGGGAATCGGCTCGAACGATGGATTCGATGGCTTTTCGTGGCGACCGGCACTCTCGCGGTGCCGATCTTCCTCACGTACTTCGTCAATCGTTCATTCATGTGGGCTGCAGCATTCTGGTCCTTGACGATCACCGCGTCGGCGGTGCTGCTGGCCATATTTTTCCGGCGTGCCGTCGAGAGTACTGATTACCGTGGTCGCCGATCGACGAGCAGTGACGACACCTTTGCCAGCAGCAGTTGCAGCGCGATGCTCTTCACTTCTCGCCACACGTCGCTCCCCAACACGCTCACCGCCGACGCTCCTCTTCC
>CAYMQV010000280.1:0-5115 GCA_964392395.1 uncultured Gemmatimonadaceae bacterium
CAACCGCAACCGCAACCGCAACCGCAACCGCAACCGCAACCGCAACCGCAACCGCTCTGACGCAAAGGCGCAAAGGCGCAAAGGCGCAAAGATGCCAAGTCGTCAAGGCGACGGATTCTGGCGATCGAGCGAAAGGATCTGGATTGTATGGAGTAACCGCCCCCGGCTGACGTGGTTGCGTCGACCAGTCTTTCGCTCTGTGCCCGTCCGGCACCTGAGCAGGCTCCTCCATCGGCCCCTTCCTCAGAGCGTTCTCTCCGGATGCTCACCAGCATTCTCCCGTCCTTCCTTGCGGCTTTGCGGCGCGCGCAGCGCGCTTGCGTTGACGCAGTTCGCTGTTGGCAGTTCGCTGCTGGCAATTCGCAGTTCGCAGTTCGCAGTTCGCAGTTCTCAGTTCGCTGATCCCGCGTCGCTCGCTCGCCGTTCAGCGTTCCCCGACCGCGCTCACTTCCACGAGGTTGTCGTAGAACACCGGCCCCTCGCCCAGGTCCGTCAGGCGCTGCGAGGTGGTGTCGTTGGCATTGCGCCCATCCTCGGCCAGCTTCGTCCACCAGATCGACGGCGCCCAGACAACGCCACGCCGGATACCGTCAGAGATCCTGAGCCGGGCATGGAAGGCCCCGCGGTCGTTCGCGATTTCCACCACCTGTGTGTCGCTCAGTGCGCGTGGGCCGGCGTCATCGGGGTGCATGATGCACTCCGGCTCGCGCGCCGATCGGCGCAGCGACCCGATGTTCACGAATGTCGTGTTGAGGAACTGGTGTGCCGGACTGGAGATCAGCTGCAGCGGAAAGCGCGCGGCGAGGGCTGGGGCGGTCTCGAGCGACTCGTACGGTGCCGTGTAGGTTGGCACCGGATCGATTCCCATCGCTTCGAGTCGCGGCGAGACGAACTCGCACTTGCCGCTCGGGGTCGGAAAACCACCTTCGGCAAACGGCAGGAACGGATGCGGCACGTCGAGCCGTACCCAGCCACGCGCCTGCAACGCCTCGAACGTGACGCCGTGCATCCTGGCGTGATTCGACGCCAGGACCTGTCCGATCATCGTGATGTCATCATCGCCGAGCGACGGTTCGTCGATCTGCATCGCGATGGCGAGTCGGCGGAAGATCTCGGTGTTTGGCAGCGACTCGCCGACCGGCGCGATCGCCGGCTGATTGAGTGTCGCATAGAGGTGTCCGTAAGCGGTGTGGACATCCCAGTGTTCAAGCTGCGTGGTGGCCGGAAGAACGAAGTCTGCCCAGTCGGCGGTGTCCGTCTGAAAGTGTTCCAGCACGACGGTGAAGAGATCCTCGCGCGCGAGGCCGCGTCGTACTGCGGAACGGTCAGGCGCGATCGCCGCCGGATTGCTGTTGTAGACGATGAGCGCCTGCACGGGCGGTCCACCGATGCCAGCATCGGGCATCGTGAGCGCGTCGCCAAGCAGCGACATGTTGATGGTGCGAGCCGCGGGGCCAAGATCGGGACGCTGCAGCGCGTCCTTGTTGAACGCGAAGGTGCCGCTGCTGGACAGGTTGACACCGCCGCCGGGCCGACGCCAGTGACCGACGAGCGCCGGCAGGCACGCAATGGTGCGAACGGCCATGCCACCACCGGCGTGCCGTTGCAGTCCGTAGTTCACCCTCAGAAACGCGGCCTTCGCGGCGCCATACGCTGCCGCCAGCGCCGCGATACGGGAAGCGTCCACGCCCGTGACTTCGGCGGCGCGCTCCAGCGGCCACTCGGCGGCACGTGCCCGCAGTGCCTCGACGCCGACGGTGTACCGGGCGATGTAGTCCTCGTCGAGCCAGCCGTGCGCGAACAGCTCGTGCATGATGCCGAGCGCGAGTGCTGCATCGGTGCCGGGCTTGAGCGCGATCCAGTCGTCACACTGTTCGGCGGTGCGTGTCCGGATCGGGTCGATGCAGATCACGCGCGCGCCAGTCTTCCGCGCGTCGAGGATGAAGGGCCAGAGATGCGGGTTCGCCGTGAGGGTATTGGTGCCCCAGAGCAGAATCAGATCGCTGTGCGGCACACCTTCGATGTCGGTGCCGACGCTGCCACCGACGGTCATCATCATCCCGACCCGGCCTGCTTCTGCGCAGATCGTCCGGTTCAGGCGGCTGGCGCCGATCGCATGGAAGAATCGACGGTCCATCGAGCTGCCCTGCAGCTGCCCCATCGTGCCGGCATAGGAGTAGGGCAGGATCGCCTGCGGGCCGTGCGGACCGGAACGGATCGCATTCAGGCGAGCGGCGATGGTGGTGAGCGCCTCATCCCACGAGCACGGTGCGAACTGGCCGCTGCCCTTCTGCCCGACACGACGTACCGGTGTGGTGAGACGATCGGGGTGGTACGTCCGCTCCAGATACCGATTGACCTTGGCGCACAGGAACCCGCTCGTCACCGGGTGCGCCGGATCGCCCCGGATACGGATTGCTCGGCCGGCGGAGTCGACCGTCACGAGCGTCGCGCACGTGTCAGGGCAGTCGTGGGGGCACGCGCCTCGGATCAGAGTCGCGTCAATTTCGGCTGTCTTCGGCACAATCCGGCAGGACTTTGGGAGAAACTGGAAGGAAATGACACTATTCCACTTGACATCGTAACCCGCCGACATATCCTTCACCTCGCTTCCAGCCGGCGGGCCCGCCGACCGGTAGCTTCAGTTCGTCACCACCTTGGATATCCAGGAGATTTCCCAATGAAGCGTATTGCCACGTTTGCCGCCATGCTCGTCCTCGCCGCCTGCGGCGCCAAGACGGAAGAAGCCCCGAAGGTCGATTCGGCCATGGCCGCTCCCGCAGCTGCTCCGGCTCCTGAAATGGCCGCCCCGGCCGCGATGGACAGCACGAAGAAGGACAGCACCGCAATGGCAGCCCCGGCAGCTGACACCGCCAAGAAGATGTAATTTCGCCCTTACCGGCGAAGTGTGCGGGGCTGCTCATCAGAGCAGCCCCGCTTTCTTGTCATGCCTCGTCGGCCGAGCCGACCACAGCCACTGCGTGGGCGGCAGCGTCGGCGCTCACCCACGTGAGCTCGCCCGCGTCCGGCACCTCGCGACGCATCATCGCGATCCCGATCAGCTGTCCGTCGTCACCAATCGCGGTGCTCCGCACGTCACCGACCGGCTTCTCCTCTTTGTCCAGCAGCGGTGCGCCGTGCGGCGGAATTGTCCCTCCGCCAAGACGCACGCGACGGAGGGTGCGGTTCACGTGTCCGCGGAAATGCACCCGGGCGACGGTCTCCTGACCCGTATAGCACCCCTTCTGGTACGAGATGGCGAGCAGCGCGTCCATGTTTGCTTCCTGCGCCAGCGTCGTTTCATCCATGTCGACTCCCCACTCCGGTCGGCCCGCGATGACTCGGAGTCGATCCCACTCATGCTCGGCGCCCTGCTCGGCGCCGGCCTGCTGCAGCGCATCGCGAAGCGTCGACACGTCAGCGGCGTCGCAATGCAGATCGAAGGCATCGGTTGCACCGAGGTCCGGCACCCGGACTAGCCGCGCCGTCACACCAGCGAGGGTGACGGTGCGGTGGGTGTAGGCGGCCCCGTTTGCGACCTCATCGACGTTCACGCCCGACGCGCCCAGCGCGGCCAGCAGCGACAGCGCGCTTGGGCCAACCAGCGTGAGACACGCGGTCGATGCCGTGACGTCGACGTACTTCGCGAGTCGCGGGTTCACGTACTTCCGGATCATGGCAGCAAACCCTGGCCCGGCCGCCGGGTTCGCGTCGACCAGCAGCGACGCGACCGAACCGTCGCCGCCCGCGATGGCCAGAATCCTGACATCAGCGATCACTCGCCCCTTCTGGGTCAGCGCGCAGGCGTACTGCCCGTCGCCGCCGCGCAGCGACAACACGTCATTCGTCACCAGGCCGGTCAGTGATTCCGCCGCCTTGGGACCGGTGAACAGCATTCTGAGCCGAGTCGAACGGTCGAAGCAGCGTGTGGTCAGGGGCTCGGTGCCGGTTGATGATGCGGAAGCATGCATGGCAATTCAGGGTGTTCGGAGAAGTGAGGTGATGAACGATGCGTCGATGTGCGCCAGGGAAAGAAGCCGTGCATCGGTTTCGTCGGCCGTGCCGTTGCCAACCTGCACCGTGGTCAGCCCAGCGCGACGGGCGCCGAGGAGCAGCGGCCCGGGCGCGAATGCCACTCCGCGTGCTGCGTGCAGTCTGCGCTGAGCGTCCGCCCACGCAATATGCTGCTCGCCGGGTGCCGCCGCTGCCAGCGACCGGATCGTCGTCACGCAGGTGTCGAGCCCAGCCAGTTCGAGCAGGTGCTGAGCATCATCGCGTGTTGCGCAGGTCACGACAGCCAGCGGAAACTCCGCGGCGGCTGCCGCCAGCGCGTCGCGGGCGCGCGGGTCGAATGATGGTGCGCCACGCGCCATGGATGCGGCCACTGCATCCGCTGCACGGCGAATCACCAGATCGCGCCCGACGTCGTCGAGGTGCTCGGCGGCGGTGATCCGGCCGATGGCGAGTGCCGTCGGCCTTCCGGTCTGTGCGCGCGCGACATCATCATACGTCGCCGTCACGCCTTCGTCGGCCAGCGCCTGCTGCAGGGCCCGTGCACGCAGGCCGAGGGTGTCGAAGAGCAGTTCCTCGATCTCGAAGATCAACGCCGTGCGAGTCACGTCTGCGCCTCGGCCGCGTAGGCGGCGTCGAGCAGGTCGATCGGGTGGATGACTCGCGTACCGGAGCCAGTGCGCAGCAATCCGGCGCCGATCTGCATCAGGCAGCCGGGATTTCCCGTGACCACCAGCGTCGCGCCAGTGGCCGCGATGTGGCGCAGCTTCGGCGCCAGCACCGCATCCGAGACATCGGGTTCGATCAGATTGTAGATGCCCGCCGATCCGCAGCACTGATCACTGTCCTCGAGCGGCACGTAAGTGACGTTCCCGATGGACTGGATGATCGTGAGCGGCGGTGCCGTCAGTCGCTGTGCGTGCTGCAGGTGACATGGCGCGTCGTAGGTGATCGTGACCGGGGCCGCAAGGCGCGCCGGCTTTGGTCCCTGGGCGGCGAGCAGCTCCGTCGCGTCGCGCGTGCGGGCCGAGACTGCCGCGGCGCGACGCTGCCAGCCGGCGTCGTCATGGAGCAGGTGGGCGTAGTCCTTGAGCATGGCGCCGC
>CAYMQV010000281.1:0-5032 GCA_964392395.1 uncultured Gemmatimonadaceae bacterium
GTCTTCGAGTCACGCGCACGGCGTCCGGAACGTGTCATCTCGGATATTCGCGCCGACCTTGCCGATGCTTCGGCCTGGGCGGTCACGGCACCAGCGCAAGCCGTACAGCTCGATGGCGATCCCGAGTTTCGCGCTGACTACGCCACCGGCTGGAATCCTGCGCCGGAAGTCCGCTATCGCTCCGTCGGATGCAGTGTCAGCCGCGGACGGGCGTTGGCCCGCAAGTCCGCCGGCCGTGCCAGCGCCAAGTCACGCCGCGCATCCTGTCGCAGCAGTTCGAGTCGCGCCAAGTCGTCCAACCGGACGGCGGTGTCGTCCTCGCGCAGCCGCGCGGTCGCATCGCGCTCAGCCAAGGCCCGCTCCTCACGCAGCACGGCCAGCGCCCGGAAGCGAAGTGCCTCCGCGACGCGGTCGGCATCAGCCAGAAAGTCGAGTTCCAAGCCTGCCGCAAAGAAGAATCGTCACTGATTTTGGGCCTGGGCGTGACGCCATCGAGCGGCGTTTACGGTGAATTGTCGGCAGCGCGCACGAACGCCCTGAATGTCTGATCGATGGTCCACGAGGCCAGCATCGACGCGAGCCCGAAGCGGCCCGACACCTTGTAGTCACCGACCATACGAGTGAGTAGCGGCACCTGCGAACTGTCCACGAGGATCGTCGCATCGTGCACTTGGCCGTGACCCACCGCTTCCCCGTTCCTTGAGTGGCTCACGGAACGGGTCATCCTTGCAGCCTCGACCGCTCCACGCCATTGCCGAGGGGTTGGTTTCTCCCCGGAACGCGCTTTCCCGAGTATACTTCTTCCCATGGATACGCACCCAGACCAACCGATCGACAGCCCCGATGCCACCGGCGCATCCAGCATCGATGGCGCCGAGACCGGCACAGGCGGAGTGACGCTGGATCAGGCCCGGCTCGTGCTTCGGCGCGTGAAGGATCCAGAGCTGAATCTCAACATTGTCGACCTTGGTCTGGTTTACGATATTCAGGTCGAAGGCGATGACATCAACGTCGACATGTCGCTCACCTCACCGGGTTGCCCCTCGGGCCCTGAGATCATGGGTGAGGCCGAGAAGCAGCTGCGCACGGTGCCAGGTGTGGGCGACGTCAAGATCAATCTCATCTGGTCACCGCCATGGACGCCGGATCGCATCGAGCCGCGCGTGCGCACGTACCTCGGCTTCTGAGTTTTCCGGAGCGTCGGCCTGCCTTGGCTGGCCTGCTTTGCGCGCTTGCCGCCTGCGGCCCAGCCGAAACGAAAGGCCCGAAACCGCGTGTGGCATCGACCGTGACGGCCACGTACCGAGGTCCGGCTCCGCTGCCGTCATGTCCCGGCACGGGGCACTGGGAGTCCTGCACCGTCTTTGATCGGCTCGAGCGCGCCGGACTCGCTCCGCAGAGGGGCGACACCGTGCGATTCCCGTTTCTGCACGAGCCGGGACAGACATGGCGACTCGGCAATGCGACGCTCCATGTCTTTCGCTATCGCGACAGCGTTGGCCGACACTCAGACTTCATGGCGCTCGACAGCATCCATGCGCGACCACGGAGTGACACACTCACGACATGGCCGGGTACTCCGACGTTGCTGGTGAATGACAACCTGCTGGCGATTCTGCTCAGCGACAATGGCGAGCAAGTGGAACGCGTGAGTCTCGCCCTGACCGCAGGCCCGCCGCCGAAGGCGGGGCTTGCCGTACCGAAATGACCGCCATGCGCGCACGCTCCGTTTCACTCGTCCTCGGCCTCCTCGCTGCGGGATGCGCCCGCCCGGTTCCGACACCAGCGCCAATCCCGCCGGCATCACCGCCACCGGCGACCGCACAGCCAGCGGCGACCGCACAGCCAGCGAAGCCGGGCGAAGTCATGGTCGACCCTCGCCGCGTGGATGCGCCAACCGAGATGCGCGCCGGCTTGCGCGGCGCGACCTCGCTGCCAACGCCACCTGTTGTGGCGCGCGAGTTCCGCGCGATCTGGGTGGCTACGGTCGACAACATCGACTGGCCGACACGCCGGGATCTGACGACGGCGGAGCAACAGCGTGAGCTGATCGCCATCCTCGACCGCGCCAAGGAACTGCACATGAACGCACTGGTCTTTCAGGTGCGACCGGCGGCCGATGCGATGTATCCGTCGACGCTGGAACCATGGTCCGTGTACCTGACGGGGGCCCAGGGGCGTGCGCCGGCGCCCGCATGGGACCCTCTCGCCTTCGTGGTGCGTGAGGCGCATGCGCGCGGGCTCGAATTGCACGCCTGGTTCAATCCCTATCGCGCACGGCATCCGAGTGACAAGTCACCACTCGACCCGACGCATCTGGCCGTCACCCGTCCGGCGGTGGTGAAGAAGTATGGCCAGTATCTGTGGATGGATCCGGGCGAGCCGTCGGTGATCGAAAAATCGGTGTCAGTGGTCGAGGATGTGGTGAAGCGGTATGACCTCGATGGCGTGCACATCGACGATTACTTCTATCCGTACAAGGAACGCGATGCGCGCGGCAATCTGATTCCGTTCCCTGACGAGCGGAGTTACGCCGCTTACACGGCGCGTGGCGGAGCGCTGGCGCTCGACGATTGGCGCCGCGAGAACGTCGACACCTTCGTCGAACAGATGTACCTGCGAGTCAAGCGCGCCAAGCCATGGGTGAAAGTCGGTGTCAGCCCCTTCGGTATCTGGCGTCCGGGATTTCCAGCGGACGTCCGTGGCTTTGACAGCTATGCCGAGTTGTACGGCGATTCGCGGAAGTGGCTGCGCGAAGGCTGGCTGGATTACGCCTCACCGCAGTTGTATTGGCCGATTGCCAAGGATGGCCAGCCGTATCCATCACTGCTCAACTGGTGGGCCAGTCAGAATGTGAAGGGTCGCCACATGTGGCCGGGCAACTACACCAGCCGCGTCGGAACAGCGGCGGTATGGACGGCCGATGAACTCGTGAACCAGATCGCGATGACGCGCCGACAGGGCAATGCCACTGGCAACGTGCACTTCAGCATGTCGGTGTTCATGCCGCCGAAGAATGTGGAATCCCCCTCCGCCGCGGAACGACAGCTGCTCGCGTCGCGACTGATGCAGGAGACATACGCCACTCCAGCGCTGGTCCCGTCATCACCATGGCTGGCCGCAGGTTCTCCCACGCTCACCGCAGCGACGGTTCGCGAGGAACGAGACGCGCCAACCGGTGCCACCTTCCTGATCGCCACCGCGCCGGCGACGCAGGTTGCCCGCACATGGGTCGTCTCGCGCTGGGATGGCGCACGCTGGAGCAACGAATTGCGTCCTGCGGATGGCCCGACGTTGACCCTCGCCGTCGCCGCCAACGCGGGCGAGGGTGTCGGCTACTGGATCAGCTGGGTCGACCGCATCGGCGTCGAAAGCCCGCGCGCCGGCTGGCTCCGGACCAGCGACAACGTGTCCCGAGCCATCGCGCCGTGATCTGCTGGATCTGGCAACAACCAACTGCCTGACGCCAAGGCGCAATGGTCGCCAAGGCGCAATGGTCTTGAACACGCTGAGGGTCGCACGCACGCCAGTCGGTGGGTCGGCATCGTCTACCAGTTGCACTGACGTCAGCGTTTTCTTGCGCTGCGAGACGACGCAACTGTACGAACTACGCCCTCTAACCCGCCAATCTTCCCCCAATTGGCACCGTCAACCTCGACCGGCTTGAAGCAACACCCTCTCTGCCTTTGCGCCTTTGCGTCGAGCAGTTGCCGTTTAAATGGAACTCGCGCGCTCCGATTCGCTTCCGCGTCGAACCTCAGTCGCGGTAGGGCGAGTCGGGTTCGGAGGTCGGTGCTACTGCCGCGACGGGCTGATTGCTGATCTTGGCCGCGCCAGGCGTTGGAGCTGCCGCGAGGGCGCGCAGGATGCCGCCACCAAGCAGATCGGCCTGCCAGCGCCGCAGATCGGGCGTTTCGTACAGCTCCTCGATCGTGGTTGGGATTCGCCGCGCGATCGTCTCGAGCTTTTCGCGCGAGCAGAGCACACCCGGGTCAAGTTCGAGACGCGTCGCGACATCGTCGCGGACGGCGCGCACCCGTGACGCACGGTCGTCAAACTCCGGATCCTTCTCCCATCGCGGAGCCTTGGGAAATTTCGGCAGCGCCGCTTCATCGAGTGCCATCGCGCGTGCCACGGAGGAGAGCACGATGTCTCCGCGTTGATCGAGAACGCCGCGCGGCATGCCCTTGATGACGCCGAGCGCCTGTCGGGTCGTTGGTTGTACCCGGCAGATCTCGAGCAGCACGTCATTGCTGACGACGCGGAACGTCGCACGGTCCAGCTCTTTCGCGACACCATCCCGCCATGGAACCAGCTCGCGAAGGATCGCCAGCTCGCGTCGCTTGAGATCGCGCGCGCCTTTGACCTTCAAATAGAGCAGCGTGGGATCATCGGCGTTCCACTGTGTCTGCTCGAGACGCGTAAATTCCTCCGCCGCCCAGCCGAGTCGGTCCTTCGCCACCAGTTCAGCATGCAGGATGTCTCGCAAGGCAAGGAGATACATCGTGTCCTGCGAGGCGTACTGCAACATCCCCGCACTGAGCGGACGCAGGCTCCAGTCGGCCCGCTGGAACTTCTTGTCGAGCGCAATCCCGAAGTGCAGCTCGAGCAACGCGGCCAGGCCGAAGGCCTTGTAGCCGAGCAGCTGTGCCGCAATCCGCGTATCGAAGATGTGGCGGGTCGCCCAGCCGTAGTCCTGGCGCAGCAGGCGCAGGTCATAGTCGGCATCGTGGAAGACGATCTCGATGTCCGCGCTTTCGACCAGCGGCCGCAACGCACTCAGATCGCCCGTTGGCAGCGGGTCCACGATCGCGGTGGCCGTTCGGGTCGAGAGCTGCATCAGGTAGACGCGATCGACGAAGCGGTGGAAACTCGCCCCTTCGGTATCGAGCGCGATACTTGGCGCCTGGGCGATCTCCCTGGCGAACGTGGCCACCGCCGCGGCGGTATCGAGGTACTGCATCTCATGGCTGGGCGGGCGTGGCGGCATGGGGGAAGCATAACCGCCCCGAGCCGTTCAGGCTCACGGTGT
>CAYMQV010000282.1:0-5030 GCA_964392395.1 uncultured Gemmatimonadaceae bacterium
GTACTGGCCTGCTGGATGGTGGCGCGCCTGGCGTTGCCGCGGCTCCCGAGGGAGGCCGACTTCAGCGATGCCGACGCACTCCTGCTGCGGGCGGAAGCGACGCGCCGCTGGCTGGCGGCCCAGGCGCTTCCTCTCGAGGTCGGGTTGGCCGCGTCCCGCGCCTGCGATCTGGCCGCCGACAAGGAGCCTTCTCATCTGGCAGATGCGATCGATGCACTCCGGGATGCCGCCGATGCCGTGCTCAACAACAGTGCCAGAGCCGAGCTGACGACGCTCGCGCGATTGCTCCGTCGATCCTCCCTTGCCGCCATGCGCTGATGCCGACCAGCCGCGAATTCCTCTCGGGCGTTTTGCAGCGCCTCGTCTCTGACGCGCGACCGCTTCCAGCCCCGGATCTCGTCACGACGGGGTACCCATCCCTCGACCGCCTCCTCGCTGGCGGCCTCCGCCGTGCCGAGCTCACGATCGTCGGTGGCGACGCGGGCGCGGGCAAGACCGCACTTGTACTAGGAATCGCGATCCGCGCGGCCGTGGCCGAGTTCCCGGTGCTGATCCTGACACACGAGTCGACTGAGGAACGGTGTTGGGAGCGTCTCGTCACGGCAGAGTCCGGTGTAACGCAGATTGCGATGCGGACCGGGATCCTGCCGACAGGCGGGGTGGACGCGCTCAAGTCGGCGGCCGATGTCCTCCGCCGACTGCCGATTTCCGTCGAGCGCGCGCCGCACACCCCCTCACTCCTGAGCGACCGGCTCGATGCCGCGGACCTGCCGCCGCTGGTCATCATCGACGGCCTGGCCGGACTGGATCAACCGCCGAGCCCGGTCGCTGAGGCGCATGCGCAGGTCGTGCGCATCGCCAAGCGGGTGGCCGTCGATCAGGGCGTGGCTCTGTTGCTGACCGCGCCGCTTGGTACCGGCCAGAAGCAGACGCCGCCGCCCAGGCCGGTCCTCCACGATTTCGGCATGCTCGGTACGGCGGCCAGCGTGGCGGATGTCGTACTGGGTCTCTTTCGTGAAGGGCTCTACGACGACGCCCCCGATGTGGCCGGAGCGTTTGAAGTCCACGTGCTCAAGCATCGCGCCGCACCCAGTGCGTTCACCGACCTGTTCATCGAACCCGGTGCCGGTCGCGTCGAGGACCTGATCGAGTCGTAACAGGCTTATCTTTGGCGGCTGACCCCCCAAACGCAGATCCGACGGAGTTGCAATGGCTGGCCACAGTAAGTGGAAAACGATCAAGCATGCCAAGGCGGCGACCGACGCGAAGCGCGGCGCCATTTTCACCAAGTTGATTCGCGAGATCACCGTCGCGGCGAAGGGCGGTGGTGGCGATCCTGGTGGCAATCCGCGGCTGCGCACCGCGATCGACACGGCGCGTGCCCAGTCGATGCCGAAGGAGAACATCGATCGCGCGGTCAAGAAGGGCACCGGTGAGTTGGAGGGGGTCGAGTACACCGAGATCACGTATGAGGCGTACGGGCCGGGCGGCGTGGCGCTGATGATTCAGGCGCTCACCGACAACCCGACGCGCACCGTCGCCGACGTCCGTGCGAAGCTCACGCGCAATGGCGGCAATCTGGGCACATCCGGTTCAGTGGCCTTCATGTTCGATCGCCGAGGCCGGATCTATCTCCCCGCGGCCGGTGACGAGGACGCAATGATGGAAGTGGCGCTCGACGCGGGCGCCAGTGATTTCGCGCGTGAGGACGAGACGTTCGCCATCACCACCGAGCTTGCCGACCTGCATGCGGTGAAGGAAGCGCTCGAGGCCAAGGGGCTCAAGATCAGTGAGGCCAGGCTCGAGTGGATTCCGCAGAGCACGGTGCATGTGACCGGCGACGACGCGACGACGCTGGTGAAGCTGCTCGATGTGCTCGAGGATCTGGATGATATCCAGAATGTCGAAGGGAACTTCGACATCGACACATCGGCGCTCGACGACTGACGGGAGCCACGCTGCTCGTTCTTGGTCTCGATCCCGGTACGGCCATCACCGGCTTCGGGGTGGTGCGCGGCGATGGCCGTGGCAGTGCGACGCTGGTGGAGTGCGGTGTGTTCCGCACCTCACCGCGCGACGCGCTGGCGTCGCGGTTGGCGGAGATTTTCGATGGCGTGACGGAACTGATCGCGCGACACCAGCCCGACGCACTGGCGGTGGAGTCGATCTTCTACGCACGCAACGTGCGGACGACGGTCACCCTCGGCCATGCGCGAGGCGTGTTGTTGCTGGCGGGTGCCCGCGCGGGAGTCACGATTCACGAGTATCCGCCGGCCGAAATCAAGAAGGCGATCACCGGCACCGGCGCCGCCACCAAGGAACAGGTACAGTTCATGGTCAAGACATTGCTGCGCCTGAAGACGGTGCCCAGCCCGAATGACGCCGCCGACGGTGTCGCGGCCGCGCTCACCTGCCTGTTGGCGGCGCGCACCAGTGCACTGCTCAGTGGCGCGGCGAGGCGGGAGCGATGATCACGCTGCTGGTGGGAACGCTGCTCGAGCGTGATCTGGCGGCGGTCGAGATCCTGACCTCTGGCGGGGTGGGGTACGCGGTCGCCATTCCGCTCTCGACGTTCGAGTCGCTGCCCAAGGCTGGCGAGCAGGTCCGGCTGCACACGCATCTGGTCGTGAAGGAAGATGGCTGGCAGCTGTTCGGCTTCGGCACGCCGTACGAGCGCAACGTGTTCACGCGTCTCCTGATCGCGAAGGGGTTCGGACCGCAACTGTCGCTCAACATGCTGTCCGCGCTCAGTGCCGAGCGGTTGGTGCGCGCCATTCGTGAGCGCGATCTCGCGACGCTGCAGCAGGTGAAGGGACTGGGTAAGAAGAAAGCCGACCAGCTGATTCTCGACCTGGCCGACAAGCTGGACGACCTGCAGCGCGGCGCCGCATCAGTGGTCAGCACGGGCGGTGTTGGCGTGGACGACGCCGTTCGTGCGCTGCAGTCACTTGGCTACGGCGTGGCCGAGGCGGAGTCGGGCATCCGTGCGGCCCTCGATGCTGGCGAGGGGAAGGCGAGCACGGCGGCGCTGGTCCGCGCGGCACTGGCGCGGATCGGAGCCCGCTAGCCCGGCCGCCTGCGGCACGGGCGGCTGCAATGGCGCTCCGGTGTTTCTTCGGGTACACTTTGGCGCATGACGCGCGCCGAAATCACGACCCCAGAGGCCATCGACGAGGATTCGCTCGTGGAACTCTCGCTGCGGCCGCAGAAGCTGGCGGAGTTCATCGGGCAGCCCAAGGTGAAGGACTCGTTGCGCATCTACATCGATGCGGCGCGGAGTCGCAAGGAGCCGCTGGACCACGTGCTCTTCTTCGGCCCTCCCGGACTGGGGAAGACGACCCTGGCCGAGCTGATTGCGCGCGAGATGGGCGTCAACATCCGCACCACGGCCGGTCCGGCGCTGGAGAAGCCCGGCGATCTCGTCGGGACGCTGACCAACCTGCGCGAAGGCGACATTCTCTTCATCGACGAAATCCATCGCCTGCGCCCGGTGATCGAGGAGTTTCTGTATCCGGCGATGGAGGATTTCCGCGTCGACATCCGGCTCTCGGATGGCCCGAAGGCGCAGACGATCACGATGCCGGTGGAGAAGTTCACGCTGATTGGTGCGACGACGCGGCTTGGCATGCTGACCCCACCGATGCGCGCCCGCTTCGGGATCGAGCAGCGGCTCAACTACTATCCGACGGCGGATCTCGAACAGGTCGTGAAGCGGACCGCGTATGTGATGGGCTGTTCGATCACGCCGGACGGCGCGCACGAGTTGGCACGGCGCGCGCGCGGGACCCCACGAGTGGCCAATCGGCTGCTGCGCCGCGTGCGCGATTACGCACAGGTGAAGGCGAATGGCGTGATCGACAAGGCCGTGGCTGACGCTGCGCTCGAGCTGCTGGAAGTCGACGCCTTCGGACTGGATGACATGGACGCGCGGATTCTGCGCGCGATCATCGAGAAGTTCGAGGGCGGTCCGGTCGGGTTGAAGACCGTCGCGGCGGCGGTCGGTGAGGATGAGGGAACGATCGAGGAAGTGTACGAACCGTTTCTGGTGCAGAACGGATTTCTGCAGCGGACGCCGCGTGGGCGTGTGGCGACACCGACGGCGTATCGGCACTTCGGGTACACGCCGCCTGGTGATGCCTCGGGGGCGCAGCCGTCGCTGCTCTGATTGCAGCCTTCTTCCAGCAGATGAAGCGCTACCGAAGAGTGAACTGCAAGACGCAAAGGCGCAGAGGGCGCGAAGACGCAAGGGCCATCAGCTGGATCCAGCCGCCTCGGCACGACGTGAGGATCAGCAGCGACTTCAGCAAGGATATTTTGTAACCGCAACGGCAGGAGGGCTGGGTTTCTGCTGTTCGCATACATCTGCTGTTCCCATACATCTGCTGTTCCCATGCATCTGCTGTTCCCATGCATCTGCTGTTCCCATGCATCTGCTGTTCCTTGCGCCTCTGCGCCTTTGCATCCTTGCGTTAAGCAGTTGCCCTTACGCCGTTGCCTTTGAGCAGTTGCTGTTCCGCCGTTGCCGTTCCGCCGTTGCTGTTCCGCCGTTGCCGTTGAGCAGTTGCTGTTCCACTGTTGGAGTCGTATCGCCCCCTCGGGGGTTTCGCGGGAAGCACTCGCGCCGCGCGGAGCGAGCGTCGCGTCGCTGACGTCTCGCGGCCGGGGGCGCGTCGTGTAACGCGAGTTCGCCTTGAAGTGCCTCGCGATAGCGCGGCTATCGCTCCGGATGGCGCCTTGGCTCGCGCCAGAATTCATCGTCCCCCTTTCACCACGGCACTTCGGCGACGCTACACTAGTTTCCCCCGTGTGAGCACACCGAGAACCGCCGACGGCACACGCGTCTCCGACTACGACTTCGCCCTGCCCGACTCGCTGATCGCGCAACAGCCGATGGCGAATCGTGACGGCAGTCGCCTGCTCGTGATCCATCGCGCCAGCGGCACCATCGAGCACCGGCAGTTCCTCGACATCGCGGAGTTCATTCCGGCGGGTGATGCGCTGGTGGTGAACACCACCAAGGTCTTCCGTGC
>CAYMQV010000283.1:0-4998 GCA_964392395.1 uncultured Gemmatimonadaceae bacterium
AGGTCGACGACGACCGCTATATCAGCGAGCCGGTGTTCGCCGAGGTGATCCGCGAGGCGAAACGCTGGGGATACACGCTGGTACCCTACGAGGCCGCCGGACGGCAATTCGACGAACCGGATAGTCTGAACCCGCAACAGCGGCGCGACTACGCGCAAGCGCGCAATCTCGCGGCCTCCACGATTGCGCGTGATGCGCAGGCGAAGGTGCTCGTGCACGCCGGCTACGACCACATCAAGGAGCGGGCGACTGCGCAATGGTTCCCCATGGCGGGGTACTTCCAAGCGCTGACAGGGATCGATCCGGTGACGGTCGACCAGACGAGCGGAACGGAACGCAGCGCGCCGACCTTCGCGCATCCCGTGCATCGTGCGCTGACGGATAGTCTGCCGGCGCAGGCGTCGAGCTTCATCGATTCAACTGGTGCCGTCATCGGTTCGAGCGCCGTCATGGTCGACCTTGTGGTCATTCGCGCCGGCAGCCCGCTCGAAGGTGGGCGTCCGGCCTTTCTCGCCATGCAAGGTGCGCGGCGCGCCGCGCGAATCACCGTGCCTGAGTGCCGCATGCGACATTGCGTACTCACCGCGCATCGGAGGCGCGAGCCCGATCGGGCGGCGGTCCTCGATCGGGTAGAAGTGCAGCGTCGCACGGCTGTCACGCTCTTCCTTCCGAACGAGACGGTGCGCCTTACGCTCTACGACGTGCGGGGAACGCGTCTGCGACACTGGAACTACAGCGGTCACCGGCGCTGACGCGCGGCCGCGACTTCGCCAGCCCTACATAGGCGCCGAGACCAGCACGAGCGGGATGCGAGGGGTGGCGCGACCGATCATCATACGCCACAACTGGTCACGACGTTCAGATCTTCATCGCGATCACGCATGTCTGTGCTAGAACTCGAATCATTCATCTCGGTCCTCACGGGTCCCGATGGGCTGCTGGGTTCCAAGCAGCAGGATCTCAGCGCCCATGACCACGACCAAACTCGCGACAAGTTCGGCTTCTCGTCTACGTCGCCAGCAGATCCCGCACCGACACCTCGAGGCTCTGGCGGCAGGCCAGATAGCCTACAGCGCACACGGCCGCCATCATGGACACAACGATCCCTGCCACCCACACCGTGTCCGGATGGTACGGCAGGTTGAATTGTGCCCGGTAGATCAGTAATCCCGCGACCCAGGTGCCCACGATCGCGCCCGCAGCGGCAATCAGGGCCGTCACGCCCCAGTCATAGAAGTTCAGCGTCAGACAATCGCGGCGTCTCAAGCCCATGCTCATCAGCAAGCCATTCTTCTGCCGGTCATCGGCGCTGAAGCCGCGCACCGACGCGGCAAGGACGAAGAGTGCCAACAACAGCACCATCGCCGCGTAGCCCCTGGTCACTTTCGTGACGATGCCGAGCGTCTGGTCAAATCGTTCGGTCAGTTCACGCAGTGGGACGAGCGAAAGCGTGGGGTGTTGCTGCCACAGGTCGGCCAGAGCAGTCCATGCCGATTCCGGCAATTCCATGCTCCCCAAATAGAGCGTGGGTGCAACGATGTGCGTCCGTGCCGACAGCGGAACCTGAAACCAGAAGGTGATCGATCCACCGCTCGCCTGGAAGGCGTGGCTCGCTACTAGCGTGAAGTCATAGGGCCTGCCACCAATCTGGTACGTGAGCGTGTCGCCGTAGCGGAACCCCATGTCGGTCATGACCTCCGGCTCGGCGGAAATCTGCTGCCAGTCGGCTGTACCTGCCGGCCACCAGTTGCCGCCAGCGACACGGTTGTTCGCCGGCAACGTGTCGGTCCAGCTCAGCCGGATTGGGTCAGTGAGCGTCGCGAACGTGTCGCTGGGTTTCTTCACATACTCGGCGAGGGGCGTGCCGTTCACGGCCACCAGCTGCGCCGACACGAACGGCCGCAGCGTACGCACGGTGCTGCCCGTTGCCGTTGCCCAACGGTGAATGCCATCGAGCTGGTCTTCCTGCGCTTCCGAGATCAGGAGATTGCCATCGTGGCTACGTTCATGGCTCTTCATGGTTGCGCCCAAATCGCGCATCAACATCAGCGTGAAGAGCAGCAGTAGTCCACACAATCCCAACCCCAACACCTGCGCCGACTTCGCGAACAGGATGTGCGGGTGCTGCAGGTTGGCCGTGGTGCGAATCTCCGCGAGGAACCGCTCCGCGCCGATCATCGACGCCAGCTCGGGGCGGAGCACCTTGAGGGCGACGCGGCGATCGTGGCGGGGGTCGTGCGCCAGGAAGACGGTGGCCATCCCGCCGGCGCCGACCTCGCGCTCGAGGCGATAGCGGCCGGCAAGGGCGGCGGAGAGATCGTTGATAGTTGTGGGTACGTTGGGGAGGGAAACTATGGCGCCGGGCGGGAATGTGCAGGGGCCGTCGGGCGTCGACACTAACGATCGAGGACGATCCGACCCGTTCCGCGGAAGACGAGCGCGGCGACCTCGCGTGTCACCCCCGAGCTCACGACGCGCCCGGTGCCCGGAAGCCGCGGTGCTGCTCTCGGTGTCGAGGTTGCGCCATCGAGCCCCAAGCGGCGCGATTCAGGCTTGATTGCCCGCGGCGACGGCTTGGCCGGCGGTGGCGGAGGCGGCGCGGGCTCTCTCCGTCGTTCGCCCTCGCGCCACCGACGCGGTACGCCCCAATCCGGCAAACCGGCGTCACGCGCGCAACTCCCACCGTCCGCTCCACCGGCACCACATCCACACGGGCACTCGCTGGCCGGCGGTGCCGCTTCGACGGCCGCAAGGTTCAGCGCCTCTTCCGGCGTGAAGACCCCCTCCACGATCAACTGCGGGCGCGAGCCGGGCTCCGCCTGCAGGTAGCTGAGCCGCTCGTTGGTGGTGTCGCCTGGCCAGTACCACGATGCCCCTCGCCACCCTTCCGGCCTCAGCACACGCCCAGACTGAAACCGATACGCGACTCCGTCGGCGCGTCGGCCGTAGACGTGTGCATCACACGCAAAGGAGGCTGCGCGGCCCGCATCAAGCTCCGTCCGGCGGACGCGGATCCGCAGCGTCGTCTCGAGGCGGCCGCCGGTGATCGGGATGAACGGCACCCCGCCCGAGCCGACAAGGGCGAAGCGTTCATCGAGCAGCTTGCAGCCAAAGCCAATGAAGCGGGTCCCCGGCTCGAGACGGCTGAAGTTCACCGGGATCACGATGATCAGGTCGGCCCGAGCAACGGAACTGCAGAACGGCATCGCTACGATCATCGCGAGGGCTGCGGAGCGGCGGAGCAGCATTGACGCCTCCAGAAAGACGTGGTGGGTTGGCTCAGGCCTCCGCACCGCATGGCGGAGGCGTTTACACGACGCCGGACATCAACGGATGGCGCCATCCACGCGCGGAGTCTGTGGTCCCGGTGCGACTGGGAGCGCCGGCCCACGGGCCGCACTCAAGTAGTACGCGAACTGCTGGTCGCGGCCGCGGACTGTCGCGACGAACGAAAGCCCGCAGCTGTAGTGCGTGATGGTTGCCGGGTCGACGCCGGGAATGGCGTTGGCCGTCACCGTCACTTCGCCCTCGTAGGCACCGCCCGAGATGGCGAATGTGCCGAAGCCGTTTCCAAAGCCAGCCGTTCCCCCAGCACCGCGTGTGCCGATAGGACCGGTGTGCAGCGAGCAGGACACCAGGCCCGTCCTGCTGTCCGGTGGCAGGTTGGCCACCCTGACCGGCACCGTGAAGGTGAAGTTCGGGTCGGGCAACGCGCTGGATGCGACACCGAGTACGCTTGCCGCAACTGACCAGAGAGTATGGAGTGCGTAGTACATGGTTACGGTCTCCCTTTCGGAAGGACTCTTCATGTGAAGAACTGTCGGATGATGAGACGCGCAAGCCTCATTCGACGCGACCCGTACCCGTCAGCGTCAGCGGCGCGGTTCGCACCACAACGGGGGTAAATCGGTAGACGGTCTCTGCAATGCCCGTTCCCGTCAGGGTCAGCATCGGCGTGCGAACCGCGACGGGAGTGAAACGGAACACGACTTCCGATATGCCGGTCCCGGTCAAGGTCAGCGCCGATGTGCGTATCGCGAGAGGTACGAACGGACCGCTGGCCGGTGGTGCACCAGGCGTATTGGTGGAGGGCGTACGCGGCAACACCCTTGCCCGATCTGGTGCCTTCGGAAGCGGCCGGGCCAGAGGCGTGAAATCCTTTTCGGTGATCAGTCGCTTCGACTGACGACCGGCAATCGACGTCGTGTCCGGTGGCGGTGCCGTCTTCATCGGGAGTTCGCGCGGATTCACGTCGGCCCCCGCCGGTTCAGCCATCGCCGCCGCGCTGTTGCATTGCTGCAGGTCCTCCGCAGACAAGGCCGCGCTCGCGACCATGAAACTCTGGATGCGGCCGACTTCACGCGCCAGATTCTGGCACGCCGCAATCCCGGCCAATGCACTGGCTCCCGCGCTGCATCGCGTGCCTTTGCACGTCCAGTTGCCATCGCCGACTTTGAATGCCCCCTGACGCCGTGCGCTGACCTCCGCAACGGCCACCAGACCGTCCGACTTGCGCTGCGCGGCCTTCCCCGACTCGGCCCCGGGAGTTTGGGCGCCAAGGCTGCCTGGCAGCGCGGCCAACAGCACGTACCAGACGCGTGCAGAGGATCGTGTCCATTGCATGTCGCAGGCTCCGCCTTTCTCGGCGTTGGGCGTGATCCGTGTGCGCGCCGCCGCACGCATTCGCTGTTGAAGCCAAGGAAACGTTTGCAACGGTCAGACGGAAACGGATCTCGGTCCGGCCGGCCACGCACCACTGACCCGGCGGGTACCCACGCCGTTTCATCAGGCCTTCGTGACACCGTCAGCGAAGGAGTGTATCTCGAGATGTCCCGCAGCGCCAACCGTCACGACGTAATAGTAGATGGGGTCGCGCTGACGGGGTGGGCTCCAGCTGCGGGAGACCCGCCAGCTACCCCGTCCGCCGCCGTTTGGCCGCCAGTCGGGATGCGGGGCACGGCGGCGACCGCGGCGGCGGCGGTGCCGCCCGCGACCGTC
>CAYMQV010000284.1:0-4554 GCA_964392395.1 uncultured Gemmatimonadaceae bacterium
GCACTGCAGTCGACACCACCGCCGGCGCGGGCATCGGCTCAACCACGATCACAGCGCGGCTCGGCCGAACCAGCACGGGAATCCGGCACTCGATCACAGGTCCGTCGGGGTTCAGGACTCTCGCACACACCATCCCCGATCCGACCGCGTGCGCACGCACCACGCCATCACTACCGATGCCGACCACCCTGGGCGACTCTGAAGCCCATAGCACGAAGGCGTCAGGGACGCTGCGCCCCCGACGATCGAGCGGACGGACCGTCATGGAGGCTGTCGCGCCCTCCTCGAGATCGAGCTGACTCGGTGTCACGTCGATGCGCACCGTGGCCGGTGCCAGCACCATGAACGGCATCACGGTCGACACCCCAGGCGCACCATTGCTGAAGGCCTGTGCGTAGATGTTCACCGCACCACGCGACATCGCAGTGATGATCATGCGCGTCTCGTCGACGATCGCCACGGCAGCGTCACTGCTCCAGACTCGCACGCCCTCTGCGGATCGCGTACCACCGGTGGTATCGGTGACGCGCAGCCGTACCGCCAACTCGTCATCAACCTCAATGCTCCGCCGGTCCAGCAGGAGTTCCAGCGCAGCCACTGGCGATTCCACGGCGAAGATCTCAGTCGAATCCGTAACCTGATCGATTTCGGCGGTGATCTGCGCCACGCCTTGTCCGATCGCCAGCGCGTGTCCGGACGAATCGATGTGGATGACGCCCGGTGCGGACGACCGCCAGCGAAGATCCGCCGCCGGAACGGCCACGCCGCGATCGTCGAACGCATCGACAGTCAGCAGCCGTGTCGCACCCAGCTCCAGGCGCTGGTCAACGTTGCGTATCAGCACGCGCGCAATTGGACGCCGCACCACGGTGACGTCGATCAGCTGTCGCAGGTTACCGTAGGAGACTTCGATGACGGCCTTGCCCGGGTGCAGTGCGCGCACGACACCCGTCGACTCCACGTCTGCAATCTGTGTTGATCGGCTCTGCCAGGTGAGCGCCACATCACCGCGCGTCGATCCCGTCACGTCAACCGCAGACACGGGGGGCTGCGCCCGATCGTCCACCCGCATCGTGAACGCCGGCGTTGGAATCGACAGGCGGGCGATTGGTGCCGATTCAATGGTGATCTGCGCTTCCGAGAATCCACCGTCGACTGACGCGCGGACATTGGCGATGCCGGGTACGAGGCCGGCGATTCTGCCCATCGCATCCACCGTCACGATCGCCGGATCGTTCGATGACCAGGTCGGAATGATGTCCGGCTCGGCGTCGCCGCGTTCTGATGTCACGCTCGCGCGGAGATCCAGCGACCCGCCAACAAAAATCGTCGCTCTCGGTGGCGAGACGGTCACCAGGCGACTGGGTGCGGTGTGACCGGTTCCGGATCGCGATGCGTTCGTCGGGACTGGGCTCATCGGGGGCTGCGCCGTCAGCGCGTCGACCGCATTGCGACGCTCCAGATGCAGCGCGCGAGCGGAGCTCGCAAGCGCCCGCCGTGCGGCACCGCCGTCATTGGGCAGGTTCGCCCCGAATACGTCGCTCAGGTCATCCAGCGACGGCCAGCGATCCTGCGGAAGCTTCTCGAGCATCCGCATCACCGCATTGGCCAGATACGCGGGACAATCCGGGCGCAGCTGCCGGACCGGCACCGGCGCCCTGGTGCCGTGCGCTGCGATCAACGCGTAGAGCTCACCAGAAAAGGGCGGAGCACCGGTCAACAATTGGTACGCGGTGATCCCCAGCGCATACTGGTCCGATGCGGGACCGACGAGTTCACCCGTGAACTGCTCAGGACTCATGTAGACCGGCGTGCCGATCTGCGTGCCGGATTTCGTCAACCCCGTGCCATCAACGCCCTTCGCGATACCGAAGTCAGTAAGGATGACGTCACCCTTCACGTTGACCAGAATGTTCGCCGGCTTCACATCGCGGTGCACGATGCGTTCCGAGTGGGCGAAGGCCAGGGCGCGACTCGCGCCGAGCAGGATCCACTGCGCCTGATCGATCGGCAATGGAGACGTGCGATGGCAGAGCTCATCGACACCGCCCCCTTCGATCAGGGTCATGACGAAGAAGTTCAGCCCCTTGGACCGCTGCACATCGTGGACGACGATGACGTTCGGGTGCTGGAGCCGCGCCAAGGTTCGCGCTTCCTCCAGAAACCGCTCAGCCATTCCCGGAATCAGGCTCAGGCTGGGCTCCATCACCTTGATGGCGACGGTACGCCGCAGCCTCAGGTCCTCGCCGACGAATACCACCGCCATGCCACCGCGTCCAAGGACACCGGCAATGTCGTACGTCCCCGCGGTGGCAACGCGCAGGCGCTCGAGCAGGGTGTCCGACACATCGGTTTCTGTGTCGTTTGAGAGCGCAGTGGACACGGGCGCGAGGTGTCTCGGGGAGGGTCGGGGTCAGCCTCGGCCCCGATCTGTATAATACGAAGCTGCACTCATGACCGGAAGGGCGGCGCGTCTGGCGCGAAGCCCCCTCCTGCCGCAACTGAGAGAACGTCGAATCGGTCAGGAATCATCCAGGTCCGGACCTGACAGTATCGGGCATTCCCCAGCCGCGGGCAGAAGCGCGCACGTTTGTCAGCCGGCGCCTTCCCTACCGCGCGAGCACCAGCCGGAGCCGTTGCCACCACTGTTCATCGAACGCGCTGATCGCCAGCGGATTGCCGCCAGCGACGTCTGCTTCTTCTCCGTGTCGGGCGATCACCAGATCGAGCGACGGAATCACGTAGATCTTCTTGTCGCCCTTGCCCAGCGCCGCCACCAGATCACTCGGTGCGCTGGGAATGAGCGGACCCGGGACCGTGGGCAACAGGTAGGGACCCGGGGTGCGATACGACTCCTTGCCGTTCAACCACCACAGATAGCCGTAGCTGGCATTGTTTGGCGCCGCGCTGTTGAGCGCGGCGGAGAAGTAACTCGCGTCGCCAAGAATGGACTGCCCGTTCCACTGCCCGCGATTGAGGATCAGGTGTCCGAATCGCACCATGTCGCGCGCGGAACAACTCAGAACGAAACCCGGTTCGCCCGTGTCGATGTTCACCACCCATCGTGCAGTACGCATGCCGATGGGTGTGAACAGCTGTGCCGCGCCGTAGTTCGCGAAGCTCTGCCCGCTCGCGGCAGCCACGACGCCGAAGAGTTGATAGTACGCCGGATTGTTGTAGTAGAACCGCGTGTCGGGTTCGACCACCGTCTTGAGCGAGTCGTCGAGACCACTGCTCATGGAGAGCAGGTGTTTGACGGTGACTCGCGACTCCGTGAGCGGGGCACGTGACCAGTTTGGCCCCAGCCAGCGCGTGGCCGGATCGTCGAACGTGAGCCGGCCCTGTTCGCGCAGCCGCCCGACCAGCAGCGACACCACCGATTTGCTCGCACTGGCGATGATGGAATCCTTCGCTGGCGTCCAGCCATTCCAGTAGCGCTCCGCCACGATCCGGCCGCGCCACGCGATCACGACCGCCGTGGACCGCTTCGTGCCTGCCCAGTCGAGGGCGTTGCGCAACGCAAGCGTATCCCATCCAAGTGCGGCGGGAGTGATCGTGGCCCACTCGTCAGTCGTGACCGAGGGGAAGGCCATCGGCAGCGTTCGGGGGTCGACGGGGACGGGAGCCGACGGCGCTGCTGCCTTCTCGCCGGCACAGGCGGTGACGGACGACCATACCGTGACGGCCATTGCCGCATGACACAGGCGTTGGAGCATTCGCCTGAGTTTTCCACGGTGCATCGTGCTGCTCCATTCGCTGTGTAGTTCCACCGTCCTCTGGTGAGACGGCTGTATCGCATCGGCGTTAAGAATATCCCGATTGTTTCAAGTGACGTGTTTCAGGGGGACGTGGCTCGTGTCCCGACGAGGCCCCCAGTGCTGAACGGCATCGCGATCACACCCGGTCGCTCGTGCACCGGGCATGATCGCAGGATTGTCACCGCGACGGCGCTACCTGTCGTTCCGGTCCCGCGCGTCGTAAATGACGTAGCCCTCGATCGTTGACGTCGACCGACGTGCGATGAGGTCTGCCTCACCGGTCGAACGCGCCGACCCGGTTGCGCGGGCAAAACGTCCGCTGCCACCGACGAACCGGATTGTCGCGACGAATCGAATCTTGCCGGGTCCGCTCAGCTCGTTCGTGCCGGTTCCAACCGCACGCAACAGGTCGCCATTCGGCATCGTGAACGTCACCTCGTTCGTCTGGGTGCCGAGCGCGAGCTGGAGGACCTTGTCGGAGAGGAACCCGACCTCGCCGAAGTGGGACAGGTGACAGGTTCCGTCATCCACCTGCCGCACGACCCCTGGGCTGATTGGAATCGTGGGAGCGAGGACCGTTTCGCAGGGTCCCTGGAACCGGCGCAGGCGAAACTTGTGCCCGTTGACGCCGCTGATCCGGCCGAGGACCTCCGCGTCGGGTGCCGTTGCCCCGGGAGCGTCCGACGCACACGCGACGATGGCGAACGAGGAGAGGAGTGCAACCGCTGCTGCGATGTTTCGCATGACGACCTTCCAGATGGTGCGTTGGCAGGGGCTCGCAGTCGCGGCGCGACCG
>CAYMQV010000284.1:4564-4990 GCA_964392395.1 uncultured Gemmatimonadaceae bacterium
TTCTTCCCCTGCATGTGTGCGGCTATCTAGGTCGACCGCGTAGACTCAGCGTTAGCTGAGCGTGAAATCGCGTCCCCCCGGCACCAGATGCTCAAACTCCACACGTTCGGCGGATGCTTCCTGACCCGGGACGGTGCCCGGAGCGAGGCGCTGTCAGGCCAACGGAAGGGGCTCGCGCTCCTCGCGATGCTCGCTGCCGCTGGCGATCGTGGCGTAACGCGTGAGACGGCGTTGTCGTACCTGTGGCCCGACAGCGACGAGGAACGTGCCCGGACATCGCTCAGGCAGCTCGTACACACGCTGCGTACGCAGCTCGAGGCGCCACAACTTCTCGAGCAGTCGGCAGAGCTTCGTCTCAGTCCGGACAGCATCACCAGCGACGTCGCGGACTTCCATGCCGCCTTCGAACACGGCAACTGGGGCGCC
>CAYMQV010000285.1:0-4972 GCA_964392395.1 uncultured Gemmatimonadaceae bacterium
ACGGCCATCTTCCGATTAGTGACGCCAACGCGAAGCACCATCAGCAATCCACCGGTGAGTGTCGCCAGTGCATATGCATCGGTGCCCGCGCCCAACGGTGGGCTGTCGACGATCACGACATCAAAGCGTGCACGCAGGTCGTCGAGCAGTGATTCCATCGCCGCGGTCGTCACCATCTCCGGCGCCTGACGGTGACGTGATCCGCAGGGAACGAGCGACAACCGCTCGTACGACGTCGCATACACCGTCTCGTCGAGTGTGCTGGTGCCCTGGAGATACTCGACCAGCCCTGGCTTCTGCGGGATCCCAAACGCCTGCTGAATCGCGCCACGTCGCGTGTCGCCGTCGACCAGCACCGTGCGGAACCCGGCTTCGGCAAACGAGAGCGCGAGGTTCGATGAAACGAACGACTTGCCTTCCGTCGGACCGGTGCTGGTGACCGTGAAGGAGACAGGTTCGCCCGCCGTGAACTGGTGTCGGAGTGACAGTCGCAAGGTTCGGAAACTTTCGACCAGCTGCGCCTGCTCTTCGACCGACGGACGCCCCGGGTGTACGAGGGGAATCGCACCGATGATGTCGAGGCGCAGCTCGTTCGCGACCTGTTCGGGGTATCGGACACGCTTGTCGAGCAGGTCGAGCAGGATCGCGAGACCCAGGCCGAGGGCCAGGCCGAGCGCCAGCCCCGCCGGAATGATCTGGAGTGCGGTGTTCGACGTCGGCTTGAACGGGGCGACGGCCGAGTCCTGGACGAAGACTTCGTTGCGGGCCGAGGCTTCCTTCAGCCGCTGCGTTTCGAGATTGCTGGAGAGATACTCGACGATCTTCTGTTCCTGATCCACCTGCGCGCGCAGTTCCTCTTCACGGATCGTGCGTTCCGGGATCCCGCGGATCTCGGTGGACTGCACGGCGATGCGACGATTGTAGTCCGCTTCCTTGAGCGTCAGCGACGCAATCTGCTGCCGGATCAGCCCGGGAATGACAGTGCCCTCGAGGTTCGTGATCTGACCACGGATGCGTGTCACGTCCGGCGCGCTGTCGGTCAGGAACGCATTCTTGGCGCGATAGAGTGCACGTGCGGTGGACAGTTCGTCGAGCACCTTTCGCAGCGCCTCGCCACCGGGACCCTGCACCGTGCCAAGCGAGGTCGCGATACTCGGATCCACCTCGGCCAGCCGACCGGGCAACAGCAGCGACTGCAGCACTTCACGGTCATTGCGGAGATTCTGCGCCTCGAGACGGAAGCGCGTGAACTGCTCGAGCACCGGGTTGGTGGTCTGCTGCACACCCGGCGTCATCACCGTCTGCTCGGACGGCTTGGTGATGGCATCGACGCGGAATCTCTCCAGCGACTGTCGCGCCGTCTTGAGACGTTCCTGCGCGTCCGCGAATGCCTGCTTCGCCGCCGTCGCGTTCTGGGTCGTGCCGCCGTTCTTGTAGATGCCGATGTAGTTGACGAACAGCGCCATCCATTCGTTCAGCGCGACTTCGGTGCGTGCGGCATCCTCACCGCGCAACTGGACGTTCATGACGTCCGTATTCGGAGGCGCGTCGGCACGGAGTCGCTTCTGCAGGTTGTTCGATGCTTCGCGCGGCGTGATCAGGTCGAATTCGACCGTGGCCTTGGCCGGAAGAATCTCCTTCAGCGGGCGCCAGCGCATGCCCGACTCCCGACCGATCGAGTCACCGATGGTTCCGGTCTCGACCTCGCGAGAATCGCCGTTGCGGGTGCGGCGAAGGCGGTACTTCTCCTTCTTGCCGTCGATCGTCAGCTCGTAGGTGCCGGGCACGAACTGCGGCCCGAGCGAGAACTCACGGAAGTAGACCGAATCGGCGTCGCGCTTCGGGTCGAGATAGAGCCGAAGCTTGCGGGCCACCGAATCGGTGATGATATAGGCGCGCAGCACCTGGAGGTACGACTCGTTGGAGCGCTGTCGCGAGTTGCCGATGATCTCGGCGCTCGGATCGCGCAGGGTGATCTTGCCCTGCACGTCGTACGTCGGGCGGATGTAGCGCGTGGCGACATAGCCGCCGAGGAGGCCGAGCAGCACCATCGCGAAGACCAGCCACTTGAAGCGACCGATGGCGGAGAGGTAGCGCTGATAGGCCGGCGCCAGTGCGGCCGGCGGCGGCGGCGGGCCCCACTGTTCGAGCGGCTGCTGCGGCAGAGCTGGAAGCGACGCAGTGCCGGAAGCAGGGGCCAGACGGGAGCCGGCGGAGATGGCGTTGAGCGGTCGAGTCATGTTGCAGTGGGACGCACAGAAGTGTTGCGACGTCACTATACCCGGGGGCTCCGGAAGGAACGCTGGTCGCAGCGCCTGGCTCTCATGGAGCGCCGGACGCCGGACCAAATGCAAATGCCGGCCCAGACAAGCGACCGGAGCTGTGACAAACGGACGGTCTGCTCGTCAAATCGCAGTATAAGTGCGACACCCTGTCGCGGGAAATATACGATCGTTTGGTACTGAGTGTGGTTTGTGCTCGACGTGTTGCTTGACACATGCAACACCTCTTCGCTAGTTACGACTCGATAGCCCATCTCAGGGATCAGCCTGGGCAGGGTGCGGGTGACACGAGCCCGCGCCGGATTTCACGGTAAAGATGACCTCGCCAGACCAGACTTCCGCCGATCCGTCGGCCGTACGCGATTCGATGGCGGTGGGACCCGAGGCCCGGGCGACCCTTCGGCTGCTGATCGTGGACGACGACCGTACGCTTCGGGAGGGGTGCGCCAGCATCCTGCAGGGCGACGGCTACACCGTCACCGTCACCGGTCGCGCTGACGACGCCATGGAGCTCGTCAAGCGGAAGCGGTTCGACATCATCCTCTGTGATCTCTACCTGACGCCGGTCTCGGGGATGGACATCCTGAAGGCCACACTCGAGGCGCACAAGGAAACGATCTTCGTGGTCATGACGGGGAATCCGTCGGTCACCTCGAGTATCGAGGCACTCCGGGCCGGTGCCTGGGACTACCTGCCGAAGCCGTTTTCGGCCAGTCACCTGCAGATCCTGGTAGGCAGAGCGTCGCATGCGGTGCTGGTGGCGCGGGAGACCCGTACCGCCCGGGCTGACGGCGCCATCGGCAATGGCGCCAGTTTTCAGAACGCCCATACGGGCGACAAGATCACGCTGCTCGGTCAGTCGCCGGCGTTCCGGAAGGCGCTCGATCTCTCGCGGAAGGTGGCGGGCACTGATGCATCGGTGCTGATCAGCGGCGAGAGCGGCACCGGCAAGGAACTGATCGCGCAGTTCATTCACAGCCACAGCCGTCGCGCCGGCCGAAAGCTGGTGGCCGTCAACTGCGCCGCGCTGCCGGAGCAGTTGCTCGAGAGTGAGATGTTCGGCCACAAGAAGGGCGCGTTCACCGGTGCGGACCGAGACAAGGCCGGTCTGCTCGAAGTGGCGAATGGTGGGACGCTTTTTCTCGACGAACTGACTGAGATGTCGATGCCGCTCCAGGCCAAGCTGCTGCGGGTGCTGCAGGATGGTGTGGTGCGGCGCGTTGGCAGCGAGCAGCAGGATGCGGTGGTCGATGTGCGCTTCATCAGCGCGATGAATCGCGATCCGCAGGAAGCGGTGGCGCAGGGGCGCTTGCGTGAGGATCTGTACTATCGGCTGCGTGTCGTGCCCATCAAGTTGCCGCCGCTCCGGCAGCGTCCGGAGGATATCTCCGTTCTCGCGGCGCATTTTCTGCAGCATTTCTGGCAACGGCATCGGCAGCCGGGTGAACCGTCTCCGACGTTCAGCGAGGATGCGCACGATTTTCTGCGAACCCGGCCGTGGCGCGGCAATGTGCGCGAGCTGCAGAACATGATCGAACACACCGCCGTCGTGACCGATCCGGGCAAGGCGTTGATGGCCGCGGATTTCCCGGTCTACGACGACATCTCGGATGGTACGATCGCGCCGACGGACGCCACGACCTTTGCCGGCAGCTACATGAACGACGCCTATCATGCAGCGAAGGACAAGCTGGTGGCGCAGTTCGAGAAGGAGTATCTGGCGCTATTGGTCGCGCGCGCCGGTGGAAACATGTCGCGCGCGGCCCGTCTGGCGGGGATCGATCGCACGACGCTGTATCGACTGATGGAGAAGCACGAGCTCCGGCGCGACGAGTACTCCGGATCGCTGGCGTGACAGCGCCGGGGCCCGGGCACCGTCCGATGCTGCGCGTCGAGAAAGGTGGGCTCCCGTCCGCGCCGCCAGCTGACAGCGGCGTCACATGGCGTGCCGCCCTGTCCTGCGCGGCGGATGCGGCATCGGCGGAACTGTCGGCGGCGCGCGATGGTGGCTGGCCGGTTACCGAGTTGCGCGCTGGTGCCTCGCTGCTGTGCGCAGCGGCCGAGCTCGCGCTGCATGGCGATTCCGGTGTGATGCGGATCGCCATTCCACCGGCGTTGCCCGTGGCGCGTCTGCTGGCGGGCATGCGACGGTCGTTGCTGCGCCAGTCGCGCGACGGGCAGCTGACGGCAGCAGACGCGGTTGCGGTGCTCCACGCGCTCGAGACGCTCGATTCACAGTGCGAGGAGGACGCCGCGCACCGCTTCTCGTCGCGACTCGGTGGGATGGGCGGTCTCGAGTTGCTCGTCGAGGTGGCGCACGACATGCGCTCGCCGCTCGGCTCGATTCTCTTCCTGGCTGAACAGATCCGACGTGGGCACAGCGGTGACGTGACGCCGGTGCAGGAACGGCAGCTGGGCCTGATCTACGGTGCGGCGCTGGGCCTGAGCACGATGGCCAGTGATGTGATGGACCTGGCGCGTGGCGGTGAGAAGCTGGTGCAGCAGGAGCCGTTGCCGTTCTCGGTGCCGGCAGTGTTTCAGTCGGTGCGCGACATCGTGCTGCCGCTGGCGGAGGAGCGCGGGCTGGTGCTGCGCTTCGAGACCGGGGTGACGGAGGCGCGAATCGGGCACCGCGAGGCCATTCAGCGGGTGCTGCTGAATCTCGTCACGAATGGCGTGAAGTTCACGTC
>CAYMQV010000286.1:0-4882 GCA_964392395.1 uncultured Gemmatimonadaceae bacterium
GGCGGCGGAGACCTCGACTTCTGTCGACAAGCCATGTATGCCACGCGCGCCGGTCAGCGCCAGCCGCACCGCGCCGTTGCGCTTCAGCATTGCGAGGAAGACCTCGAAGTCCGCGCCTGGACGACCAATCCAGGCACCGATGTCCTTCCCGCGAACCTGTTCGTCGGCGCTCAGCTGCACCAGATCGAGGAACGCCCGGTTGGCGTAAGTCACGCTGCCGACGATGTCGGTGATCACGAAGGCATCCGGCGACTGCTCCAGCAGCGCGGCAATGCGGCTCCGCTCGCCGCCGTCACTCAGGAGGCGATCTCCCTCGAGCGACGAAAAGCGCACCAGCAGCAGTGTGCTGCTGTCCTGACGGAATGTCGACGCGGTGATACTGTATGCCTCGCCACCGCGGGCCAGGCGAACGCGCACGTCGGCGCTCTTGCCGAAGGAGCGCGCACTGCCCACGGCGTCACTGACCGCGCGCAGGTCGTCCGGTACGATGCCAAATGGGAAGGCACGGCCCGTGAGCTTCTCGGGCGGTTCGCCAAAGAGTTTACCCGCTGCCGCATTCGCGTCCATGACCCGCATCGTCGCACTGTCGACGACCAGGATCGTCTCGGCGGCAAACTGGAAGAGGAGCCGGTAGCGCGTCTCGACGTGGCGAAGGCGCCAGTAGTCGCGCTCCATCGCCTGCTGTGCCTCGACCAGACGCTGCTGAAGTGCAGACATGGTTCGCATGTCCCGGCCGGCGGCCACGAATGCGCCGTCGCGGCCCACGCGCATGACCGTGTAGGAGACGGGGAGATCGTTCCCGCCGGGCAGCACATGATTGACCTGGCGCCGCCGACCCTGCGACTTGCTGCTCGCATCCCGGAGCAGCGCGTCGACCTTGGTCCGGGTTTCAACGGTGACGGTCTGAGCCCAATGCTGGCCGACCCACTGTTCAATCCCGGCCTCGCGCAACTCGGCGTCAGTTGCCACCACCGCTCGGACGACACCGGTCCGGTCGACGATCACGGCCAGATCGCCGGTGTTCGCGACCAGATCCGCCGCAAGCTGGGGATCGAGATCCGCGAGGCCACCGTCGGCGGCGCGGCTGATCGTCACTGGGACGAGAGGGAAGAATCCGCTGTCGGATCTTCGCGCGCAGCACGCCGTGCCTGAACCAATGTACGCCCAACCAGCGGGCCCTGCGCGGCACTCGGTGCCGATGCATCCGCACCGACCACTGAGAAGAGGTCTGGATCGTCGATGAATGCTCGGCCGCCGACGATCACCGCCAGATCGGAGTTGAGCGACGCAGCGCGAATGTTGCTGATGAGCTCGGTAATTTTCGGGGCACGTTCAACGAGACCAACCGACACGCCGACGACGTCATACCAGTGTGCGCCGACCTCGGCTACCGGATCCTGCGCGCCAAGTGGCGGACCGACGGTAACTCCCCAGCCGTCCGCCACGAAAAACTCGGCGAGCATCGCGAGTCCGAGAGAATGCTGCTCCTCGGGCATGGCACAGATGAGCGCCTGACCGGCGTCCTCGGAGACCACCGCCGAGCCGCCCGTCCGGCGTCCGAGATCGCGGACCGCGCGCTGCATTCGACCGAGCCCGAGCGTCACCTCGAGGAAATCGGCATCATCTTGCTCCCACAGCGTGCCAAGCATCCGCGCCGCTGGCGTCAGGAGGTCGAGGCAGATCCGCTCGAGGGTCACACCACCGTCGATCATCGCCGCCACCATCGCCGGACACTGCTCTTCGTCTGCCGAGAGGCATGCCTTTACGAACGCGTCGACATCTGCCTGCTCCACCACCAGACTCGGCGGCCCTGACCCGTCCGAGAAAGCCGTCTGACCGCGTGCGTGCGCCAAGAGCCGAGGGATGAGTTCCAACTCCATCGACCGCCCGGCGGCGGGGCTGCGCGCACGTAACGGCTCACAGTCAGGCTGCGACGGTTGGCCGAAGGAAGGCTGTAGCGAGCTGGACAACGAATCCCTCCTTACGGGATGACAATCTTTGTAGACGGTATATATCGATGCCCAGGCACAGCTTTCGTCGACGCGAGTCCGGAGCGCCCCTCTCTGGAAGCAACACGTGCTCGGGCCGTTGTCAAATCGCTGACTCCCCTGAACCGTCGATTTTCAGCGCGAGTGTCAGTTTTACTTGACACCTGCGCTCCCGGGGGTAGCCTCGGACGTAACGGCTACCCGGAGATCGGTGCGGAGATGGAAGGCGAACTCACGATGACCCCAGAGCGGGGCGGCCCTACTTCGGGGACAGCGTCCCGAGCACCGGTGGGAGCGCTCTATACGCCGGAGCAGCGCCTCCGCCGGGACGCGACGAGGTGGACGCTGGTCCAGGGTATCCTCGCGCCGGTCCAGTTCCTGGTTTTTGCGGTCAGCGTGGTGCTCGTCGTTCGTTCCTTGCTGACGGGTGATGGTGTCAGAGAGGCGCATGTTTCGATCATCGTGAAGACACTCGTTCTCTATACCATCATGGTGACGGGGGCGATCTGGGAAAAGGTCGTCTTTGGGCAATATCTTTTCGCGCCTGCGTTCTTCTGGGAGGATGTGGTGAGCTTCGTCGTCATTGCGCTGCACACGTTCTACCTTGGCGGGTTGCTCACCGGCCGACTCTCGACGAGCGCGCTGTTCGTGGTCGCGCTGAGTGCGTACGCCGTGTATGTGGTCAACGCCGTGCAGTTCCTGCTCAAGTTGCGAGCGGCGCGGCTGCAGGAAGCGCGCGAGGCGACCCTGCGCGCCACCGTGCGATGAGCACGTCGCTGCCGGTGGTGCCCGATCCCGCATCTGGCGGCGGCTGTACCGATGCACCGGTGCTGCGTGAACGCGGTCAGCGTGAAGTCTTTTGCGGCTTGACGGGCATCGTGTGGCTGCATCGGAAGATGCAGGACGCCTTCTTTCTGGTCATCGGATCGCGCACCTGCGCGCACCTGCTGCAGTCCGCCGCCGGGGTCATGATCTTTGCCGAGCCGCGATTCGCCACCGCGATTCTGCAGGACCGCGATCTGGCAGGCATGGCCGATTGCAATACGGAGCTGGACCGTGTGGTGGCGGAGTTGCTGGCACGGCGGCCGGAAATCACCACCCTGTTTCTGGTCGGGTCGTGCCCGAGTGAAGTGATCAAGCTCGATCTGGTGACGGCGGCGCAGCGGCTCAACCGCGAGAACTTCCCACGGGTGCGCGTGCTGAGTTACTCCGGGAGTGGCATCGAAACGACGTTCACGCAGGGCGAGGATCAGTGCCTGAAGTCCATGGTCCCGCATCTGCCGGCGACGGACGACGGCCAACGCCGCCTGATGGTGGTCGGCACGCTGGCTGACGTGATCGAGGACCAGTTCTCACGACTCTTTGCGCAGCTCGGCATTGGCCCGGTGTCGTTCTTCCCGGCTCGGCGGGCGTCCGACCTGCCACCGGTCGGACCAGGCACGCAGTTGTTGCTGGCACAGCCATTCGTCGGCGAGACGGTGCGCGCGCTCCAGGCCCGCGGTGCCACGTTGCTGCAGGCGCCGTATCCCCTCGGTTCCGAGGGGACGACCCGATGGCTGGCTGCTGCCGCGGCGGCCTGGGACATCCCGGCGGAGCATTTTCGCAAGGTCACCGGGCCGTCGCAGGCTCGGGCGACGGTTGCATTGCAACGGTACCGCAGCTCGCTGGAAGGGAAGCGCATCTTCTTCTTCCCCGACTCGCAGCTCGAGCTGCCGCTGGCGCGATTCCTGTCCCGCGAGTGTGGCATGTCGCTGGTCGAAGTCGGCACGCCATACCTTGACCGCATGCTGACCGAGACCGAATTGGCATTGCTGCCCGCCGGCACCTTTCTCAGCGAAGGTCAGGATGTCGAGAAGCAGTTGGCACGGTGCGAAGCGGCCCGCCCCGATCTGACCGTGTGTGGGCTGGGTCTCGCGAACCCACTCGAGGCGCGCGGCTTGCGTACGAAATGGTCGATCGAGCTCGTGTTCTCTCCGATCCAGGGCTATGAACAGGCGGGTGACCTCGCGGAGCTGTTTGTGCGCCCACTTGATCGCAGCGCGCGACTGAGGGTCTGATTCATGCAACTGACGCTCTGGACCTACGAAGGCCCGCCCCATGTCGGCGCGATGCGGATTGCGACGTCGATGCGGCATGTGCACTACGTCCTGCATGCGCCCCAGGGTGATACGTACGCTGACCTGCTGTTCACCATGATCGAGCGGCAGGACAAGCGGCCCCCGGTGACGTACACGACGTTTCAGGCCCGCGACCTCGGCGGTGATACCGCGAACATCGTGACGCGCGCGGTGCAGGACGCCGTGGACCGGTTCGCCCCGAAAGCGCTGCTGGTTGGAGAGAGCTGCACCGCCGAACTGATTCAGGACAACCCAGGCAGTCTGGCGATGGGGATGGGATTCACGATCCCGATTGTGCCACTCGAGCTGCCGTCGTACTCGAAGAAGGAGAACTGGGGTGCCGCCGAGACGTTCTACCAACTGGTGCGCACCCTGCTGCTCGACCGCTCGAAGGCCCGTGAACCGCGGCCGAGTCGTGAGGGGCGTCGCCCACGGGTGAATCTGCTCGGTGGAACGATCCTCGGTTTCCGCTGTCGTGATGACATCGCGGAAATCACGAAGCTGCTTTCGAGCGTCGGTGTCGATGTGCACGTGAGCGCGCCCTTGGGTGCCGAGCCTGACGACCTGCGTCGGTTGCCCGACGCCGATGCGAATGTCTGTCTGTATCCGGAGATCGCGCTGACGACCTGCAGCTGGTTGCAGCGCTCGTTCCAGATGCCCACCATCACGACCGTGCCGATCGGCGTGGGTGCGACGCGCGATTTCGTAGCGGAAGTGGGCCGGGTGCTGGAGATCGACGTCTCCGCAGTGCTCGGCGGTGAAACCCCCGGTGCCGCG
>CAYMQV010000287.1:0-4876 GCA_964392395.1 uncultured Gemmatimonadaceae bacterium
CGTTCAGGACATAATGTCCGTTCTTCCGGACAGCGGTCGTCTGTGTGCCGCCGGCGTCACTGCCAGCGTTCGGCTCCGTCAGTCCGAATCCACCAAGCACCTTGCCGGCGGCGAGCATCGGCACGTAACGCTGCTTCTGCGCCTCGGTTCCGAAGTAGACGATCGGAGATGTGCCGAGCGTGGTGTGCGCGGAAATCGTGATGGAGTGGCTTGCGCACACCTTCGCGAGTTCATGGATCGCGATGATGAAGGCGGTCGAATCGAATCCGGCTCCGCCGAGGTCCTCCGACCAGGGGATGCCGAGCAGGCCGAGATCGGCCATCTTCGCCACGTTTTCCCAAGGGAACGACGACTCAGCGTCGTGCAGGCTGGCCACAGGCTTCACATGATCATTCGCGAATGCACGTACCATGTCGCGGACCAGAAGGTGCTGCTCATTGAAGTAGAGCGAATCGTCCATTTTTCGCGTGTTGGGGGGCAGCCTCATGCGGGCGCCCGTAGACAGAGAAACGTAGTGATCGGCAGGGGCGAATGAAGGACCTTGCCGTCGGAACCAAACCTCGGGCGGTGCATTGGCGTTCTGACGCCTGAGGACCGCCGCACGTCTCAGCGGCGGTGGCCCCGGATGACGTCGAGAAAGGACTCGGCGTATCGCTCGAGCTTGACTGGCCCAACGCCGGGGAGCGACGACATCGCGGCAGGCGTGAGTGGGCGTCGCGACGCAAACGCGGCCAGGGTGGCGTCAGGAAAGACCACGTAGTGCGGCACCTTCTGTTTACCCGCGAGTGCCGCCCGACATGCCTTGAGCGCATTGAACAGTTCCGTGTCGGCCTCGGTGACTGCCCCACCCTTCTCTTTGCTCTTTCGCTGCGTGTCCCGACGCGCATTCAGATCTCGCGGCGTACGCTCGCGCGATCCGGCTCCAGCGCCAAAGGCACCCCTGATGGCTGGCGCAGCGCGGCGTTCGCCAAGGCAGTTGTCACAGGCCCCGCACTGCGCCTTCGCTGCCGGATCGCCGAACCACTGCAGCAGTGCCTGGCGTCGGCAGGTGGTCGCGTACGCATACCGCTGCATCGCATCGAGCTTGTCGAATTCCCGCTGGCGACGACGATCCAGTGCACGCCAGTCGATGGCGACGCGATCGAGTGGCGTGGCGGCATCAATCAGACGCAGCCCGCCACCCACCCGATCGACCGCGACGAACTGGCGCGCCTCGAGCGCTTCGAGCATCGGGAAGGCGCCGCTGAAACCACCGAAGCCCGGTGGCAAGCCGTCGAGATCGATCACCGCCCCCCGCGCGAGTTGGTCGCGAGCCACCCGCCAGCAGGCACGCAGCAGTTCGCGCTCCATCTCGAAGCCATCGCCCAGTTCGTCGCGAATCCGTTCGGGCGTGGCGAGCAGCCGCAACGAGACGAGCCCCGCCGACTCGGGGTCCCATCGCAGCACTCCGGCGTCAGCGAGCACCCGTAACGCGGAATCGACCGCCTTCACCGATGTCTTGCCACCAATTGCACCGGCCAGCTCCTCGGCCGTGGCCGAGACGACCCCACCGCGATCCGCTTCACGTTGACAACGGCGATGCACCGACTCGATCAGGGCGCGATCCGGCAGCGCGGACTTGATGAAGAACTCGTGCGTGAACCGATCCGGAAAGGCGTGCAGCAGCACGCATCGGCTCTGCTGCCCATCACGCCCGGCGCGACCCGCTTCCTGATAATACGCCTCGAGTGTGCCGGGCATGGCGTAGTGAATCACCAGGCGCACGTTGGATTTGTCGACGCCCATGCCGAAGCTGTTGGTCGCGACGATCACGCGGGTGCGCTCGGCCATGAAATAGTCCTGCACCCGTCGGCGCCGTTCGTCGTCCAGGCCGGCGTGATATGCGCTCGCGGGCACACCATTGTCATCGAGGAACTGTGCCATCCGCTCGACCGTCTTGCGTGTCGAGGCGTAGACGATTCCCGTCCCGTCCTCGAGCTGCCGGAGCAGGTCGAGGACGACCGCATCCTTCTCCCGATCGCCCTTGGCCGCGATCACCTGATACGACAGGTTCGGTCGATCGAACCCGGTAACGATGATCTCCGGATCCTGGAGATCGAGAATCCGCGCGATATCCTCTCGCACGAGCGGTGTTGCCGTGGCAGTGAGCGCAATCGTCGGCGGATTGCCGAGGCGCTGGCGCACCTCACCCACACGGCGATAGCTGGGCCGGAAATCATGCCCCCATTCGCTTATGCAGTGCGCCTCGTCGATCGCAAGCAGCGCGACGCCGATGGCCTTCAGGCGTTCCGCCGTGGCCCCGACATCGAAGCGTTCCGGGGCAACGTAGAGCATCTGAATGTCGCCCCGCTGCGCGCGCATCAGGCGGTCGCTCACTTCGGCGCTCGACAGGGTACTGTTGATGAACGCGGCCTCGATGCCGCGACGCTCCAGCGCGTCCACCTGATCCTTCATGAGCGAGATCAGTGGCGACACGACCACTGTCAGCCCGCGCGTGATGAGCGCCGGTACCTGATAGCAGAGCGACTTGCCGCCGCCGGTCGGGAGGACGACCAATGTGTCCCGTTTGGCGAGCACGCTGACGATGGCCCGCTCCTGCCCGGGCCGGAAGGCACCGTAACCGAAGCGCGCCAGCAAGACGGCGCGTGCGTCGTCGAGGGTCGGAGAGATCAGCATGCCGGGCGGCGGCTGGACGGGAGAGATCCGGCGGACAGTCTGCCGTCCAGCATCGCCATCAACGTCAGGGCTGCGTCATCGCCGCCCGCCTGCGAATGCACCATCGATCTCAGGCGATGAAGCCGGCTTTGGACGCCTGCTGCGATTCCCACCGCGCCTTGAGGCGCGCGCGACGGCGCTCCATCTCTGCCGTGGCATCGGGCATGGCCATCACGACGGCTTCGATGTTCGCGCACACGGTTGGTCCCATACGGCTGCGAAGTTCGGTCAGGTAGGGATGCACCTTCGCAAAGGTGCCGATGACCTCGCCGTGCGCCGCGATGAAAGACGCCTGATCAATCGCTCCATGCACGACCATCGACGTGGCCATATCCCAGTAACCGATCACCATGCGCATCCATGAATTCTTTTCGCCCAGTTGCTCCTTCATGTACTCATCGAACGTGGCCGGATGAAACTCGAGCAGATACCAGTCGCGCGCCTTCCGCAGCACTGGCTCGCGACGCATGTCGAAAAGCTGGAGATTGAGCTGAGCGGATTCGAACGGTGTTGGCATGTTGTGGTGGCGGTGGAAGAAACAGTCGAGGAACTGAATGTCAGACGGCGCGAGCGAAGTGCCCGCGCGTGAACCCCTGCCCGAACAAGCCGCGGACACGATCCGTGCCGACGCGATCTCCCGCCGCGAGTTCGTCGATCATCGCACGGTAACCCGCCACGACCTCGGCGATCGGATCCCCAGGCACATTGAAGAGCAGGCGGAAGTGCCGAATTCCACCACGCCAGAGGCGCGGCAGGTACTCCCCCCCCTCGATCGGCCGCGAGTGAAGCAGCCGGTTGCGGCATGCGCTGTCCGTGGCCACCGGGAAGGTATAGCCGGCCGGATCGGTGATCGACACATTGGGGTGCTTCTGCACGCAGAGGTCCCGACAGGTCGTCACGACGCGATCAAAGGCGGCCGACAGGACGCAGTGCTCGATGGTCATGCCTTCCGGGCGACCAAAGACGACGGCGTCGAATCGGGCACCATTCCAGGGCGCACTCACGGCCAGCATCTCTTCGACTGTATGCTCGACTGACAGGGTCAGGCGATTCGCTCCGAGCGCGAAGTATTCTGCTGCGGTGTGGTGATTGAACACGTTCAGCGCGTAGTCGCCCACGACGTCGCGACCTTCCGCGGCCAGCTCGGCAAGCAGGCCAGGATGTCCCGTCTGGACGGGGAGCATCAGGCCCAGCCACTTGTTCGCGGCCGCGCGATCTTCCGGGCGCACGATGGTCGGGGTGCGCAATCGGAGCGTGACACCGATGCGAGTCAGTTCATCCTGCAGGCTGCGTACCCTGGACAGCGGCGGCGCAGGATGCCGCAGGAACGGATCGAACACGATTTCCGTCGCGCCGGCACGCGCTGCCAGCAACGCATCGTCCACCGAGTACACCTCGGCGATGAGCGCCGAGGTGACCTCACTCCCGGGCTGTGCCGACACGACGATCGCAGCTGCGATCGATGCCTGGCGCGCTGCGAGCCTCGATTTCTCCGACCAGTCTCGCTGCAGGAGCAACTGATCGACCGCGTCCTGCCGCAGTCGGTTGAGCGCGCTCACCGGCAGGAACAGGTCGGCGCCAAGGCCGCTTCGATCGAGTGCGCCGAGCACGAACGGTGTTTCGCCAAGGCGTCCAAGCTGTTCGCGCAGCATCGTGTCGTCCAGCGCGCGCTTGCTGGCTGGTGCGAGGACCGCTTCGCTTCGAGCGCTGGCTTCATCGTCATCGCATCGAGCGACCAGCTTCATCGGCCCGCCGGCGCTGCCGAAGAGGCGAAGATCGAGGCGGTGGCGGCGCTTCTGAATCACCGCTGGCAGCGCGGCAAAACTCTCGCGTGCCCTGGTCAGCAGCGCCGCGTGGGACGAGCGTACGACAGTCCAGCCAACCGGGATTCGCTGACGCGTCGCGAGTACCTGCCGTACCAAACCATTGCGTTGGGACAGCGTGCGAGCTGCGCTGACCGCAAATCCGATCGCCTTCGTGCCACCAGCGTCCGGGGGCTCGAAACCGACGCCATCCCCAGCCTCGATAGGGTGGGTCACCTCGATCGTGACTTCAGTCGCACTGCTCTCGAGAACCCGGCCGATGGTCATGCCGTGATTGTCGGGCTGGGCGCGGGTGATGTAATCGCGGCCGGCGCGACAATCACGGCATGACCATCGGC
>CAYMQV010000288.1:0-4864 GCA_964392395.1 uncultured Gemmatimonadaceae bacterium
GAGTGGGAGCAGCGGCGGCAGTCGTTCCGCCCGGTGCTCGGCGAGGAGGAGATTTCCTTCATCGTGAGCCGCTGGACTGGCATTCCGGTCACGAGGCTGCAGGAGGCCGAAACGGCGCGACTGCTGCGGATGGAAGAAGAGATGCATGCCCAGGTGGTGGGTCAGGAGGAGGCCATCAAGTCACTGGCCCGCTCGATCCGTCGCAGCCGTGCCGGTCTGAAGGATCCGAACCGGCCGATCGGCAGCTTCATCTTTTGCGGTCCGACCGGCGTCGGCAAGACCGAGGTCGCTCGGCAGCTGGCGAAGTTCCTGTTTGCCGATGCGTCGGCGCTGATCCGCGTCGACATGAGCGAGTACATGGAGAAGTTCTCCGTGTCGCGGCTCATTGGTGCCCCACCGGGCTACGTCGGATACGAGGACAGCGGCACGCTGACCAAGGCCATCCGCCGAAAGCCGTACAGTGTCATCCTTCTCGACGAGATCGAGAAGGCGCATCCGGATGTGTTCAACATCCTGTTGCAGGTCCTGGATGAGGGCCACCTGACCGACAATTACGGCCGCGTCATCGACTTCAAGAACACGGTGGTCATCATGACCAGCAATGTGGGCGCGAAGGAGATCACGAAGGGCAAGTCGCTTGGTTTCGGAACAAATGACAGTCGCGGCAGTTTCGAGCGGATCTCGGAGAAAGTGAAGGAAGAGCTCCAGCACACGTTCAATCCGGAGTTCCTCAACCGGCTGGACGACGTGATCGTCTTCCATCAGCTCAGTCGCGAACACATCGCGAAGATCGTCGGCGTGATGTTACGCGAGGTCCAGCGGCGCTTGTCCGAGGAAGAGTTGACGCTCAAGCTGAGCGACGCCGGCAGTGACTTTCTGGCCAGGAATGGGTTCGACGAGATGTATGGGGCTCGTCCGCTGAAGCGGGCGATCCAGCGCTACATCGAGGACCCGCTCTCGGAGAAGATTCTCCTGGGCGAGTTCTCAAAGGGCGACGAGATCGACGTGGATGTGGCGGAGGACGGAACCAAGCTCCAGTTCAGGGTGTCTGCCAGCGCAACGCCGGCCGCCTGAACGGCGGTGGTCGCCCTCCGGAACGGGCGTTCCGTGAAACAGCCGGTCGGGTCGCGGGTAGACCCGACCGGCTGACCCGTTACATTTTCCATGCTTATGCCCGTATTCCGTCACTCCGCGGCTGCCATCCTGGCTGCCGTCCTCTGCCTGCCCCTCTCGCGCGCTGCTGCGCAACAGGAGGGACCGGGCCCGTGCGCACTCCCCGACTCCATCGTGGTCGAGGGGAATCTTCGCGTGACGAACGATCAGATCCTGTCGGATGCAGAGCTCGCCACCGGCGTCGCGCTGAACTTCAAGGGGGTGCAGCGCGCAATCAAGCAGCTGTACGCCTCAGGGAGTTTCAGCGACGTGCAGGTCGGCTGTCGCGTGCACGATGGTCCGCCGATTCTGGCGTCGATCGTGATCCGTGTCGTCGAGCGGCCCATTCTTGGCGATGTTGACGTCATTGGCGGTGATCGTATCCCGACCCGCACACTGAAGGACAAGGTCGAATTGCTGATCGGTCGCCCTGTCGACGCCGCGCAGGTCGCGAATACCAAGCAGCGTATCGATTCGATTTACGAAGCGGCGGGCTACTATCTGGCGCGCGTGACCGTCGACACGACGTCGCTTGGCGATCAACGGGCGAAGATCACATTCCGCGTGTCCGAAGGGCGTCGGCTCGCCGTGAGTGGTGTACGCGTGAATGGACTGAAGACGCTCGCGCCCGCCGATGTCGTTTCCACGATGAAGACCAAGCCGGAAGGATTTCTGTGGTTCCGCAAGGGCGAGTTTGACGAGGATGCATTCGCCGGCGATCTCACGGAACGGATTCCGGAGTATCTGGCGCGTCAGGGCTTCATTGACGGCATCGTCGAGCGCGATACGCTGCTGGTTGATCGCGAACGTGGGAAGGGGATGATCGAACTCACCCTTCGTGAGGGCCCTCGCTATAGTCTTGGCACCTTTGAAGCACTGGGGAACCGACGCTTTTCGAGTGAGGAGATTCAGCGGCTCTATCCGTTCCAGCCACAGTCGATCTCGTTGACGTCGCGCGCCAAGTCGCTGCTGCGCCGTCGGGGGCCGTCGGCCCCTCCGAATACGTTCGATCAAGGCCGGTGGACAGAAGGGACGCAGAAGGTGCAGACGGCGTACAGCAATGAAGGCTACATCTACGCCCGTGTGCGCCCGATCGTCGATCGTGACACGACCGGTGGCAAGAATGTCGCGAACCTGCGATGGGAGATCGAAGAGGGCCAGCCGGCGATCGTGAACCGCGTCGACATTCTTGGCAACGACCACACGGTCGAGAGCTGCATTCGCAATGCCTTGCAGATCCTGCCGGGTGATGTGTTCAGCCAGGATCGCCTTGTCCGCTCGTATCAGAACATCGCGAACCTGGGCTTTTTTGAAACGCCGGTTCCGAATCCCGATACTCGTCCCGACTCCACTGGCGACGTCGACATTATTTTCCGCGTCAAGGAGAAGCAGACCGGGAACGTGAACTTCGGTGCGTCGGCCGGCCAGGGGCTTGGCGTCGGCGGATTCATCGGCTTGCAGCAGCCGAATCTGTTTGGGCGATGCAAATCGGGATCCCTGAACTGGAACTTCGGTCGCTTCCAGAATAATTTCCAGCTTGCGTATACAGATCCGCAGATCCGCTTGTCACAGGTTTCCGGAACCGTCAGCGCGTATCGGACACAGAACCGCTATCAAGGCATTGGTGGCTTCTCCAATTTCAATGGTGGATTTGGTCAACCGATCCAGACCGGAATCAGCCTGCAGCTCGGCTTTCCGGTCCCGCAGTCGCCCTATATCAGACTTTTCCTGTCATACGGGCTTGAAAGCGTCCGATACGGGAGTTCCGGATTCCTCGGCGAGCAGGCGGCACAGTTCAGCGGAGCGAACATCCGCAGCTATGTCGGTGCCACGCTCGGCTATGACACGCGTGTCGATCTGCCGTTTGCTTCCGCTGGTGCTCAGCGGACCTTTACGGCGCAGTTCAACGGACTCGGTGGGACATCGCGCTTTCAGCGCTACTCGCTCGATCTGAAGAACTACGCGACGATCGCACAGTTCGGGGGCAGCAAGCCAGGGTCGCAGCCAATCAAGGTCGTGGCGGGAGTGACGGTGCGCTCGGGGGCCGTACTTGGCAACGCGGGAGCGTTCCGATTCACACAGCAGTTCAACATGGGCGGCGTCCAGTTCGGTGAACCGCTGCGCGGCTATCCGGAGTTCTCGATTACGCCCGATGGATACCTCCCGGATGCCAACTCGAATTCCGCCGCGTTCAACAACCCGGGTGCGGCGTTCTTCTCGAGCACGGCGGAGATGGGCATCCGGTTCAACGGGATGTTCTACGTCAATGGATTTTTCGACGCGGGCAACGTCTACCGCCGCGTGCAGCAGTTCAACCCGACCCGGCTCTTCCGGGGTACGGGAATCGGTTTGTCGACGGTGACACCGCTTGGGCCGCTCGGACTCGACTGGGCGTACGGCATGGATCGCATCGACAACCTGGGCCGCCCGGCGCCTGCCTGGCAGCTGCATTTCCGCCTCGGCGGCCAGCAGTTCTGATCATTTTTCCTGTGGAGTCTGGAATGCGTGTGTTGAGTCGGATGATGCTGGGTGGCGCGGCTATGGTCGCGGTGACGTCGCTGGTGGTCGCGCAGGGTACACCACCCGTGCCGGCGCCCACGACGACGGGCTCGATGAAGATTGCATACCTGAATTCGAATCAGGTGCTCGAGGGCGCCCCCGGGCGGACGGAAGCGCTGGCGCAGTTCGAGAAGGAAACGCTGCCGGTTCGCACGCAGATGCAGCGGATGAGCGATTCGCTGCAGTCGATCATCGGCGAGTACCAGAAGGCTGCGGCGCAGCTGAGCGCCGCACAACGCTCGCAGCGCGAAGCGGCGATCGGCGCCAGGCAGCAGGAGTATCAGCAGCGCGCTCAGGAGATGCAGCAGTCTGCGCAGGCACGGCAGGAGGAGTTGATGGCGCCGATCATGGAACAGGTGAACAAGGTGATTCAGGATGTGCGAGCGGAAGACGGCTACGCGTTCATCTTCGACGCCGGTGCACAGGTGCCGTTCATTGTTTCGGCGGACAAGAATCTTGACATCACCTCGCGCATCATCGACCGCCTCAAGTCGCTTGGTCCGCCGAAACTCCCGGTGCCGTCAACGGCGGCGCCGACCGCCGCAGGGGCGGTGAAGCCGCCGGCGAGCGGGCCAGTTGCGTCACCAGCCGGCGTGACGCGCCCAGTCAAGCCGTAACGCGGTGACTGTGCCTCACCAGGTGGCGGCATCGTCGGTGGCGCTCAGCGCCGCCACGATCGCTGCGGCCGTCGGTGGCACGCTTTCGGGAGATGGCACAGTGGAAGTGACGCGTGTCGCCGCGCTCGATTCGGCTGATTCGGCGTCGCTTTCCTTTTTCAGTTCGGCTCGCTATGCGGACGATGCTCAGGTAACGCAGGCTGGAGCGGTCTTCGTCACCAGTGCGCTGGTTGACCACGTGTTGCATGTGCGCGCGCGCATCGTGGTCACGGCGCCACAGGAAGCGATGCTGGCGGCGATCAACCTGTTGCATCGAGGTGTCGTGCCTGCTCCGGGGGTGCACAGCTCCGCCGTGATCGGCGACGGCGTGACGCTGGGTGACGGGGTCACCATCGGAGCGCGTGTGGTGCTCGGAGACGGCGCTGTGGTCGGCGCGCGCACCAACATCAGCGCGGGTGTCATCCTCGGCGCTGGGGTGCAACTCGGGAGCGATTGCATTCTGTATCCGAATGTCATCGTGTATCCGGGTACACAGC
>CAYMQV010000289.1:0-4292 GCA_964392395.1 uncultured Gemmatimonadaceae bacterium
CGCCCGACGCATTCCCACGGCCCCCCAAAAACACACATTCAGCGAGACACGCGCCGATTCAGTGGCGACCCGTGTGGTCGTGCGGCATGGTCAGGCGGGCGTCGGTCATCACGCCGCTCGCGGCCGCGCCGTAGCGACCGACACGTGCCGACATCGCCCCGACGCCGAGCCGCAGCCCCACGCTCGCCTGCCAGGCCGCCGACGCACCGATGATGTCTTTCGGATCGAGCAGGATCGGCCGGAGCAGCGGTGTGGAGTGCGCGTGTGCGACTTCAGCAAAGAGGGTGCCGTGGACACGCCCTTTCTGCGGCAGCTGCACGCCAGCGTGCAGCGTTGCGATCCGCCACCGCGTGACCCCCTTGATCGTGAGATCCGTGGGCGGACGCGATGTGCGGAATGGATCGAGTAGCCGCTCTTCTTCCGGTCGAGACGTCCGCTCGAGGCGGCCGGCGAAGGTCAACCAGCGATGTCGCGCAAGCAGCTCGGCGAGCACCGTACCGTATCCGATGATCTCACGTTTCCGGTACCGTTCCTCGGTCCGTGCCCACTCGACGAACGCGTACCGCACGACAGTCCGTGCGGGCGTCCAGCGCACGCTGGCGCTCGACTTCTGCTGATCGAGGCCCTCGCCACTGCCGAACTCCGGTGAACGCACAAAGGCCGAGCTTCCCTGAACTTCGAGCGTCGGGATCGGCCAGAGGGAGAGTCGGGCGGAGCGCGAGTCGCCGAAGCGGCGCCAGACGGGTGCCGATGAAGGCCCCGCCGGCTCATCTCCGTTGAACGTTGCCGCCTCCACCGCGAGTCGCGATCCGAGGCGAATCGCGCCGACGAGCTGCACGCGCTCCAGAATCTGTGAGAAGTGATGATTCGCGGGATACTTCGACATCGGTCGGACCATGGGGTCATCGGTGCCAAAGGGGACGATACCCTTCCCGCCTGCAATCGAAACACGCAGCCGGTTCAATCGGCGTTCGCCGGTGAGCATCACCTCGTGCACGATTGTGTGTGGATGGCGGCGGTCGACAAATCCTTCGCCCCAGATGCCAGCCACGGGTTCTCCATCCGGCATCGTCCAGCGTTCGGCATTGAGCATTGTCGCGAACTGCACGGCGCCACGCCTCCGGGCGCCGCGCAACATGAGCATTGGCTGGGTGACGAGCACTTCGCTCCGTGGCTGCCCTGCCAGCGCCGGTGCCGTGCGCGTCGCGATCACGGTCGCCATCACGGACACCGAGTCACGAGTCGCGGTGAACATCGCGTGTTGTGCCGGCAGCAATGCGGGAGCGAGCAGTGCGACGCAGGAAGCGCGAAGAAGATGGGGCATCGCTGCGATGTCTAACCGCGGGACCTGGTGTGTGCAAAAACGGCGGCGGTCATCTCGGAAGATGACCGCCGCCGTGAGTGCTCCGAGTAGGACTCGAACCTACAACCTACTGATTAAGAGTCAGCTGCTCTACCATTGAGCTATCGGAGCAATGCACTACACGCGCCAGGAGGGAATCGAACCCCCGACCCGCAGCTTAGAAGGCTGCCGCTCTATCCAACTGAGCTACTGGCGCTTCCTTTCCGCCGCACGTCAGGTGCTCGTGCGGAGCAAACAACATCGGGGCGGCCGGATTCGAACCGGCGACCTCCTGCTCCCAAAGCAGGCGCGCTACCGGACTACGCTACGCCCCGCACGAACCCCGAGAGTAACGGGGTCGGGCAGCCTCGTCAACGGGCGGCGACGTCGACCAACTCGACTCCAAGCTGGTCGAGCAGGTTTCTGATGGCACGACCGCGGTGACTGACGAGCGCTTTCTGCTCTCGTGACGCGTCGGCAAATGCGACGCCAAGCTCGGCGCTCACGAAGTACGGATCATAGCCGAAGCCGCTGTTGCCACTGGGCTCCACGCGTATCTCCCCATCGCAGCGACCGAACGCGACGGCTTCGCGGGACTGATCGACGAGCGACGCCGCGCAGGCGAAGTGTGCATTCCAGGGTGGCGCCCGACCGCTGTCCCAACAGGCGGCCAGCATCGCCTCGTTGTTGGCCACATCCTCGGCAATCGACGCATACGTCGCGACACCACGATCGAGCGCAAAACGCCGACTCCGGACGCCAGGCTGTCCGTCGAGCGCGTCGATGCAGAGACCGGAGTCCTCCGCGAGACAGGGTCTGCCCGTGCGCGCGGCGAAGTACCTGGCCTTTGCCCGCGCATTCGCTGCAAAGCTGTCGAACACCTCGATGCGTTCCTCGTCGGGGCTCGCCGCGATGCCCGCGGCATCAAGACTGATCGCAACGATGCCTGAGGCGGCGAGGATGGGAACGAGCTCGGCGAGCTTGCCGCGGCTCCGCGTCGCAAGAATCCACTTGGTCACACGCGACTCCCCGTGGCGGCAGGCGCGACGCCACCGACAGCGAGGACGCGCGTCAGCACCGAACAGGCACGGCCTGGCACACGACGGGAGACGTCGCGGCAGGTCGCCGTGTCAGCACCTCGTGCCATCTGGCGCACTATCGGCACAGATTTCGTGAACCACGGCCGCTAGCCAAGAGGGGTGTTCAGTGCACGAACCTGCAACGCGTCGAGTGCTGCAATGCCAGCCGAGGCGAGCTCCAGCAGTGCATCGAGTTCCCTGCGATCAAAGGTGGCGTGCTCGCCGGTCCCCTGCACTTCGACGAACCGCGCCGCATCGACCATGACCACGTTCATGTCCACACCGGCACGAACGTCCTCGGGGTAGTCGAGATCCAACACGGGCAGGCCATCGACCACACCAACGCTGACGGCCGCGACGCGATGCACGACGGGCGACACGGTGAGCGCCCCCTGTGCCATCAGCCAGCTGAATGCATCACTCACGGCGATGCACGCTCCCGAGATTGCCGCTGTTCTGGTGCCGCCATCCGCGAGCAGCACGTCGCAGTCGACCTTGATCGTGCGTTCACCAAAATCGAAGCCGCTGAGCATGGCGCGGACACTTCGGCCGATGAGCCGCTGAATCTCCTGAGTCCGGCCGCCCACCTGCCCTCGCTCCCGGGAGTTGCGCGTCCGCGTTGCACGGGGCAGCATGGCGTACTCGGCGGTGAGCCACCCCATCTTGCTGCCCTTGCGCCATCCAGGCACCCCCTCTTCCACGGACGCGGTGCACAGCACCCTCGTCTCGCCGAAGCTGATCAGACAAGAGCCTTCGGCATAGGGAGCCACGCCCCGTTCGATCGAGACCGGGCGCATTTCATGCAATTGGCGACTATACGAGCGAACAAGTTCAGACATGGGTCGGACCGGACCGGAGTTTGGCGATTGTCGCCGTAGTGGAGTGACCTGGGGTGAGCGGAATGACGATGACCTCACCACCGCGAGCGCGTGTCTCGGCCGCACCGACGATCGTCGATGCCTGGTAGTCTCCGCCCTTGACGATCACGTCGGGGCAGAGCAGTTCGATCAACTCGAATGGCGTGTCCTGCTCAAAGACTGCAACGCAGTCCACGACGGCAAGTGCGGCGAGGACGTAGGCACGGTCGGCCTCATTGCGCACCGGCCGGCCGGGCCCCTTGAGGCGCCGGACCGAGGCATCACTGTTGATGGCGACGATGAGCACATCGCCGCAGGCACGCGCGCCATGCAACACATCGATATGGCCAGGGTGCAGCAAGTCGAACACGCCATTGGTGAAGACCACTCGTCCGGTCTGCTGACCACGCCAGATACCAGCATCAGTCCAGGAGCGAATGTGATCCAGCGGTGACGCTGGATTCACTCCGGCCGCTCCACCTTGAAGCGATGGGTGATCGGCTTCGGCGAGATCGGGAACTTGATGGTATCGGTGTATGTCGCAGACAGGCGAATCATGCCCTCGCGTCGGTCGACATTGATGTCGTAGGCCGCATCGGGAAGTCCGCCGATCGAATCGGCAGAGGCGCGCATTCTCGACTGCAAGCCTTCGTCATTGTCCACCTTGCCGTGCAGCAGGGTCTGACGCAGCGCGTCCTCATACTCATACGCGCGGAGATACACCTTGGCCGCCGGCCAGCCAAAGACCACGGCGGCGGCGATCAGTGCGATCCACACCAGGCATCCTCCAGATCCACTGCCGCGTCGCATCACCATTGGGACTGGGCTCCATCGAGAACGTCGTTGACCAGCTTTTCGATCGCCTGTCGTCGGCCTTCAGCTTCCGCGCGCTCCGCGTACTCGCCTTCGGCGGACATCCCCTTCCGGGCCCAGAGTACCCGACCCGCGGTCTGGTCGTAAATCTCGATATCGATCGTCAGCAGCAGCTTTCGGCGCGCCGCAACCGACTGCACC
>CAYMQV010000289.1:4302-4859 GCA_964392395.1 uncultured Gemmatimonadaceae bacterium
GATGTCCGGTTCGTAGCGGGTGATCGTGCCTCGAACGACGGCATTGGCCTTCGACTCGCCGGCTTCGCGGACCCCCAGCCGGGCGCGCACCTCGCGGCGCAGTCTGGCCATGAACTCCTGCTGGAGCTCGGCCGACGGCGTCTGGTTGTCGAAGGGGAGGATCGCGATGGTGCGCACACCAGGCGGCAGTCCGCCTCCGGCAAAGCCGTAGACGCAGCCGTTGAGAGCCAAGGTGGCGGCGAACGCCATCCCAGCGGCCTTACGGCCTCCAGATCGAAGCATCGAACGGTGCGACAGAGTCCACCCGCGTGATCGTGAGCGTGAGCTGCCGTCGGGTCGGCGCATGGTAATAAACTAGCGAGCCGTCCGTCCGGCGCTCGAGCCGGTCGACGATGCGATCACCGTCGGCACGATCGAGGCGGGTGACTCGCCCGTCCCGGACCGCCAGGCGCCACCGTGGCACGGGGCCGATTTCGGCGGTCAGAGCGCTGTCGGTCCGGACGACGAGCGTATCCTTTCCGGGAGGAATCGAGAATCTCCCGAGCGCCGCCCAGAGG
>CAYMQV010000290.1:0-4858 GCA_964392395.1 uncultured Gemmatimonadaceae bacterium
GGCCAGCACGGTGCTGCCTGACTTCGTCGGTCACACCTTCGCGGTGCACAACGGCAACAAGTTCGTGCCGGTGTATGTGACGGAAAACATGGTCGGTCACAAGTTCGGCGAGTTCTCGCCGACGCGACTGTTCCGCGGTCACGTGGGGCAGAAGGTGGCCGACAAGAAGACCGGCGGCGCGCCGAAGGGAGGCAAGTAAGTCATGGCGACGACCACAGTCGTTCTGAACGAAGCCAGGGCCATTCAGCGTGGCACGCGTCAGTCGCCCTACAAGGTGCGGCTGGTCGTCGATCAGATCCGCGGCAAGAGCGTGAACGAAGCGCTGGCGCTGCTGCAGTTCTCGAAGAAGCACGCCGCGAAGGAGATCAAGAAGGTGCTCGACTCGGCGGTGGCGAATGCGGAGTACGCGAGCCGTGAGAGCCGCACGCCGGTGGATGTCGATGCCCTGATGATCACGCGTGCAGTGGTGAATGAAGGACCGAAGTTGAAGCGCTTCACGCCGGCGGCGATGGGGCGGGCGACGCCGATGATCAAGCGGACGAGCCACATCGAGATCACGGTGACTGAGCGGGGGACGCGCTAATGGGTCAGAAGACCAATCCGATCGGCTTTCGTCTTGGCGTGTCCAAGACGTGGCGGTCGACGTGGTACGCAGGCCGCGATTACCCGCAGCTGCTGAAGGAAGACGCGCTGCTCCGGAAGTATCTGCACAAGCGCCTCGAACATGCGGCGCTGTCCGACATCCGCATCGAGCGGAAGCCGGGCAAGGCGACGGTGACGCTGCACACGGGCCGTCCTGGCGTCGTGATCGGCAAGAAGGGCGCGGAAGTCGACAAGCTGCGTGATGAGCTGGCACAGCTCACCGGCAAGGAGATCGGCATCAACGTCGAGGAGATCAAGCGTCCCGAGCTCGACGCGCAGCTGGTGGGCGACAACGTCGCGAATCAGCTGGCGCAGCGCATCTCGTTCCGTCGCGCCATGAAGCGGGCGGTGCAGAGCGCGATGCGGATGGGCGCGCAGGGTATCAAGATCAAGTGCAGCGGTCGTCTGGGCGGTGCGGAAATCGCGCGCGTCGAAGGCTACAACGAGGGGCGGACTCCGCTTCACACGCTGCGCGCCGACATCGACTACGCGCAGTCAACCGCGAAGACCACGTTTGGTACCATCGGTATCAAGGTGTGGATCTACAAGGGCGAAGTGGTGGAAGATCGGCGTGGCAAGACCTACTCGACCGGCGCGTGAGGGGTACTGACCAATGCTGAGTCCCAAGCGGATCAAGTTCCGCAAGATGTTCAAGGGGCGGACGACGGGTGTCGCTCGCCGTGGCAATACCGTGGCGTTCGGCCACTTCGGCTTGCAGTCGTTGGAGCCCGGGTGGATTTCGAACCGGCAGATCGAAGCGGCGCGTATCGCGATGACGCGCTTCATCAAGCGTGGCGGCAAGGTCTGGATCCGGATTTTCCCGGACAAGCCGATCACGAAGAAGCCGGCCGAGACGCGCATGGGCAAGGGCAAGGGATCGCCGGAAGGATGGGTGGCAGTGGTCAAGCCTGGCCGCATGCTGTTCGAGCTCGAGGGAGTGACGCGTGAGACGGCCGAGCGGGCGCTCGGGCTGGCATCAGCCAAGCTCTCCGTGAAGACGAAGTTCGTCGTGCGTGAGGAGGCGCATACCGATGCTGGCGAGTGAAATGCAGGATCTGAGCGTTGACGCGATCCAGCAGCGGATCGCAGAACTGCGGGAAGAGCGGTTCCGTCTGCGCTTCCGTGGTGCGACCGAACAGCTGGAGAATCCGCTGCGCAAGCGCGCGATCCGTCGCGATGTGGCCCGACTCATGACTGTGCTGCGTCAGCGGCAGGGTAAGTAAGGAGATATAGATGGCAGAGACTCAGCACTCCTCAGACGCGGCAGCGCGCCTGGCCCGGAAGGTTCGGACCGGCGTCGTCACCAGCGACAAGATGGACAAGACGGTGGTGGTCACGATCGAGCGTCGCGTTCCGCATCCGCAGTACGGCAAGATGATGACGCTGACCAAGTCGGTGAAGGCGCACGACGAGGAGAACTCGGCGAAGCAGGGTGATACGGTACGCGTCATGGAGACGCGACCGCTCTCGAAGACCAAGCGTTGGCGGGTCGTCGAGATCGTCGAGCGCGCTCGCTGATCGGAGGCGACTACAATGATCCAACAGGAATCAGTGGTAAAAGTCGCGGATAATTCGGGGGCCAAGAAAGCCCTCGTCATCCGTGTGCTGGGTGGCTCCGCCCGTCGCTATGCGGGCCTTGGTGACAAGGTCATCGTGGCGGTCAAGGATGCCCTCCCGAACGGAACGGTAAAGAAGTCGGACGTGGCCAAGGCCGTCGTGGTGCGCACGGTGAAGGAGACCCGGCGCAAGGACGGGACCTACATCCGGTTCGACGAAAATGCCGTCGTGATCATCAACGATGCTGGAGAGCCGCGCGGTACGCGCATCTTTGGCCCGGTGGCCCGCGAACTTCGTGAGAAGAAGTACACGAAGATCGTGTCGCTGGCACCTGAGGTGCTCTGAGCATGCGTATCCTCAAGTATCGCAAGACCGAAGGTGAAAAGCTGGCGAAGCGGCATGCCGGCAACGCGGTCCGCGTGGTCACCAGGATCACCAAGGATGACGTGGTGATGGTCATGCGCGGCAGTGACAAGGGCAAGACGGGCAAGGTGATGCGCGTTTTCCTGAAGAAGGGTCGCGTGCTGGTCGAGGGCATCAACATCGTCAAGCGCCACACGCGTGCGACGCGCCCGGAAGAGACTGGCGGCATCATCGAGAAGGCGGCGCCGGTAGCGCTGTCGAACGTGATGCTGATCGATCCGAAGACCGGCAAGCCGACGCGCATTCGCGCTCGGATCGACACCGACGGCACGAAGGAGCGGGTGAGCGTGAAGAGCGGGGATGTCATCCCGCGCAACCGCTGACCGCGAGGAGATAGAGAATGGCGATGAAGGAGAAGGCTGCGAAGGGTGGCAAGACTGCCGCCCCGGGCGCCAAGGGTGGGAAGGGCGGCGCGCCTGGCGCCAAGGGTGGCAAGCCGGGTGGAGCCAGCAAGAGCTCGAAGGGCGCGGAGAACAGCCGTCGCAACGCCGAAAAGGCAGCGCGCGGGCCGCACACCGGAGCGGCGCTGGCACCTATCGCACCGCGCCTCAAGCGGTACTACCTGGAGACCGTGCGTGATCGTCTGGCGAAGCAGTTCAGCCTGGCGAACGTGCACCAGATCCCGACGCTCGAGAAGATCGTGCTGAATTGCGGTGTGGGCGAAGCGATCAAGACGCCGAAGGTGCTCGATTCGGTGTGCGAGGAGCTGGAGCTCATCAGCGGCCAGAAGCCGATCCGTCGGAAGGCGAAGAAGTCGATCGCCAACTACGGCTTGCGCGAAGGGCAGGAGATCGGCGCTCAGGTGACACTGCGGGGCGCGCGGATGTGGGAGTTCCTGGATCGGTTCGTGACGATCTCGATCCCACGCATCCGTGACTTCCGCGGACTTGGCACGCGCGCCTTCGACGGCCGCGGCAACTACTCGCTGGGCGTCAAGGAACAGATGATCTTCCCGGAGATCAACTATGATATGGTGGAAGCGGTGCACGGCATGGACATCACGTTCGTGACGTCGTCGACGAAGGACGATCAGGCACTTGCACTGCTGCGTGAACTGGGGATGCCGTTCAAGGGCGAGTCTCCGAACATTCCCCCGCTGACCTGAGATCGGGACATGGCCAAGACGAGCAAGGTGGTACGGAACGCCCAGCGCAAGGCACTCATCGTCAAGTATGCGGCGAAGCGTGCAGAGCTGAAGAAGTTGATCCTCAGTCCGAAGACGGACCCGGATGCACGTGACGCCGCGTACGAGAAGCTGCGCAAGCTGCCCCGGGATTCGTCGGCGACTCGCTACCGCAACCGGTGTGAGTTGACCGGCCGGCCGCGCGGGTTCGTGCGGCAGTTCGGGCTGGGGCGTAACAAGTTCCGGGAGTTGGCCCTCAACGGCTTTCTGCCCGGCGTGACAAAGGCGAGCTGGTAAGTTCCGGTCGTCGCAGACATCTCTTTTTCCAGTCCTCACGTCTCGTTCTGCTGAGACACGAAGGGCGCACAGGACCCATCTATGAGCATGACCGATCCGATCGCCGACATGCTGACACGACTGCGCAACGCCATTGGCGCGCGCCATCGTCGTGTCGACATGCCGTCATCGAAGATCAAGGTGCAGGTTGCCCGTATCCTGAAGGAGTCGAGCTACATCACGGATTACCGTGTGATCGACACCGAAGAGGGCCGTAAGCTCCTGCGCGTGATCCTGAAGTACGCCGCCGGCGGACAGCCGGTCATTCGCGAATTGAAGCGCATCTCGACGCCAGGCCTGCGGAAGTACGTGGGCGTGACGGAGATTCCGCGCGTACGCAACGGGTTGGGCATGGCCATTGTCAGCACCAGCAAGGGGCTGATGTCCGACCGGGAAGCGCGTCGTGCCAACACTGGTGGCGAGCTGCTCGCCATCGTGTACTAAGGAGAGATTGCGATGTCGCGAATTGGAAAGAAGCCGATCGATGTGCCGGCTGGCGTGACGGTCACGCTCGAGGGGCGCCAGGTGACGGTGAAGGGCCCGCGGGGCACGCTGTCGCGTGCACTGCCGCCCATCGTCACGGTGAAACAGGAAGGGAACGTCATCAACGTGGTGCGTCCGAATGACGAAACCGCGTCGAAGGCGATGCATGGCCTGACGCGGACGCTGGTCGCCAACATGGTCGATGGCGTGACGAAGGGGTTTCAGAAGAACCTCGACATCGTCGGCGTCGGCTACAAGGCGGAGAACAAGCCCTACGGCCTGCTGATGTCGCTG
>CAYMQV010000291.1:0-4801 GCA_964392395.1 uncultured Gemmatimonadaceae bacterium
CTTCGTTTGATCGTTCGGTTGATCGTTCGGTTGATCGTTCGGTTGATCGTTCGGTGCGCGAGGAAGGCGGCCAGTATCGCGAGGCGTTGCAACGCCGGCTCGCGTCAAAAGACGCGCCCGACTGCCACCAGTCTGCGGCGACACGACACGAGCGCGGCTCGCGCCCTGTTTTCGCCAGAATCAGGTGCGCTGCGACACAACGAACTCGTCCAGCGCCGCCTGCAGCGCCGCCGGCTGCTCCACGTAGGGCACGTGGCCACAGTCGGTCAGCTCGACCATCCGGGCGTCGAGCGCGGTGGCTGTCGCGCGGGCGCTCGAGAGCGGAATGGGATCGCGGTCACCGTGGACGACCAGCGCGGGGACCTGGACGGCGGGCAGTGCCGCCATCAGGTCCGACCCATGCACGCTGGCCCAGGTGGACTGCTGCACCCGGCCCGTGACCCGGAATGGCGTCAGGTTGGCTGACCGCTCCGGATGTGCGAAATAGCCCGCCACGCTGAGCTCGAAGGCGCGCTGCCGGTACGCGTCCGGATCGCGCTCGCGAAGCCCCGAGGTCTGGAGCGCCGTCCGCAACGCCGCCACCGCCGGTGTCGTCTGACGTCGCTGAAACTCCGAATCGAACTCCGCCCGGTCTGCCGGCAGAAACGGGGCAGGGGAGATCAGTGCCAGCCACTCAGGGAGCGCGATGGCGGCAGCGGGTGTGCGCGCGGCCACCACCGCGTGCAGCGCCAGCAGCGCTCCCCACGAATAGCCGACGATCGGAGCCCCGGTGATGCCGAGTTCGTCGCTCACCGCCGCAAAGTCCGCGACATGCGTGCCGACGGTGATCGGCGTCGGATCATCCGTCTTCGAGCGGCCGCCGCCGCGCTGGTCGTAGAACACCAGGTCGAATCCCGACCCGAGTGTGGCGAGCGACAGCAGTTGTGGCAGCAGATAGTCGTGGTGCGCTCCCGGTCCGCCATGCAACACGATCAGTGGCGGCGCGCCGTCCTGGCCGTACCGGCACCAGTACAGCGGCAGGGACGTCGATGTCGTCATGCCGCTGACGCGCGGCGCCGGGATCGGCATGGGCATGGGCATGGGCATGGGGCAATCTACTCGCGTGGAGCCAGCGGTTTGCGCCTCGCGGCGCACGTCACGCGTACGCCGCCGCGATCGCGACTGTCTGCAGGTGCACCCGCACGGTCGTGGCGATGTCGACGCCATAGCCGCCGGCAATGGTGACGCAGACCGGCAACCCCACTTCGCGGCAGGTCCGCACCACCAGGTCGTCGCGCTGCGCAAGACCGTCGAAGGTCAGTTTGAGGCGCCCCAGCCGATCGCCTTCGTGCGGGTCGGCGCCCGCGAGATACACCACCAGATCGGCACCGGCAGCCCGCAGCACGTCGGGCAATGCGCCGCGCAGACGCGTGAGGTACTCGTCATCACCGATACCATCGTCGAGTTCCTCATCGCGGCTGCCGTTCACCTTGTGGAATGGAAAATTCTTCGCCCCGTGCATGTTGAAGGTGTACACGGCGTCGTCGCCGGCAAAGACGGCGTTGGTGCCGTTGCCCTGATGCACATCGAGGTCGATGATGCAGGCGCGCTCAATCCGGCCAAGTGATTGCAGTCGCCGGACGGCGATCGCCACATCGTTGAACACGCAGAATCCTTCTCCGCGGTCGGGGAATGCGTGGTGCGTGCCACCCGCCAGATTCATCGCGATACCGTGTGCGACGGCGTGTTCGCTCGCTTCGATGGTGCCACGCACCACGCGAAAAGCGCGTTCCACGAACGCCTCGCTCCACGGCAGGCCGATACGGCGCTGATGCGCGGGCTCGAGGGTGCCATGCTCCACACCATCGACATAGGGCGCCGTGTGGACCCGCAACAGGTCCGCTCGATCCACGCGTTCCGGCTCGTGCAGCGAGTCAGCCGTGACCAGCCCGGTCGCCCGTGCCCCCTCACGCAGCAGCGCGTACTTCGCCATCGGAAACCGGTGGCCATCCGGCAACGTGATGGCGTAGCGAGGTGACGACCAGCAGTGCAGCGGCATCCGTGTCGTTGTCGGCAGGTGCAATCTCTGGTGCGCATCGGCACACCAGAAATTGCATCACCGATCGGTGAAATCGGTACTCGAGTCGACCCGTCGGCACACTTCCGCGATCAGGGTTGCGGCGCGATCCAGGTCGTCGAGGCTGACCATTTCGTTCGGTGAGTGCATGTAGCGATTCGGGATCGAGACCAGCGCCGTCGCGACGCCGTCGCGCGCCAGCTGGATGGCGTCGGCATCGGTGCTCGTCGCCCGACCCGCCGCGTGCAGCGAATACGGCATCGCGAGCGACTCGGCGGTATCGCGCAGCAGCCGGAACACCACCGGACTGATCACGCTGCCGCGGCTCAGCACCGGGCCACCTCCCAGTTTGTGCTCGCCCACTTCCTTCTTCTCGATGCCGGGATGATCGGTGGCAAAGGTGACATCCACCGCGATCGCCATCTGTGGTCCCAGTGCCTGCGCTGCGACGCGCGCGCCACCTCCCGAAAACCCGATCTCCTCCTGACAGGTGGCCACCGCCACTACGCGCGCCGCGCCGGGCTTCTCCGCATACCGCCGCAACGCCTCGAGCACGATGAAGGCGCCGATCCGGTCGTCGATGCTGCGCGAAACGATGCGATTGTTCGGCATGTCGGTGACCTTGGCATCCAGCACGCCGCAATCGCCCACCGACAGTCGCTCGGATGCTTCCGCCCGGTTCAGCGCGCCGATGTCGACCCACATGTCCGCGAACTTCGTCACCTTCTCGCGCTCGTCGGGCTTCATCAGATGGATCGGCTTCTTGCCGATCACGCCATACACCTCGCCGTCGCGCCCCATGAACCGGATTCGCTGACCCACCAGCACCTGCGTGTCCCAGCCGCCGATGCCCTCGATGTAGGCAAAGCCGTTGTCGTCGATCCACGTCACGATCACACCGATTTCATCGATGTGACCCGCCAGCAGGATGGTCGGGCCACCGCTGCCCTGCACTTCGGCGATGGAGTTGCCGATGACGTCAGAGCGGACGACGGCAAACTTCGCCGCCTCGGTCCGCCAGACCCTGGCCGGCGCCGACTCGAAGCCCGACGGGCCTGGTGTGTCGAGCAGCGTCTTCAGAAAAGCGATTGAGGAGTCGTTGAGCATGACAGAAGACTAATTCAGTTCTGCCGGGTCACAGAGTACCCTGCCAAGGTTTGCCTTGGCCGCAGCGTCCACCGCGGCCGGTCAACGGGGAGCGCGTTCATACACGGTGCTCCCGCCGACCCAGGTCTGCACTACGCTGGTGCGTAGCACCAGCTCGGGCGTGATTCGCATGATATCCTGATCCAGCATCACGAAGTCGGCGTACTTGCCCGCCGTCAATGACCCGAGCACCCGCTCCTGGAACGCGGCCTTCGCCGGCCAGATCGTCATCGAGCGCAGCGCCTCCTCGCGGGTCATCCGCTGTTCCGGATACCAGCCCCCCACCGGAAAGTCGTCGGCATCCTGCCGGACAATCGCCGCGTGAAAGCTGATCAACGGATTGACCATTTCCACTGGAAAGTCACTCCCGTTGGGGATGATGACCCCCGTCGCCAGCAGCGAGCGCCACGCATACGCGCCGCGCAACCGCTCCGTACCGAGACGGTTGGCGGCCCAGTACATGTCGCTCGTCTGGTGGCTGGCCTGCATGCTCGGGATCACGCCGAGGGAGGCAAAGCGCGGGATGTCGGCGTGGTGAATGATCTGCGAGTGCTCGATGCGGAAGCGATGATCCGCCGTTGGTACCGCCTTCAATGCCGCCTCGTACGAGTCGAGCACCAGGCGGTTTGCGCGATCACCGATGGCATGGGTCGCGATCTGCCAGCCGTTTCGCAGGGCGCGTTCGCTGACGCTCTGGATGTAGGCCGGCTGCTGGACGAGCAGCCCGGTGTTCTGCGCGTCGTCGGAATACGGATCGAGGAGCGCGGCTCCACGCGAGCCAAGCGCGCCGTCGCCATAGAGCTTGATGCTTCGAACCCAGAGTCGGCCATCGAACAGGGCACTGCGTGGCCCCTTCGCAAAGGCCCATGCCACACTGGCGCTATCGCCTGCCACCAGCACATATGCGCGCAGGGAGAGCTCGCCCGCCTGCGCCGCCTGTTCATACGTGCCCACGATTGCCGGCGACACGCCCATTTCATGGATGCCCGTGAGCCCCCAGCGATTGGCCTCGCGGATGGCACTCCTCAGCACGTCGCGCGGATTCGCCGCCTCGCCGCCCTCCTCCGCGGCCGAGAGCAGGTTCTGCGCATTGTCCACGAAAACACCGGTGGCCGCGCCACTCGCATCGCGCAGCACCCGGCCCCCCTCAGGGTCCTTCGTCCCGGCGGTGATCCCGGCCTTTCGCATCGCCACCATGTTGGCCAGCGCCGCATGGCCATCAACGCGCCCAAGGAACACCGGATGGTCCGGCGTGGCCGCGCTCAGCGCCTGATGGGTGGGCAGCCGAGTGTCACTCCAGTCATTCTGGTCCCAGCCCCGTCCGAGAACCGGTGTGCCTTTCGGCAGCGTGGCGGCCTTGGCAACCACGCGCGCAATCACCGCGGCGTAGGACGTCGTACCGGTGAGATCCACATCACGGAGCGTGGCGCCCAGCCCGTAGAGATGCGCGTGGGCGTCCGTCATGCCGGGGATGATCGTACGGCCGCCAGCGTCGACGACGGTCGTGGTCGCCCCCCGCAGTGCCAGCGTTTCGACCATGCTGCCGACGAGCAGCGCAGGAATCGTGGTTCGAAACGAGAGCACGGCGGTTGGGGCAAG
>CAYMQV010000292.1:0-4797 GCA_964392395.1 uncultured Gemmatimonadaceae bacterium
TCGCGTCGCATGCTGACACTGGCACTACAGTCGGCCGATCAGATGGAGCGAACAGTGGCGAGCCTGCTCGCCTTGGCGCGTGACACAGCGAGTGACCCACCCGCGCTTCCGACGCGGATCCTCCCGTTGATCGAGCAAGTTGTCATCGAACAAAGCGCGGTACTGCACGGACGCGACGTCACACTCGAGATCAAAATACCGGGCGACGCCACACTGCACGTGTCCGAGGAAGTGCTGCAGATCCTGTTGTCGAACCTGATCGGAAACGCCTTCAGGCACACCGCGGCAGGTGTCGTTCGCATGGCATTCGGGCACCAGCAGCTGATCGTGAGCAACCCGATCACCGCTGACAGCGAGCCCGATTCATGCGCGATCGATGTACGCGCGCTCGGTGCGCGAGGCGTGAGACGGGACAACAGTCCGGGTCTTGGGCTCGGGCTCGACATTGCACAGCGGCTCTGCAATCGCGCGGGGGTGGCGATGGCGTGGCGAATCCACGAGGGCGCGTTCATCGTCACGCTCAAGCGTGCAATGTAGGCGTCGCGCACGGTCGCTCATCGCGGCGCAACCGCGCCGCGTGTGCTCGACAGTCGCACGGAGGTTTTCGTCGGCGCCTCGCTGCCAGCGCGCGCTGTAGATGACGAAGACGGTGTACACGGCTTCGTCGCGATTCGGTCGGATGGGGTCTGCACTGCACTGCGATGCCGCTGCAGCGGCGCGGCGTGTTGCAGGCGGTGAGATGACGATGCTCGTCGGTCTGGTCTTGTATTTTCGTCGGCACCCTGCGGGGGCGGTCGCCGTGCTCGACGGCTGGCGGCCTTGCAAAGGGCGATCGTGCTTGCGGCTTTGGGGCTGGTGCCGTTGCAGCTCTGGGCCTCGAGGTGCCTTTCCAATGCTTCCATCTGTACCTGGCTGAAGTCTGGTCCGAAAAGCTTGGACATTTCCCACTGGGTTGGAGACCCGTTTATGAAACTTCCAGTTGTAACTCGTCGCTTTCTTGTTTGGTCGCCGCTGTTGCTGCTGGTCTGGCTTGCTCTGTTATTGTTGTGGCCATTGTCGCAACCGCCGTTACCGGCGCTGAGCAATCAGCCGCTTTTGATCCACAATGTGCAGCTGATCGATGTACTGACCGGTGAGGTGCGCGCCGGTCAGTCGGTGTGGATTGATGATGGCCGTATTCAGCGGATCAGTTCGACTGCAGCCAGCAATTTCCCAGATGATCCATCTGGCAACTGGCACCGGATCGACGGCAACAACCAGTTCTTGATCCCGGGTTTGCAGGATATGCACACGCACAGCACGCAACTGTCGCCACAAATCCACCATCCGCTGTGGCTGGCAGCCGGAGTGACGTCGTTGCGCGATATGTGGGGTTGTGTTGCGGCCAGCGACAGTTTTATTGCTTGCACTGCTGATCGCACGCTCTGGCAACGGCAAATGCAACAAGGGCTGCGCAGCAGTCCGCGTTATCCGATACAAAGCAGTTTTGCACTCGATGGCGGGTCTGAAGTGCCCGACGGCATGCCCGCTTATCTGAAACTGCAAAGCGCTGCCGACGCCAAAGCACTGGTGGCGAAGTACCAACAGCTTGGTGTAGATCAGCTGAAAGTGTATGAGCGGATGAGCCTACAGCAACTTCAGTGGCTCAGCGCAGCAGCAAAGCCTGCCGGCATCGCGCTGGCCGGCCATCAGCCCTGGTTGGTGCCGCTGGAAGATGCCATCGATCTCGGCCTGCGAAGCCTGGAGCATGGCCGGGTATTTCTGTTCGAATGCTCCACTGCCATTGCGCCTTATAAAGCGCAGCCGATGCGTCAGGGACTGATCACCGCCGACGTCTGGCAGCAACTGCTCGATGCGCAGGATGCACGCTTGTGCCACCAGAAAATGCAGATGCTGGCCGATTCAGACAGCTGGTGGAGCCCGACGTTAGTAACGTTGCAGCTTGGCGCCAAAGCGATGGAGCCACAGTTTCGTGAGGATACACGGCTGAACACTGTGCCCTGGCTGTTGCGACAGTTATGGGATGGCGATGCTGATGGCGCGGTAGAAAACGGCCGCGCCGCCGATGGCCGCTATCCGCAGCAACAAGCATTTGCGTTGGCCCTGACACAGCTCAAACAAGCGCATCAACTGGGTGTGAAAATAATCGCCGGCACCGACGCGCCGGACTCGTTCGTCTTTACGGGTAGTGGTCTGCATGACGAACTGGCGCTGTATGTGCAGGCGGGGCTTACTCCATTACAGGCGTTGCAAACGGCGACTGTGAATGCCGCCCGTTACAGTGGCACGGCTGATCACAGCGGCCAGATTGCCGTGGGCTTTGACGCCGATTTGGTGTTGCTCCCAGCTAATCCACTGGTGGACATTCGGGCGCTGCGGCAGGTGCAAGGGCTGGTGATTGCCGGGCAGTGGTACGACCAACAACGACTCGCGCAATTGCAGCAATTTGCGCTGCAACAGGCCGGCAGCCTTCGCATCAACCTGCACTTAATCTCGGGTGCGCTACGAAGTAGAATGTTCCGCCATCAGTTGGCTGATTGACGCGGCAATATTGATCGTAGGGGTGCTGCAGCAGTTCATGATATACCGCGCTCAGCACGAGGCCCGGGCCGCGGCCAATCAAAAGGCACTGACACGCACTAGACCCGTAGGCTTCCCCCGCGAGGGAACAATTGAAAGTTGGACTTCGGGCGAATCACACCGGAGGATCGCATGCGGAAGTCGAAGTTTTCGGAGGCGCAGATTGTTGGGATCCTGCCGGAGGGCGACGCCGGCGTACCAGTCGCCGAGATCTCGCGGAAGCACGGGATCAGCCGTCCGACCTACTATCAATGGAAGTCTAAGTTCGGCGGCGCGGGTGTGCCGGAGCTGCAGCGGTCGAAGGCGCTGGAGCAGGAGAACGCGCGGCTCAAGCGGATGTACGCCGACATGGCGCTCGAGCACGCGGCGATCAAGGATGTGCTCAGTCGAGAACTGTAGGGCGGTCCGCGCGACGGGCCATCGCGACGGTCTTGGTCGAGGAGCATCACTGTTCGTGGTCTCGGCCTGTCAGCTCGACGGATGCTCGCGGACCGCGTTCTATCGTGGCCCAGCGACGCCTGTGGATCGGGATGCTCCGATCATTGCGGCGCTCACCGACGTGGTCGCGGAGGAAACGCGCTGGGGCTTCTGGGAGTGCTTTGATCGGCTCCGGGCCCTGGGATTTCCGTGGAACCACAAACGCGCGTACCGCGTCTACTGCGCGCTGAAGCTGAATCAGGTGCGGCGGACCAAGAAGCGCGTGCCGACACGTGAGCGGGCGCCGTTGGACGCCCCACCGCGCTTGTGCGACACATGGGCGATGGACTTCATGCGGAACACGATCTACGACGGCCGTGTGTTCCACACGATGAATGTGCTGCACGAGGGCAATCGGGAATCGCTCGGCATCGAGGTGGATACCTCGCTGCCGTGTACGCATGTGATCAGCGTGCTCGATCAGATCGTGGCCCTGTATGGGGCACGGGCGCGGATTCGCGTGGACAATGGCCCGGAGTTCGTGGCGGAGTCGCTACGTATCTGGTGACGGGATCACGCGGGTCTTCATCCAGCTGGGCGAAGCCAATCAGAACGCCTGCATTGAGCGGTTCAATCGAACCTATCACACCGAGATCCTGAACGCCCGGGTCTTCACCACCCTCGATGAAGTCCGCGATCTCAGCGAAGCCTGGCGCCAGCGATACAACACGGAGCGGACGCGTGACTCTCTCGGCGACGTCCCGCCCCTCACCTTTTTGCCGAGAGCTACCGCAGCTGATCTGTCTCACGTTCAACTGTGTGCGTGACGGGGAAGCTTACGGAACTGCTGTTCGAACTGCATGTCCCTTGCGAGGTAGCGGTCCAGGGTGAACGCGACAAAGCACGGTAGGCCGGTCTGCCGCAGCTCCGCTACGACGTCAAGGACCGAATGATCCGGCAGGTTCTCCGCACTGCACCACTGCGCGACAAATTCTTGCGGCGAGGCGCGCCAGCCCCACTCCGCGAGAAACGGTGGCAGCACATCCACGAGATCCGCACGGCCTGTAACACAGTCCGCAAAGCTGCCTTGAAAGAACGATGCCGTCATTGCCGGCGTGATGCCGTAGTCTCGCGTGAGCCGCTCTCGCCAGCCCCAAGGCTGTACCAGCACACCGTCGACGACGAACAAAACCGCGCGGATCATCTGAACATGGTTGGCTGGCTAACGAGACAAGTTCTGCTGCGAAGCGACCGCTCAGACGGTCATCCTGCTCACGATACACCGGTCGCTTCGGCAGCAGCAACTGGCGTTATACCGCGATCTTCTTGTGGCGAGGCTTTGATTGCGCGCGTGTTACGACCTTGCGAGGACGTCCACCCTTGGCGCCGTTCTCACGCGCTGCCGCTGCCTTCGCAGGAGATGTCGTGCGGCCCGCAAGAGTGGCGAGATGCCGGACGCGTTCTGCGGGGTCGACGGCGGCGAGCAACAGCCCCGCGACGCTCACGTCCACGTCCAATGCCTCCCAGCTCACCACGCTGCCCGCTGCATTCAGCGCGACCTGTGCGAGTGCCATCGGCGAGACACGCCGCAGTGCCGGCACGGAGGTGACCGGAAAGGCGAACAGCACGCCGCTCGACAGCTCAACGACGATGCGCCCCGTCGCCCGATCATAGTGCACCGCCCGGGCGCGGTGCCCGCGTTTGCGCGCCACACGCTCCGCCGCACGGGCCTGCGGAATCTGCTGCAGAATCTCCGCGTCAGTCAGTCGCCGTTCCGCCATGGTACTTCCTCCACGCTCG
>CAYMQV010000293.1:0-4791 GCA_964392395.1 uncultured Gemmatimonadaceae bacterium
CTCAAGAAAGGTTGAACAGTGGGCGGCGCTGCACACCGCACGCGGCGGTGGCAGAAGAAGAATTAGCGCGCAGAAGCCGATCGCGCTATCCCTTCCGGCAGCCGATGTCTCCCCCCCCTCGACAACTGAACCCATGTCTGAACGTTCCTGGTCGCCGGTCTTCCTCGCGGCCGATGTCCCACTCCCGGTCGGTGCCTACAGCCCGGCCGTCCGCGCCGGTGAGTTCCTCTACGCGTCGGGCCAGGTGCCGCGCGATTTCCGCACCGGGAGCCTCATCGGCACGACTGTCGAGGAGCAGGCGCAGCAGGTGCTCGCAAATGTGCGCGAGGTGCTCTCAGCGGGTGGTGCATCGCTCGCCGACGTGGTGTCGGCGACGATCTATCTGGAGAACGAGCAGGATTGGCCGGCGGTGAATGACCTCTGGAAGGCCGCGTTCACCGCACCCTACCCCGCACGGACGACCGTCGGGGCCCGGCTTCGCGGAATCCTCATCGAAGTGAGCGTGGTAGCGTATCTGCCTGGCTGACGTGTGCGTGTGGCCGGTCGTGGGGCCAAGAGCGCCGAGGCGCCCTGCGACCGAGCGCCGCGTCGGCCGCAGGGCCTCCCGGTAACCGTCAGCGCACGTTCCACTTCGCGCGAAGGCCGTCCACGCGCTTCCGGTTCACCCCCAGATCGCTCTCGCCAAGTCGAGACGCTGATCGCACGTGAATGACTTTCGCGGCCGCGTCGTATCGGAACTCGACGTCATCGACGAAGCGCATGATCCGGCTCGTGAATTCAGCGTGGAGATAGCCGTCGGCGTTGGTGATGATGGCCGTGCGGGGCCATGCCGCGAGAATCACTCGGAGTCGGTTCATCTCGCCCAGGCCGTCCGAGGCCGGAAATGGCGGCACCAGCTTGTCCGGCGGTGTGCCCGCCTCGGAACTGACGCAGTTCGGGGACTTTGGACAGGGCCGGAGCTGGCCGTCCCGCACACCCAGATCAGCCGGACGGGTACCAGAACAGCCAAACATCAGCCCTCCGAGGATGAGCGGTACAAGCCGCTGGGCGAGCGAAGCAGACACGCGGGTGTCACCTGGAGAGGACATGCCGGCCGTAGGCGGTATTGTAACTCGTTGCCTTTCAATTCGTTATACAAACTGACGCACCGGCGCGAGCCGTGCAATGACAAGAGTCCGAGGCGCAGACACACGCACTCCCGCGTGGCCTCGACCCCGACCGTTCGCCCCATCTGGAGCACGCCATGACCTTCCTCACCACAGTTGCCCTCCGTCGCGCCGCAGTGCTCGGACTGGCGGCCGTCACACTCGCTGCCTGCAACAACAAGCGCGTGAGCCGAGTCGATCCGAGCAGCGTCACGGATCTGTCCGGCCGCTGGAATGACGTCGATTCGAAACTCGTCGCCAATGCGCTGATCGATCAGAGCGTCGGCGGCCAGTGGAACGGGCAGTACGCCTCGGCACACGGCGGCACGCCGCCGACGGTCATCGTCGGCTCGTTCCGTAATCGCACGCTCGAGCATGTCCCGATCGGCACCTTCGTGAAGGATCTCGAGCGCGCCTACGTCAATAGCGGGCGTGTGCGTCTGGTCGCCAGCCGCGACGAGCGCAGCGAGGTGCGCGACGAGCGCGACGACCAGCAGACGAATGCCAGCGCCGAGACACGCGCTCGCATCGGCAAGGAGAGTGGCGCGAACTACATGCTGCAGGGCGACGTCCAGGCAATCGAGGACGCGGAAGGCCGCGAGAAGATCGTGTTCTATCAGATCGACGCGTTCCTCGTCGACCTCGAAAGCAATCAGAAGGTCTGGATCGGCCAGCACAAGATCAAGAAGTACATCGATCGTCGCCGCATCGGTTGGTAACCAGGAGCCATGACCATGACGACCCCAATGAAAGCCAGCGTACTACTCTGTGCCGCGGTGTTGCTCGCCGCCTGCAATGGTCCACGCCGCGTGCGCGAGCGACCGATCATGACCAATGGTGATCGCACGCCGTCGCAGGACCGGATCATCGCCCGCGCCGCCGCTGAAGGCTTTTCTGACAACGCGATGCTGACGCAGTCGCGCGACAGTGTGTACGCGAAGGCCGTGGCCACCTGTCGCGGCACGATCTGCGCGTCGGTGGTGAAGGGCGAGATCTCGCTCGGCATGACACTGGCGCAGGCGATGGCGGCGACACGCACTGCTCCCGCCGCCTGGACAGTTCGCGAGAGTGGCGCCGCCACCGTGATGGTGCCGCGCGTGCTCGGTAACTCGCCCCGCGATGCGACTGGTGAAGTGGTGATGGTGCAGTTCGACGATGAACGGGTGAATGCCGTCAGTTACCGTGAAACGCAGGGCATCCGCGTTGTCAGTTCGGCCGCTGACACCACGACCGACGGCCGCGCGAACGCGATGGCTGATGCACTGATCCGGGAAGGCGACCAGTTCAACGCTGCCGGTGATCGGGCTCGCGCACTCGACCGCTACGATCGTGCCCTTGCGATGAAGCGCGCGGATGCGATGCTCGAGTACAAGGTGGCGACGATGCTCGACCTGCAGCTGCGTCCGGTCGAGGCACAGATCCGGTACCAGCGGTTCCTGCAGTCGCTGGAGATTGAGCAGATTCGCGCCCGCGGTGACGCCAACGCGCAACTCGCCGATGCGATCGCCCGTGCACAGCAGCGGCTGATCATCCTCGAACGCCAGGCGCCGGCGCCGCCCGCAGTGCCGCCGCGGGAGCCAACGGCGGTCACGCCGCCGCCGCCCGATTCGCTGCAGCGCGACTGATTCAGCTGGATTCGCGGAGCGACCTGGCTCGCAATGCCAGCGTCGCTCCGGCTCGATTTCCCGTGGGTTCGTGCTTCGTCTTTCCTCGCTCGACCGCTGAGACTCCCCGTCATGTGGCGCTCCTTCCCGCTGGTTGTCGCAATCGCCTCGTTGACCGCGTGCGCCACGCTGTCGAACACGGCGCGCAGCTACCTCACGGCGCCGAACGGGCTGCAAGTCGATGACGATCAGGTTCGAAAGCTGCTCCAGGAGGGGAGGGCAGACTCGGCACGCCGGGCGGTCGGCAATCGGAAGTCGTCGTTGAGCCCTGATGATCGGCTGCTTCGCCTCCTGTATGAGGGGACCTCGGCACGCTATGCCGGACAGTATCGTGAGGCGGGTGCGCTCTTCGATCAGGCGTTTGCCATCAGCGAGGATCGCTACACGAAGAGCATCAGCCGGACCGCGGTCGCGATGCTTTCGAACGACTACGCCCTGCCGTACACCGCCGGCAGGAACGAGCGCCTCCTGCTCCACTATAACGCCCTCCTGGCGTGGAGCGCCGCCGGAGACGCTGACGCAGCGGCGGTCGAGGCGCGCCGGCTGGTCGCGTTGCTGGCCAGTGTCGGGGACCCTGACGACGACGAACGTCCGATGCGTGCGATGCTGCATACGGTTGCTGCCGCGGCGTTTGAACAGGCACGGGATTGGAGTGATGCGGATGTCGCGCGGCGGAATGCGATGCGGCTTGGTGCCACGTTCGATAGCGCGTGGACACCGCCGGGGGATTCGCTTGGTGACGTGCTGGTCGTCGTCGAACGCGGCGACGTGGCGCACAAGGTCGCGGTCGGCCTGACGATCCCGATCTTCAGCGGCGAGAATCCGCAGACAAACGACGGCAGCAGCGCGGCGCAGCGGATGCTGGCCGACTTTGGCGCCCTGCGGAATGGTGGGCTCTGGTGGGACGATACCCCGACGTGGCGCTTCACCGACAGCCGGTTCGGCGCCTGGCGTGGCGTGCGCGCGAGCTATCTCCTCGACATGAGCTGGCCGGTACTGCGCCGTGCACGCCCACTCGGCGTCGGCGCGGTGCAGATCGAGGCCGATGGGCGTCGAGCCGAAGGCGCGATGACCGATGTCAGCCTGAGCGATGCGATTGCGGCGGACTATCGTCGCGACCGCGGCGCGATCATGGCGCGCACGGTCGCGCGCGCGGTGGCCAAGTACGCCGCGGCGCGTGCCGTGGAAGCGGCGGTCGAAGCGTCGTCGAAAGCGAAAGACGCCGACGGCAAGAAGAAAAAGAAAAAGAACGACGATTCCAAGGAGGCCGCAGGCATGTTCGCCAGGCTCCTGGTCAATGTCGCAACGACGGCGCTGGAGCGTGCCGATACGCGCGCCTGGACGCTTCTCCCCGGCAGCGTGTCGGTGCTGCGAATGCGAATGCCCGCCGGCACGCACGAACTGCTCGTGGATGCGGCGGGCACGCGGCAATCGAGCCTGCCGAATGTGGTCGTGCGCGCTGGTCGCACGACGGTCGTGTCAGCCCGACTCTGGCATGAGCCCGGCCAGGGAATCGGCGCGATGGTTGAGCGCGCCGCTTCCGGCAAGACCGCGCCATAGCGCTGACGTGAAGGCGGGCACTGATGGTTCGATATCGATCAGTGCGCGGAGCAACGTCGCCGGACCATCGAGTACCACACCCTCGTCGGCACAGTCAGCGACGTCGTCGTCATCGCTCAGTTCGTCATCGAGCATCACGCCCCCGACGGTTGGACGTACGCGGATACGCAATGCGGTCAGGCTTGGGCCGGCGCCAGGACATCGCCAGCAGTGCGGGGAGGAGCACCGTGACCAGCAGGACAGCTGCACTCATTCGAAGCCTCTGACGCTGTGAGTTTGGCAGGCAGATACATCGGCGTATTTCGCTGCCCACTCCGCGCAAGTATCGGTCGCTGTCGGATTTGCTTGAGTCCGGCCCATTCGATCGGTGCGAGGCGGGGCGCCTACCCTCATCAGACGCTCGGGTCCACGTTGGGTAATGC
>CAYMQV010000294.1:0-4686 GCA_964392395.1 uncultured Gemmatimonadaceae bacterium
CTCCCGGGCCGGCGCCGCCGAAGCCACCACCGCGGTCTCTGCTTCCGGGAACAGCAACTCGCACAGGAAGCCGGAGAGCGCCACGACGTTCGGGTAGTTGAATGTCAGCGTCGAGGGCAAGGCCTGACCAACGGCCGCCTCGAGTCGGCGCTTCAACTCGACCGACATCAGTGAGTCGAGTACGAGCTCGAAGAACCCGCGGCCGACAGGAATACCGTCGTCGTTGGCATACCCCAGCACCGCCGCGACGTGGTGCCGCACCATCTGCTCCAGAAGCAGTGGACGCTGCGCCGCGGCGGCAGCGCGTACGCGATCGAAGCCTGAGGTCTCGGTGGCCCTGGCGGCCGGCAGCGGCTGTGATGGTGTGACACGCGCCTGCGCCGCCGTGGCCAGGGCATGGATCAGCGGGCGCGGACGACGCGTTTCGTACAACGGCACCAGCACAGGCCAATCGACATCGGCCACCACGCCGACGGTGTCACCCGACGCGATGAGGCGTCCCATCAGGTCGAGGGCCACCGCCGACGAGAGCTGACGCAACCCACCGCGCATTATGGTCGCCTGTTCCTCAGCCGATGCCACCCGCATCACGTCCCAGGTGCCCCACGCAATCGAGAGCGCAACCTGACCGACATCGCGCCGATGATGTGCCAGTGCATCGAGATACTGATTGGCCGCCGCGTAGTGTGCCAGCCCGTACACACCAAGCAACGATGTGGTGGACGAGAAGAGCACGAAGAAGTCCAGTGCCTGGTCGTGCGTGAGTTGATGCAGCAGGCGCGCCGCCAGCACTTTGCCAGCCCGCATGGAGGCCCGGTCGGCATCCGACAGTTGCGGAATGGGTGCGGCACTCATCTGCACGGCCGCATGCACCACGCCACGCAACGGCTTCCACTCGCGGCCAAACTTCGACAGCACCGACAGCATTGCCGCCGCATCGCTCACATCGGCCTGCACGACATGCACGGTACAGCCGGTTCCGCGCACAGCATCCAACGCCGCAGACCGGGCATCGTCCTCATTGCCGGAAAGCCCGCTGCGCGAGAGCAGCACCAGCTCACCCGCACCATGCTCCGCCAGCCACCGCGCCACCCGAAGGCCAAGACCGCCCGTTCCACCAGCAATCAGGTAGGCGCCGTCGGGACGCAACGCGACGGCGTTGGCAGCCGGCGCCGGCACTGGCCTCAGTCGCGCAACACGACGCACTCCATGGCGAACGGCCACCTGGTCTTCATGTGACGTGTGGCGCAACTCGGCAGCCAGCGCTTCAGCCATCGCCTGTGTCGACATCGCCGGATCGAGATCGATGCATCCGCCACCCGCCAGCGGATACTCGAGTGCAAAGCCACGTGACCAGCCCCACAGCGGCGCCTGCTCCGGTGCGGGCACCGCGTCACCGTCGTGTACCGCCTGCGCACCACACGTCACCATCCAGAGGCGCATCGGTGCACCAGCCGCTGCCACGGCGCGCATCACGACCATCGGTACGTCATCCGACAGCACTTGCGCCGTGTGCGCCTCCACATCGTCGGCAGCGATACCGGGTTCGATGTCAAGCGCCCATAGGTATACCACGGTGGTCGCGACAGTATGCTGCGCTCGGAAGGCAGCGATTTCCCGGGGCAGCAGCTCGGGCCGTATGTCGCTCCGATGGATCACGTGATGCGGTGTGCCGTTCGCCGCAAGCTGCGCAGCCAGTGCACCGCCAACACCGGCAACGTCCGCGAGGATCAGCACTGGAGCCGCAGCCTGTGCCACGACTGGCGTGCGCGCCAGCACCAGCGACTGCGTCTCGAATGCCGTGCCATTCCCGCCAGCGGGCAGGGCATGCGCTGCATCCCCAAAGCCCGCAATCACCAGCTGACGTACCCACTCATCGGCACTGATGAGCGGATGATCGGGACGCAGCGTGCGATCGCTGAAACGCCACCACCCTTCGGTTAGCCCAAAGGTGAGATCCACCCAGTGCAGTGGTGCCGTGCCCTCGAGCAGCAGCAGCAGTGCACCAGGTGCGGCCAGCGTGCGCACATGTGCGAGCGTCCGCTGGATGTCAGCCGTGGCGTGGAGCACATTCGACGCGATGATCACATCGAACGATCCTGCGGTGAGGCCCTGTGCGACTGGGTCGCGCTCGATGTCCAGCAGCTCGCACCGCAGGTCGGCGCGACTGCCGAACCGCTCCCGGGCGCGCTCCAGAAAGAGCGGCGACAGATCGCTGAACACATACCTCGAGCCGTCCGGCACTTCGTCGAGCGCGTACGCCGTGGTTCCACCGGTTCCGGCGCCAATCTCGAGGACGCGCAGCGGCACGCCGGCACGCGCGGCAATTTCGCTTCGCAGTGCATCACGCAACGCGCCGTTGTAGGTGCGTGCGAAGGCCGAGTCACGGTAAATGCCGTCGAGCACCGCGAACGATCCCTGCGGGAAGAGCAGCTGCAGCGGGTCCTCGCTGCCTTGCAGCACAGCGGCCAGCGCACCGCCGCAGCGCTCCAGCAGCGCCATCTCGCCATTGCCGAGCGCACGGGCACGTTCTCGCGCGGCATTCCTTGGCGCATCCTGCGCGGCGTCCGACGCGTGCAGCAGCGGAGCCAGGCGGCGTACCAGTCGGTGATGCGGCGGCACCACACCCTCGAGCTGCGCATCGGACAATGTGGCACCGGCGCTGGCCAGGCCCAGCGTCACGAACGCGTCGCGCGCATACGCGATAGCGGCCGCTTCGAGTGCGGGAATCAGCGTGTCATAGTCGTCGAGCTGGTGCTCTCGTCCCAGTGCCACGAGTCGTTCGCCGGCCAGCAACGCGAGCGTGGTGCAGGTCGGCAGCGCAGTTGTTGCCGGCAACAGCTGTTCGTCCCACATCAGACGATAGGTGCGCGTATCGGGCAAGGCTGCGGCGCTGGGTACGATCAGCGTCAGACCTTCGAATGCCGCCACCGTCTCACCCGCCACATCCAGCAGGTATATCGCGCCGGTCCACGGCTCGGCGACGGCACCGGCTTCGAGCGTGGCATGACACCAGACTGCGACCGCAATATCGCCGGGCACACGCACTGTCCCAATGCGGGCGAGGACTCGCACTGGGCCATCCTCGGCGCGCTGACTGAACTGCGGTGATGCAATGCCGAGCGTCTGCAGCGCCGCATCCAGCAGCGCCGCGCGGCGCTCACCTGCGGGCACGCTGCTCGCGACGGAGAGGTGCGACAGCGCTTCACCGTCGCGGCGCCAAAGTTTCTGGATACCGCGCACGGAGTGACCGAGCGTAATGCCGCGTTCGAGGAACGCCGCATAGATCGCGTCGTGATCGATCAGGTCGGGGAGCGTCGATTGCAGCGCGGTCAGAGATACGGTTTCACGTACTGCCGCCACCGAAGCCGCTGTTGCCCGGAGCCGCGCATGCCGCGTCCATGCCGAGTGAGCTGGCGCGACAGCGTCGGTGCTGGAGAGCGTGACCGTCACGCCCCCGTCGTCGTGATCCTGGAGCGAGAGCACCGCATGACGATCGCCGGATCCGACCTCGAGTGGTGCAACAAAGCGCACGTCCTGCAGCTCGATCGCCGAGATCTCCGGCAGCTGAGCCACGGCGGCGAGGGCGATGTCGATGAACGCCGATCCGGCAAACAAAGGGCGGCCGTGTACGACATGCTCTCGAAGCACCGCCGGTGTGTTCACATCGATGGGAACATCGTACGACACCACCGGACTACTGATCCGTGCACCCAGCAACCCGAGCGTGGGCGCACCGGTGCGTCGACGGATGCGCGGCGGGATCGCGAGCCAGTAACGCTCACGCTGGAACGGATAGGTTGGCAGCGGAGACCGTGCGCCCGATCCTTGCCGCACACGCGTCCAGTCCACCGGCATACCGCGCACCCAGCCGCGACCGAGTGTCTCGAACATGGTGCTCCAGTCATCGACGCCGGCGCGCAGCGACGGCAGCGAGATCGCGGTCGTCACGCCCGCCGCCTCGAGCGAGGCACGCGAGAGGCCGGAGAGCACGGCCGTCGGTCCGATCTCGATCAGCACCCGCGCGCCGCGAGCGGCGAGTGTCTCGACCACGCGACGCCATTGCACGGGTTGCCGCATCTGGTCGATCCAGTAGCGCGGCGCAACCGCATGGCCGGCGCTCTGCACATCACCCGTGAGACAGGAAATCCACTCCACCTGCGGTGCCTGCTGAGTCGCCATGTTGCAGATGGCGAGATAGTCGGCCAGCAGTGGATCGAGCTGCGCCGAGTGATAGGCGTGCGCGATGCCGTTCAGCGTCCGTACCCTGATGCCACGCGCCGTGAGTGCGGCGACCGCACGTGCCATGTCGGCCGCCGGTCCGGTCAGCACCACCTGCTCCGGTGCATTGATCGCGGCAATCTCGAGCGACGCAGGCGCACCGACGGCGTGGCCGACAGTCTCCTCGATCATCGCCTGGGTGGCATCGACGATGGCCATCGCCCCCTGTCCTTCGGGCAAGGTGCTGACGGCGCGTCCACGGGCCGCCACCAAGCGCAACGCATCGCGTGCCGAGAGCGCGCCCGCCGTTACCGCGGCGGCGTACTCACCCAGTGAGTGCCCTGCCACCGCCGCCGGCTCCACACCCCAGCTGCGCCAGAGCGCCGCGAGGGCGATCTGGAACGCCACCAGCGCCGTCGCGCTCACCTCGGGTCGCGCGAACTCGTGGTGCTCGTCGCCATACAC
>CAYMQV010000295.1:0-4668 GCA_964392395.1 uncultured Gemmatimonadaceae bacterium
AAAACGGTTATCCCGACACATCTCCCAGGAGGTGTGTCCGTGGAACGTGAAATTTTCGAAGGAGCTGGCGGAGGGGTCGCCGTTTGCGGCGCGGGAGTTCGTTGCGGGGAAGGACGCGCTCACACTCGCACGCGACATCGTGGCGCTGGACCAGGACGCGTTCAGTGCGGCGTTCCGGAAGTCGCCGATGAAGCGGGCGAAGCTGCGTGGGCTGCAGCAGACCGCGGCGGTGGTGCTGGAGAACGGCCCGGAGCGCTAGCTTCCGCGCATGTCCCCGACGATCCTTTCGTGAAGGGCCGTCCCGGCTCTTCTTCTTCTCGCGTGAGAAAGCACGCATGCACGTGCATGTGGCGCATCAGGACGGGGAGGCGGAGTTCTGGATCGCGCCGGACCTCACCACCAGCGTCGTGACCGGGCTCTCCCCGCGGCAAGTTGCCGGGGCCGAGGATATCGTTCGACGTTACCTGCCGGAGATTCGCGATGCCTGGGTCCGCCACTTCGGTCGCTGAAGTCGCGTATGTCTCGCGGCATGGGTTCTGGCTGCTCCTCGGCGGCGACGAACTGCACCTGCCGTTCGACGAATTTCCGTGGTTCCGCGCCGCGACCATCGTGCAGATCACGACCGTCGAGTGGCCGACGGCTGATCATCTGTACTGGCCGATGCTCGATGTGGACCTGGCGGTGTCGTCGATCAGGGCGCCGGCGAGTTTCCCGCTGGTCTCGCGGGTGCCGACGGCGGAGTGAACGTGCGCGGTGGATGGCTATTGCGGGGAGTACACAAGCCCGCAGTCTCGAAATGCCGATCCACCCATCACTCTCGGTGCAAGGATGACGTGCCACCAGTCACCCTGCTCTTGCATGCCCTGCGCCCGTGACATGCAGGGGAGGTCATGGACTCGGACCCCATGCTCGGCCGGATCCAGTACGGCGCGAGATCGGTGACGCACTGCGCTACCGACGCTCCGCACGCGGCACGGCGAGCTCTGCCGCCGCACCTGCGGACAACACCCCTGCCGCTTCATCCGTCCACGCCAGCAGCGCTTCCGCGACACGGACTCCGTACCGCAACGTGACGCGGAACTTCGCGGACTCGGCGGGACGCTCCACCGCAAGGTGCTCGAGTTCCTCATCGATCCGCGCGTAGTGCGAGAGGAGTTCAAGTTGTTCGGCGCGACAGCGCGCAAGATGGGCCTGCGATTGGCGGGGATCCTCTGCGGCCAGGAACAGCTTCAGCAGCAGCTCGATCCGTCGCGGCTCGCTGGCGACTGGCGCCTCCAGCCAGCGCGTGAGCGCCACTCGTCCGGCGGCGGTGATCGTAAACTCGGTTGCGGGACGACCTCGCGCGCCCAAGTGAACGCGCGGAGAGGAACGGACCAGCTTCTGGGTTGTGAGTTCGGTGAGGGCGGGATAGAGCTGTCCCGAACTTTCGCGCCAGAAGTTTCCGATGCGTTCATCGAGCCAGCGGCGGATCTCGGCGCCACTCATCGGACGCATTGCCAGGACGCCAAGAATGGCGAATGGTGTGCGAGTAGTCGGTCGAATGGTCACCTCGGATGGCCTCAGATGTGCCAGATGAGCTGAATGAAGTTGAACTCGAACGCCGGCAGCTGCACGCGGCCGCGATCAGGAATATCAAGCGAGGTTCCCGGCGTGTACCGGAGATTCGTGCGCAAAACGATACGATCCTGCCGCGTCGGACGGATATCCCAACCCACGACGACGGCGGGTGCGAGGTGTGATCGACTCCAGCGCGTTGGTGACTGTCTGCCGTTGTGTTCGGTGACCGTGTACCGCTCCCCGCTTACACCCGCACCTACGAACGGAACGAAGCCGGTGTAGTCGCCGATGAAGCGCAGTGCCTCGATGCTGATGGCGTCGCGTCGGCGACTCTGCGCGAGGCCGAACCCTTCGTTGCTCGATGTGAAACGGCGGTAGGGCAGCGCGAGCGACAGTCTCGCCGACTTGAAGTGCCAGCCGGCGGCGAGCTCGATGGCACGGGCGTTCGGATCGCGCCCTGGAAGCTGAGGCGAGACACGCGCATTGTGCGTCGACGCGGTGAGCGCCCAGGCGGCGGTCGGTCCGACACCAATGAACGCGCCGCCGGGAACGCCTTCACGCCGAAGCAGCGCATCTCCGCCCGATTCGCCCGCCAGGCGCGCACGCATCTCCGCGTTGTTGGTGGTCTCGAGTCGTCGTTTGGCGCCGAACCAGAACGCCGTCTGCGGTATCGCAAATGCGCCAGCGGTCTGGCGATCGATCGGCGACGGCAGTGTCCCTCCGCCCAGCCATTGCAGACCACCTTCGACGATTACCCGTCCGACTGCCCACGATGCGCCGATGGATGGCAGGGCGCGCAGACTGGTCACTGTTGGTCCGGCGCCAGCCTCGCGCTGCTCGCGGACGGACGTACGCCCGAGCGCGATCGCGGCGAACGGGCGCACGGTGCCGGCCGTCAGCGGGCCACTGTAGATGCGCGCGCCGGTTTCGACGTTCGAGCCCCAGCGCGCATCCGTCGGTCCGCGGCTCCCAATCGCCGCAGACGGAATCGGGAACGCGAGGTAGAACTCCGCCCACCCCCAAAAATGTGTGCCGCCCAGTGTCAGTCGTGGCATGAGGCGCGACGGTACGCTCACGGTACGGGCCGCAGCGCCAGCCGCCGCCAGCGTCGTGGTGGCAGGAAGCACGAGACCGTCCAGGCCGAGCGTGAGTTCCGCGAAACGCAAACGATCGCGTGGTGCGGCGACCTCCGTTTGCGCCTGAAGCGGCGTGGTCAACAACGCGGCGACGATCACCGCAGGGAGACGGCGCTGCGTGAACGGCTCAGGCATGGCGAACCTGTATTTTAACGAGAGCCTAAATACATCTGTCAGACAAATATAGCATCACGAAGTCGTGGTGCGCCAGATCGCACTCGGTGTCTCATGCGCTTGGCGACCGCAGCCGACTCTCCTTCCAGCCGCCGTGAGCGTCCCGCCGCGGGCGACGCGCTGCAGAACCCCCCGCCGGACAGACACACGTGCGTGCCACCGGATCGTAGACGAAATCCTGCGGCGTAAACGTCGTGGCTTTGGTCGCGCTGACGCGCCGAGATTTATCATGCAACGGTGCCGGCGCCTTCTGATGCCGACCCCGCGTCGCGAAGCGTTCATCACGCTGCCGCATTGTGTTGTCCGCGAGGAGCGCGTCAATCCCGCGCTCTTCGAGGCGCCGGCACGCCACCTCGCTGTGATACCCCGCGTTGGCCGTCACGAGCGACGCCGGCGCGAGCACTGGCGCCAGCGCGTCGACGATCGGCACCAACAACTCATGTTCTGACCCAGTGCCATGGGCGTGCGCCACCACGATGATCTGCGCGTGTGCATCGACGGCGGCCACGCCCGTGTAGCCTTGGATGACGCCTGTGCTGGTGGCCATCTTCGCACTCTCATTGTCCGTACGATTGCTCTGTCGGAGGGTGCCCTTCGGTCCGCGCCGCTCGTCAGGATATGCGGTGAGCCAGGTGCGCAACTCGGCGGCATCGTGCTGCAAGCGCGCGACGCGTGCGGCGTCCTTCGCGTCGAGCTCCGGCTCCAGCGGCCGTGTATCCGTCGTGCGGTGGCGCGTCAGCATGACCTGCGCGGCTGCCTCCAGCTTCTCGGCCTGCCGTACGAACTCCTCTCGCGAGCCGTTGCGTTGCCTGCTCGCATTAGTCGGGAGCTTCACGCCATCAATCGCAAACATCTCGCGGCCGATGAGGCCCTGGCGGTCACAGATCGCGACGACCGCCGCGAACACGTGGGCGATCTCGTCGCTGAGCGTGCTGACGAAGTGGGCGATCGTCGTGAAGTGCGGCGCCTGATCGCCACAGCGGGCGATGAACGTGACATGCTCGCCGCACGCCCGGCCGATGGCCCGACTGCTGACGATCCCACGCGCGTAGGTAAAGGGTACGACCTTGAGCAGCACCGCGGGCGGGTAGGCTGGGGCGCCCGTCTCGTCGTTCCAAAAACCGGGCGTCAAACCGGCTCAATTCGAGCTCGTGGTCGAGCAGATGGTTCAGCGCGTGCTCGAAGGTCCCCGGGAGGAGTTGCCGAGCCAAGTCTACGGACAGGAACTTGGGATTCGTGTCGATATACTTATAACGAGGCATGCAGGGCTCGAGGGCGAGAGGTCCACGGCACAGATTCGAGGCACAGCGCTACGGATACCCCGTGCAAGAATCAGGCGCGGCGACGACCTTTTTCTACAGCCTCGTTGGATGCGAGTGCTGCGGCCGGTACGGAGCGGAATCTCAAAACGGTCATACCGACACATCTCCCAGGAGGTGTGTCCGTGGAACCGTAAATTTTCTGAACCTGCGACATCTGGTTCATTCGCCTCCAGACCGCAGTTCACCGAGTCGTCGCCGCTCGACTGGATGACCATGTCGGTGGAGGCGTGGCGAGAGTTCTCCGCCGGGTCGCCGATCAAACGCACCAAGCGGCGCGGGTTCTTGCGCAACGTGGCGGTGGCGTTAGCAACAGCGGGTCCATGGACGCCGCGGCGCCCCTCGCCGCCGCTCTGGGCGACGAGGAGCCACTGGTGCGCTCGCATGCGGCCTGGGCGCTCGGCAGGCTGGGCGGCGCCGTGTCGGCCGCCGCGCTAGAGGCGAGGCTGGGCATCGAGTCGGACCCGTCGGTCGTCGCCGAG
>CAYMQV010000296.1:0-4647 GCA_964392395.1 uncultured Gemmatimonadaceae bacterium
CACGAGGACAGTGAGCAGCAGTGCAGAGGCTGCGAGGCCCTGAAGTGGACGAAACATGGGAGGAACACTCCTGCCTGGCGTGTGGACGTGGTGGCGCGCGCACGACGGGGAGCCGTGAGGTGCCACGACCAGAGCGCGACAGAACCGGGCGGCGCGGCTCATTGGCCGCCACCCAGCTGCTCCGGCAAGAATTCCCGGGCTACTCGCCCCGGTACACGCACCCGGAGGTGCAGGTCTCGTGCACCTGCACCGCGCTCAGTTGCGGCAGCGTGCGCCGCAACCGGTCCCAGATCCACTTCGCCAGGACCTCGCTGGTGGGGTTCTCGAGGCCAGCGATGTCGTTCAGGTAGAAATGATCGAGTTGCGCGTCGAACGGCGCCCACGCCGCCTTGATGTCGCCGAAATCCATCAGCCAGCCGGTGTGCGGATCCACCGGCCCGCGCACGACGAGACGGATGCGGAACGAGTGCCCGTGCAATCGCGCGCACTTGTGTCCTGGCGGCACGTTCGGCAGCCGATGCGCCGCTTCGAACGTCACATCGCGATGCAACTCGACGATGTGGCCGGTTCGTCCTTCACTGCTCATCGGATCTCCAGCCATTTGTGCGTCTGCAGACTCAGTCGCCATTGCGGATGTGCAAGGCAATAGGCGAGCGCCGCCCGCGTGTTGGCGTCGGCGTCCGGGCCATCCATCGGTTGCAGCCGGAACTGCTCGAAATCGAGATCGGCAAACCGTTCCGGTTGCGCGTCGGGTTCGATCTGGGGATACACGAGCTTGAGCTCCGTTCCATGCCTGAGCACCAGCGGCGCATTCGCCTTCGGGCTGACGCAGAGGTGATCGATTCCGCGGGGCGCAGGCTGCGTGCCGTTGGTTTCGACGGCCACTTCGAAGCCACGTGCATGGAGCGCGTCGATCGCCGCTTCATCGAGCTGCAGCAGCGGTTCGCCGCCAGTGCAGACCACCAGCCTGCGCGCGCGCGGCGACGCGGTCGCGGGCCACCGCGCGTCGACGTGCGCGGCGAGCGATCCGGCATCGCTGAACTTGCCGCCATCCGGCCCGATGCCGACGAAGTCAGTATCGCAGAAGCTGCACACCGCCGTGGCGCGGTCGGCTTCGCGCCCGGTCCACAGATTGCACCCGGCAAAACGCAGGAACACCGCCGGCCGACCGCTCTGCGAGCCTTCACCCTGCAAGGTGTAGAAACACTCCTTCACCGCATACGACATTCAGTACAACTCGGCCGGTGTGACGGCATACCGTGTCGGGTCGGGAACACCGGCCTCGCGGAAGCCCTTGTGTCGCAATTGACACGCATCGCAATGACCACACGCCGCGCCGTCATCGCGCGGATCGTAACAGCTGATGGTGCGACTGTAGTCGACCCCGAGGGACGTGCCGAAGTCCACGATCTGTCGCTTGGTCATCTGTTGCAGCGGCGCGCGAATCACGACTTTGGTGCGCCCCTCGACCGCCGACGCCGTGGCCAGATTCGCGAGCGTCTCGAAGGCGCTGATGAACTCGGGGCGACAATCGGGATACCCGGAGTAGTCGAGCGCATTGACACCAATGAAGATGTCATTGGCGCCGAGTACCTCGGCATAGGCCAGCGCGAACGACAGAAAGATCGTGTTCCGGGCCGGCACATACGTGACCGGGATCCCATGGGTCAGGTCGTCCGCACTGCGGTCCTTCGGGACGTCGATCGAGGCATCCGTGAGCGCCGACCCGCCGAACCCGCCCAGGTCGATGTCCAGAATCGCGTGGCCACGGGCACCGAGGGCGGACGCGACCTGCTGGGCGGCGGCGATTTCGTGCTGGTGCCGCTGCCCGTAGCGAAACGTGAGCGCGTGCGCGGCGTATCCTTCGGCGATCGCGTGTGCGAGGACAGTCGTGGAATCGAGTCCACCACTGAGCAGCACGACGGCTGGACGGTGACCAGGTGTATCCGTGAGTGATGACATCGTAACTCCAAGGGTAACGGCGCCGGTCGGCCGCGGAAACAGGGACGGCCTGCGAGACATCGTGTCCGTGTTCCTCCGCCTCGGGTGCACGGCGTTCGGCGGACCTGCCGCACACGTCGCCGTGATGGAGGCCGAAGTGGTCACGCGGCGCGGCTGGCTGACCCGGGCCGAGTTCCTCGACCAGTTGGGAGTAGTGCAACTGCTCCCGGGGCCGAACTCGACGGAGCTGGCGATTCATGTGGGCCATGTTCGTGCCGGGTGGCGCGGCGGGCTGGCGGCAGGGTTCTGCTTCGTGCTGCCGAGTGTGGCGCTGGTCTGGCTGCTGGCCGCCGTGACCAGTGGCGCCGCACTGCGCGCAGCTGTGGGCGCCGTGATGGGGTGGCTCGCTCCGGTGATCGTGGCCGTGTTGACGCAGGCGCTGTGGCGGTTCGGACGGCAGGCGGCGGAACGTCCGCGCGTGCTATTCGTGATGCCCCTGACGGCGGCCGCGGCGTTCGTCGTGCCGGCGGACCTGGCGGTGCTGGCGATCGGCGCCGCCGCCTCGGTGGTGCTCGCGGGCCTCAACACGAAGGCGCTGGCGCCAGTATGCCTCCTCTCGCTCGGCACGATCGGAGCGGGCACCCTTCTCGCCCAGTCGGGACACGCGACGGCAGAGGCGCCAGGGGTCGTCGCACTGCTCGGGTATTTCCTGCGCGCGGGCGTCAGCGTTTTCGGCAGCGGCTACGTCCTCGTTTCAGTTCTCCAGCACGATCTCGTGGCTGGGCGCGGATGGTTGTCGCTGGGCGAGCTGACGCAAGCGTCGGCGTTCGCGCAGATCACGCCCGGTCCGTTGTTCACGACCGCCACGGCGGTGGGATTCGCGATCGGTGGCCACGCGGGCGCGTTGGCAGCCACGGTCGGTATCTTTGCGCCGGCATTCCTGAGCGTCGCGATCAGTGCCCCGGTGCGGGCGCTGACGCAGCGATCACGAATGACACGCGCCGCGCTCGATGGGGTAGTCCTCGCCAGTGTCGCGCTGCTCGGTCGTGCCGTGGTGGCCTTTGCGTGGCCGATGCAGCGGTGGCAATGGATGATGTGTCTCTGCGCCGGTGCGATGCTGTTCGGCACGCGTGTCTCGGCCACGCTGCTGTTGCTGGCGGCGGCGCTGGCTGGCATTCTGGCAGTCGTGTTTCACCTTCCACCGTTTCTTGCGACATGACGTCACTTCGTGTGCTGCGACCGATCGCGCTGGTCGCGATTCTGGCGCTCACCGGCTGCATCAAGGTGAAATTCGGCGGTCCGAAACCACCACCGCCGCCCACGTCGGGCACGGACGTCGTGCACCGCATGCGCGCCCGGTATGAGGGCACGTGGTTTCAGACACTGCACTTCACGCAGGAGAATACGCGCTTTCTCTCCAACGGTCGCACGGAGCGCAGCCAGTGGAAGGAGTACATGCTGGTGCCGGGTCGGCTTCGGATCGAGTTCCTGCCGTCGACGGGCGGAAACGGCGCGATCTATGCCGACGGCAACGTATATTCGTTCGAAGGTGGCAAGCTGGCGAGAACCGCGCCCCAGGTGAACATCCTGCTCGTGCTGACGGCGGACGTGTATGCGCAGCCGACGGCCACCAGCACCAGAGAGCTGACTGCGCTCGGTGTGGATCTCGCCAGGCTCCGTGCCGATACGTTGAACGGGCGTGCGGTCTGGGTGGTGGGAGCGACCAGCGCCGCCGACCTCACCTCGCCGCAGTTCTGGGTCGACGCCCAGTCGTGGGTCGCGTACCGCGTCCTGGACCGTGTGGCTCCTGGAGGCACACAGGGGCCGCGCTCGCCGACGGAGTACCGCCTCGGTGACTACCGGATGATCGGCGAGGTGCCGGCGGTTCACGAAATCACGTTCCTGCGTGACGGGAAGCCCTTTTTCAAGGAGCAGTACACAGGGGTACAGCTCAACGCTGCGCTGGATTCGCGTCTGTTCTCGTCATCGCACTGGCGCGCGGAGGGAACCACGCCGTAGTGGAGTGTCAGAGCCTGAGACTTGCATCGCTGGAGAAGATCCGGCCCGGGCGCTGCGGTCGTCGCGGTATCCGCGTTCGCCGAATGGGCTGGCGAGTCGCAGGGCGGTTGCAGGTGCAGTGTTGTCATCCGCGGGGTGCGCCAGGCTGGGTCGCTCCGACTGAGCACGGTGAGTCGACCGACGCGCCGCTCGGCTCTTTTCCATTCCTCATCCCGAACCCCGTGTCCCGAATTCGATCACTGCTCCTTGGCGCCTCCGCGGCGCCCGCTTTGCTCGGCGCGCAGATGGCACCGCGCCCGGCGACATCTGCGGCCGATCTGCCGCGGACGCATGCGCCGAAGCCAACATCACCGGCGATCACTGCGGCCGATCTCATGACACGGCTCTACATCTTCGCGGACGATTCGATGCAGGGTCGCGAGACCGGTACTGAGGGCAATCGTCGCGGGCTTCGCTACATCGAAGGCGAATTGAAACGCCTCGGCCTGACGCCGATGGGTGACAACGGCACGTTCCTGCAGGAAGTGCCGCTGGTCAAGCGCGGCTGGAGCAGTCAGTTCACGGCCAGTGTCGACGGCACGCCGCTGGCATCATGGTCGGATGTCGTGCCGCTGCCGTTGCGCGGTGCGAAGCCGCGCAGCGTGAACGGCGCGACCGTCATCTACGGCGGCACGCTCGACGAGGCCG
>CAYMQV010000297.1:0-4607 GCA_964392395.1 uncultured Gemmatimonadaceae bacterium
CAGTAGACTGTCAAGAGGGGTGCATCTTGCCCCCGTTTCCTCGCTGTCGGCGAGCGTCAGCTACGAAGGCTCTCGTCACGCAACTGCCGCGCCATCACCAGCCGAGCCCCGGCCGCATGCAACGTCTCTTCTCGCTTCGCGAAGTGAAAGCGCACGAAGTTCTGCACCGGCTCGCGGAAGAAACTCGACCCCGCCACGCCCGCCACGCCAACCGTCCGGATGAACCACTCACTCGCTTCCGTATCGGTCGTGAAGCCGAGTGAGGCGATGTCCACCATCACGTAGTACGCCCCCTGCGGTTCACTGAAGGGCAGTCCTGACTGCCGCAGATAGTCGAGGAAGATCTCGCGCTTGCGCGTGTAGAGCGCCGTCAGGCCGACGTAGTAGCTGTCCGGCAGCTCCAGCCCTGCCACCGCCGCTTCCTGCAGCGGGGCAGCAGCGCCCACGGTGAGAAAGTCGTGAACCTTCCGCGCCTGTGCGATCACCGCCGGTGCCGCATGCACGTAGCCCAGTCGCCAGCCGGTGATCGAATACGTCTTCGAGAGCGAGTTGCAGGTGATCGTGCGCTCGAACGCGCCTGGCAATGACGCGAAGTAGGTGTGCGCGTGAGGCGCATACACGATGTGCTCGTACGGCTCGTCGGTGATCACGAAGCAATCGTGCTGCTCCGCCAGCTGCAGGATGGTCAGCAACTCATCGCGCGTGAACACCTTGCCGGTCGGATTGGAAGGATTGCAGAGCACGATGGCCTTCGGCTTCTGCGCGAAGGCACGCGCCAGTTCCTCGGGATCGAAGCCGAAGAGCGGCGGTCGCAGCGGCACGTAGATCGGCTCGGCGCCGGCGAGGATCGCATCGGCGGCATAGTTCTCATAGAAGGGCGAGAAGACCACCACACGGTCACCCGGATTGCAGGCCGTCATCATCGCCACCGCCATCGCCTCCGTACTCCCGCAGGTCACGACCAGATGGCGTTCCGGATCGACCTCCAATCCAGTGAACCGCTCGATCTTCGCGCCCAGCGCCTGGCGGAAACGGGGCGCGCCCCAGGTCACCGCATACTGATGAAACGGGCCACGCGTCGCGCGTTCGAGCGCCGCCAGCATCTCCTCCGGTGGATCGAAATCGGGGAACCCCTGCGACAGGTTGATGGCGCCGTGCTGATTCGACATCCGCGTGGTGCTGCGGATGACGGACTCGGAGAAGACGTTGAGGCGGTTCGCGGTAGCTGGCATGGGTGGAGGATGCCGCCCGCACGCAGATGGCGGAAGGCCTCGGCTTTGGCCATGGACTGGATCAACGTCCGAGGCGGCGTGTTCCCCGCCCCGGTACCTTCCCTTCAGCCGCGGCACCCGTGCTGGTGCCCACCCATTCCTCGGATCGTGCCGCCCAAGCGGTGCGACGCGCTACCGCTCCGGAGCACAAGGAATACCCATCGTGCAGATCGGCATCGACAGTTTCGCCGCGTCCATCCCCGACCCGGTCACCGGGCTCGCGCTGACACCGGTCGAACGTATGCAGACACTCCTCGCAGAAATCGAACGTGCCGATCAGGTCGGGCTCGACGTCTTCGGCATCGGTGAGCATCACCGTCCCGAATTCCTCGATTCGGCACCGGTCGTGATTCTCGCCGCCGCTGCGACACGCACTTCACGCATCACGCTCACCAGCGCCGTGACCGTCCTCAGCGCGGCAGATCCGGTGCGCGTCTTTCAGGAGTTCGCGACCCTCGATCTCGTCTCGAAGGGTCGCGCCGAGATCGTGGCGGGACGCGGAAGCTTCATCGAGTCGTACCCGCTGTTCGGCCTGCAGCTCGACGACTACGACTCGCTCTTCGCCGAAAAGCTGGAACTGCTGCTCGCCATCCGCGCCAACGCACGGGTGCACTGGTCGGGCCGGCACCGTGCCCCGCTGACGGGTCAGGCGATCTATCCGCGACCATATCAGGGAAAAATGCCGATCTGGGTTGGTGTTGGCGGCACTCCGGCGTCGTTCGTTCGCGCCGGCACTCTCGGGCTGCCGCTGATGGTGGCCATCATCGGCGGCGAGCATCGCCGCTTTCGGCCACTGATCGATCTCTATCGCGATGCCGGTCGACGCGCGACCCATCCGACAGAGCAGCTCACGGTCGGCATCCACTCGATCGGCTTCCTCGGCGATACGAACCAAGCCGCCTCCGACGCCTTCTTTCCCGGCTACGCACACACGTTCACCGAAATCGGCAAGGAACGCGGCTGGCCCCCGACCACGCGTGCGCAGTTCGACGCGCTGCGCGGCCCGACCGGCGCCCTGGTGATCGGCGACGCCGAGACGGTGGCGACGAAACTGCTGCGCATCAACGACGATCTCGGCGGCATCTCGCGCTTCACGTTCCAGATGGGTGTTTCCACCCTGCCGCATGACACGATGTTGCGGGCGATCGAGATTCTCGGCACGCAGGTCGCGCCGATCGTGCGCGATGCGTTGAAGCGCAGCGTCGCCTGAACGCGCCCGGATATCATGTCACCCTTTCAGCCAATTCTGCTGTCGATCGCCGTCGTCGCACTGGTCGTGGCCCTCACGGCACTGGCACGGCGGCTCCCGATTCCCTCACCGATTCTGCAGGTGCTGGCGGGCGTCGCGCTCGGGTTTCTGCCGGGCGTGACGGTACCCGAGCTGGAACCGGATCTGGTGTTCTTCGTCTTCCTCCCGCCGATTCTGTGGGCCGCGGCGTTCTTCACGTCGCTGCGGGAGTTCAGGCAGAATGCGCGACCGATCGGGCTGCTGGCGGTTGGCCTGGTGTTCGCCACGACCGCGGTGGTGGCAATCGTCTCGCGCATGTTGTTGCCAGACCTGTCGTGGGCCATCGCCATCGCGATTGGCGCGATCGTCTCGCCACCCGATGCGGTCGCCGCTGCTGCCGTCGTGTCCCGGCTGCCGGTGCCGCGCCGCGTGATCGTCATCCTCGAGGGCGAAAGTCTGGTGAACGACGCCGCGGCTCTGGTACTCTACCGCACGGCGGTGGTCGCGGCGGTGACTGGTGTGTTCAGCCTGGGTGCATCGATCGTGCGCTTCTTCATCGATGCGGCAGTTGGCGCGCTGATCGGCATCCTGGTGGCGTGGTGCGTGGTGCAGGTACTCAAGGTCACGAAGGATTCGCTGGCCGAGACGTTGCTGACGATCGCCGCGCCGTATCTGGCCTGGGTCGCGGCTGAATCCATCCATGTCTCCGCCGTTCTGGCCTGTGTGGCGGGCGGCATCTTTCTGCGGCAGCATTTCTCGACGGTGGTCTCACCGACGTCGCGCCTGCAGTCACGTGCCGTCTGGGATCTGATCATCTTCATCGTGAATGCGCTGGTCTTCCTGATTCTCGGGCTGGAAGTCGGCCCCCTCCTCGAGCAGGTGCCGCGGGACACACTCGGATCCGTCCTGATGGCTGGTGTGATTCTGAGTCTCGTCACGATTGCGCTGCGACTGCTCTGGGTGCCAGTCGCCACGGTGCTCCCGCGAAAGTTCAGCGCCGAGATTCGGCGTCGCGAGCCGGAACCGAATCCGAAGGCGGTCGCACTCGTCGCGTGGACCGGAATGCGCGGGATCGTCTCGCTGGCGTCGGCACTGGCCCTTCCACTCGCTCTTGGCAGCGGGCAGCCGTTTCCCTATCGCGCCGAGATCATTCTGATCACGATGTGCGTCATCATGATCACACTGGTGGTGCAAGGCTTGACGCTGACGCCAATCATCAAGGCGTTCAACTTCGCGCCCGAGGTGGGGCACCATGCCGAGGAGCGCCACGCCCGCCGTGAAGCACTCCGTCGCGGGGCCGAGGCGCTCGAAGACCTCTCCCGCGAATCGTGGGCCGACCCGGCGGAGGTCGAGCGGATCCGCCGCGAGCTGCGCGACCGCATACAACACGACCAGCACCACGAACGCGATCACGACACGCATCGCCGCCTTCGCGTCGGCGTCTTGAAGGCCGAGCGTCGGATGCTGATCCGCTTGCGTAACGAAGGGGCGATCTCGGACGAGACGCTGCGAGAACTGGAAGAAGAGCTCGACCACGAATCGGTGCGCGTTGGGGCGGGTGACGTCAGATGACGTCTGTGCACCTCAGCCGTGTGCGTGGCCACTCACGATCCGCAGTCCCCGCGGCTCGCGCATGGCCGACACTCGTCGGCGCTGATTTCCTACAGGCGGCCGGCGACTCCCGCACCATCGTCCGCGCTGGCCTGCTCCCGCGCGGACGGCGCACTGGTCGACCCGTCCGGCAGCGTCTCGAGGCGATCGAGCCGCTCCACATCGATCGCGATCACGCCATCGGCCGTGCTGACGAACATGTTGGCGAACTTCGCATCCCACCGAATTTCATCCCACAGGTACGAGCTGCGCGAGATGACTCGAGTGGAGAACGTCGCTTCGTGTGCGTTCACCGAGACGAACAGCTCCGCTTCGGCCTCGCGCAGCATCGCCGGCGTGAAACCGCGCAGTGGGCTGGTGGCCGTGATCGGGTGCACCAGCGTCCAGTGGAGCGAGAAGAACTGCACCGCGTCGAGTTCCAGATCCAACTGGTAGAACTTGCGATTGCGGACGCCGTGGTGTGTTTCGAACATGGCCAGGTTCACCCGCACCTGCAC
>CAYMQV010000298.1:0-4578 GCA_964392395.1 uncultured Gemmatimonadaceae bacterium
GCCCACATCTGGTGCTGGCCGACATCGGTGACCACGCGCCAATCGCTGCGGTCTCGGAACGCGCGGTTCATGGCATCGAAGACATCGTGCGGCATCAACGGCGCCGTCCGCTCGCGGCGCGTGTAGCCTTGCCGGGGCAGATGTTCATCGCGCATCGCAATGATCTCGTGCATCCACGCCTGTCGCGCCACGCTGCTGCCCTGCGCCATCGCCACCGTGAGGGAACGCAGCGCCGGCTTGCAGTCGGCGACGATCGCGACATCGGTCCGCACCAGCTTGCCGATCTCCGCCGGGTCGATGTCGATGTGGATGATCTTCGCATGGGGTGCGAAGGTGCTCGCCTTGCCGGTCACGCGATCATCGAAGCGGCTGCCGACGTTGAGCAACACGTCGCAGGCCTGAATGGCGCGGTTCACGTGCACCCAGCCGTGCATGCCCGGCATGCCGAGCGCCAGCGGATGATCATGCGGCATCGCGCCAAGACCATGCAGCGTGGTGATGACGGGGATGCCCGCCTGTTCGGCCAGCGCGCGCAACTCACGCGTCGCACCAGACTGAATCACCCCGTTGCCGGCCAGGATCACTGGTCGGGATGCGGACCGCAGCAGTTCTGCGGCGGCACGAATGGCGCGTTGATCGACGTCCTGGCGTGCCGACATCGGCAGGTAGCCCGGCAGATCCATCGGCGTGTCCCACTCGGGAACGATCCGCGCCAGCTGGGCATCCTTGGTGATGTCGATCAGCACCGGCCCGGGACGTCCGGTGCGGGCGATGTGGAACGCCTCGCGAAAGACCCGCGGCAGGTCGCGGGCGTCGGTCACGAGATAGTTGTGCTTCGTGATCGGGACCGTGATGCCGGTGATGTCCGTTTCCTGGAACGCATCGGTGCCCAGCAACGCACTCGGCACCTGACCCGTGATGGCGACCAGCGGCGTACCATCCATCCAGGCATCGGCGATCGGTGTGACGAGATTCGTTGCCCCGGGCCCGCTGGTGCCGATGCACACGCCGACCTGCCCGGTGGCGCGGGAATACCCCTCCGCGGCGTGTCCGGCACCCTGCTCGTGTCGGCAGAGCACGTGACGCAGCCGCACCCGGTACTCCCACATGGCGTGATAGAACGGCATGATGCAGCCGCCCGGAATGCCGAACATCGTCGAGACATTCTCGCGAATCAGCGCCTCGCACATCACCTGCGCACCGGTGCGGGATGTGGTCTGGACATCACGCGTCGGCGGATCGGAGGCTGGAGACTGGCGGGCTGTGGTGCTGCTCTGGCTGGGTGGCATGGGGACTCGGAAAACGAGAAGGCCCCCTCCGCTTGCGGAGGGAGCCTTGTGTGATCCTGCCCAAGGTCGCCCCTCCGATGATCTCGGGAGGGGCGTCGGTTCGCAGTTACATCGCGACCCTCGAGCCCTGCTCCCGTCCGCTAAGAAGTACGCGTACGACGAGAATCGCCGCGAGCGAAAGGCTCGCAACGAGGCTCATGAGGCTGAGGAGGCGGGACTGCAGCGGTGAAGCGGACATTACTGGGGAGAAATTGGCCAGCCGTTCGGGTCCGAGCGGACGCTCGACCCTCCTGCAGACAAAACCGCCGACGTCGTGCGGCAGAGTGCGTTCGACTCAAGCATCGGCGTAACAGTGCGTTTCCGCAAGCCCCCCCGGGTGCACGACCGCGCCGTACCGCGCCTGACTGACCGTCTGTGCATAGCGCCAGATGGCGCCGGACTGGAAGTCGTGTTGCCGCGGAACCCAGGCGGCCCGTCGCTGGTCGAGTTCGCTGTCCGTGAGGCGCACCGCCAGCGTTCCGGCGTCAGCGTTGATGTCGATGATGTCGCCGGTCTGCAGCAGGCCGATCGGCCCACCAACCGCGGCTTCGGGGCCGACGTGACCGACGCAGAGGCCACGCGTTGCGCCACTGAACCGCCCATCGGTGATCAAGGCGACCTCGTCACCCATGCCCTGCCCGTAGATCGCCGACGTGGTCGACAACATCTCGCGCATGCCCGGTCCACCACGCGGTCCTTCGTATCGAATCACGATCACGTCGCCAGCGGCGTATCGCCTCGCCATCACGGCCGCCATCGCCTCCTCTTCCGACTCGAACACCAGCGCCGGCCCGCTGAAGACGCGCGTGTGCAGGCCCGCGACCTTCACCACCGCGCCGTCGGGGGCGAGGTTGCCGCGCATCCCGACCAGTCCCCCCGTCGGCGAGATCGCCCTGTTCACGGGGAACACGACGTCCTGGTTGTCGGGCACAACCACGCCCGCCAGATCTTCCGCCAGCGTCCTGCCGGTGACGGTGATGCAGTCGCCGTGCAGAAAGCCACCATCGAGCAGTGCCTTGAGCACGACCGACGCGCCGCCGATGTCATGCACATCCTTCGCCAGATACTTCCCGCCGGGCTTGAGGTCGGCGATCAATGGCGTGCGTGCGAAGACTGCCGCAACGTCGAACAGATCGAAGACGATCCCGGCTTCATGCGCCATCGCGGGCAGATGCAGGGTGGCGTTGGTGGATCCACCCGTTGCGGCGACAACCGCTGCCGCGTTCTCGAGTGCCTTGCGCGTCACGATGTCGCGCGGACGGGGACCATGCTGCATCAGTCGCATCACGGCCGCACCAGCGGCTTCGGCGTAACTGTCGCGCGATTCCCAGGCCGCCGGTGGGCTGGCCGATCCAGGCAGCGCCAGACCGATGGCCTCCGACACATACGCCATGCTGTTCGCGGTGTACTGCCCGCCGCAGGAGCCGGCGCCTGGGCAGGCCACCTTTTCGAGCGCGGTCAGCTCTTCCAGTGACATCGTCCCGGCCGCATGCTTGCCCACACCTTCGAACACATCGAGCACCGTCACATCGCGATCGAGATACCGACCGGGCAGAATCGAGCCGCCGTAGAGAAACACCGACGGCACGTTGAGGCGCAACATCGCCATCATCAGTCCCGGCAACGTCTTGTCGCAGCCGGCAATCCCGACCAGTCCATCGTAGCAGTGACCGCGCACGGTGAGCTCGACGGAGTCCGCGATCGTCTCACGACTGACCAGCGATGCCTTCATCCCGGCGTGCCCCATCGCGATGCCGTCAGTGACGGTGATCGTCGTGAACTCGCGCGGCGTGCCTCCGGCGGCCGACACACCGCGCTTGGCTGCCTCGGCCTGCCGCTTGAGCGCGATGTTGCACGGCGCCGCCTCATTCCAGCTCGACACGACCCCGACGATCGGCTGCTGAATCTCTTCCGCCGTCAGGCCCATGGCGTAGTAGAAGGCCCGGTGCGGTGCCCGCTCGGGGCCGACGGTGGCGTGGCGGCTGGGGAGTTTCGACTTGTCCATGGCGATCTGTGTTCGAGGAAGCGAATTCTCTCCCCGTCATCCTCGCTGCATCGCGCCCGCCGCGCAAGCGGCAGCGCGGGAACGCGGCCTGTGCGTGTGACGCATAGATGACTGAGTGGGGCATCTTCAACTGCTCAACGCAAAGGGGCAAAGGCGCGAAGGCGCAAAGAAACTGCCGATTCGTAGTGACTCATCGGAGGGTGTGGACGTGGACGAGAATCAGATCAGCAAGATCATCGTCGACGCGGCGATCGAAGTGCACCGAACCCTCGGTGGGCCTGGGTTGCTGGAGTCGATATACGAGGAGGCGTTGGCGTTGGAACTGGTGTCGCGTGGCGTTCGCATTGAACGGCAGATCAGCGTTCCTGTATTCTACAAAGGCGTTCGGTTAGCCCTGAAGTTCAGAATCGATATGCTTGCGAACGAAATCGTAGTTATCGAGTGCAAGGCAACTCCGAAGTACGACAAGGTGTTCGAATCGCAGGCATTGACCTACCTGCGAATCCGGAACTTACGCTTGGCGATGGTCATCAATTTCGGAGAGCGCCGAGTAACGACAGGGATTCATCGCGTCGTGAGCGGACTCCCAGACGTTTGAATGGAGTCGCGCGGCTCACCCCCGTCCAACTGTTCTTTGCGCCTTGGCGTCTTTGCCCCTTTGCGTTAACGCAGTTCAAAACGTTGAGCGCTTCGGACAGCCGAGCACGACGCAAGCGATACCTGTGGGTGCCAACCGCCGCATACCCGCACTGTCCGGAAGACAAGCCAGTGCATCCAACGAATCACGCTACACGAACACTTCCGCAGCCGGCCAATCACGAATGACTTTCAGACTCGCGGAGCCAGACCCCATGTCGAACCGTCGCCGAATCATCAGCCTGCTCGCGGTGCTCGCATCGACGACCGGCTGCGCCTCGTGGAGCAGTTTCCACAGCCAAACGTCGATTGATGCCGGTCAGGCGTTCCTGCTGGGTGGTGCCCTGGGCGGACGGTTCAGTGCGACGGTGAAGAACACCGGCTCAGTACTGGTGGCGGTGTTCGTCGAGTCTGGCGGTGTCAGGCGCCCTGTCGTCGTCCTGGCGCCGGACGCCGCCATCGAAGCCGAATTTCAGGCGCGCGAAATGGCCGTCTTCGCCAACACGTCGCAGGCACGCGCTGTGCTCAGGGTCGACATTCGCGGCGGCGACTCGCGCAATGTTGGCATGCGCTACGACACTACAGCACGCGCGCGCTGACGTCAGCGCG
>CAYMQV010000299.1:0-4571 GCA_964392395.1 uncultured Gemmatimonadaceae bacterium
GAGCTGACCCCCGGCGGTCCCGTGAACCTCCCGAACGCCCTCACTGTCGGCCGGATCGCCATCACCCCCTTGGTGGCTGTGTTGCCGTTCGTCAATGGGTCGACCGTTCGGGCTATCGCCTTCGCACTGTTTGTCGTCGCGGCCGTCACGGACTACGTGGATGGGTATCTCGCGCGGCGAGAGAATCTGATCACCGATCTCGGCAAGTGGCTCGATCCGCTGGCGGACAAACTGCTGCTGTTGGGGACGTTCGTCCCGATGTACTACCTGATGCGCGGCGCCGGGGCGCCGATGCTGCAGCAGGCCGTGCAGTCACTGCCGCCGAATGGACGTTTCCCGACGCTGCTGGCGTCGATGTGGCTGTCGCTTCCCCTCTGGGTCGTGCTGGTCGTCCTTGGACGCGAAGCGTTCATGACCGGTTTCCGCGAGCTCGCCAAGCGGCGTGGCGTCGTGATCGCATCCATCGGTCCGGCCAAGTGGAAGACCACCTTCCAGAGCATCTGGATCGGCGCGGCGTACTGCTGGTTCTTCGCGGCGACGCTGGCGCGTGAGCAGGGCTGGAACGGGAACTGGTGGTCTGCCTTTGCCTACTTCAATGGCGCGGTCGTCGCCGCCAGTATGGTCGGAGCCGTCGCCCTCACACTCTGGTCGCTCGGACTCTATGTCCAGCGCTACGGCAGCGTGGTCGCTGCCCCGACCCGCAGTCACGCGGGCTAATCCGTTCCGGGTCCTGCCGAATGACCGAATCCGTTGAGATCGTCACCATCGGTGACGAACTCCTGCTCGGCACCACGGTCGATACGAACGCCGTCTTCCTGGCGCGCGCCCTCGGCGAAATTGGTGTTCCGATCGCGCGTCGCGCCACCGTCGCCGATGATCCGGATGAAATCGCGGATGCGGTGCAGCAGGCCCTCGAACGCACCGGTGGCGTGATCACCACGGGCGGCCTGGGGCCGACGGCGGATGATCTCACGCGCCCAGTGCTCGCCAGACTGTTCGGCCGCGAGTTGCGCGAGGATCCTGCCATCGTTGCCGCACTGCATGCGCTGTGGGCCTCGCGCGGGCGTGGCGGCGCGCTGCCGCCGTCAAACCTCCAGCAGGCGCTGGTGCCCGACGGCGCTGAGGTGCTCGCAAACGCGCAGGGCACGGCGCCAGGCCTGCGACTCACGGATGCCAGGGGACGCTGGGTGATCATGCTGCCCGGTGTACCCCGCGAGCTGCGACACATGACGACGGTGCACATCGTGCCATGGCTTGCCTCGCGCGGAGGCGGAACCGTCCTCCGGTCCCGCTCCGTTCGCACCACCAGCATCGCCGAGAGCGCCTTGGCCGACAAGCTCGGCCCGATGAAGCGCCAGGTCGAAGGGCTGCCACTGGCATATCTGCCAGGGCATGACGGCGTCGATCTCCGGGTCACGGCGCGAGGGCTCGCCGCCGCCGATGCTGCGGCGCGACTGGATGCTGCGGTGGAGCAGATCCGCGCCGCCGTCGGCATTCAGGCCTATGCGACCGATGGCGTCTCGATGGCATCGGTCGTGCTCGACCTGTGCGCGGCGAGTGGCGACACGATCGCCGTGGCGGAGAGTTGCACCGGGGGACTGCTCGCGGCCCGACTCACCGAAGTTCCCGGCGCGAGCAGGGTCGTGCTCGGTGGCGTGATTGCCTACGCAAACTCGGTCAAGGAGCAGGAGCTTGGCGTCGCCGCGGAGGATATCGAGGAGTATGGTGCCGTGAGCGAGACCGTCGCCGTGCAGATGGCGCGCGGCGTGCGCGGCATGACGGGCGCGAGCATCGGCGTCGGCATCACGGGGATCGCGGGGCCGGATGGAGGCACACCCGAGAAGCCGGTTGGCACCGTCTGGATCGCGCTCGACGTGCGAGGAGCGACCAGGGCGCTGCGCGCCGTCTACATCGGCGACCGCGCCGAGATCCGGCACCGGGCCACACAGGGCGCGATGGACCTGATTCGACGCGCACTCCTGACCACCGCGTGACACAATCTGCTCCCGCTGGCGTAGATTTGGCAGATGATCTGACCGCTACCGCGACCCATCTGCCAGAGCGGCAGACACGATGGGAACGCCGGTTGCGATCTGTGTGCTTTCAGTACTCGACCGAGCCCGCCCGCGTCGCGAACGCGCGCCTGACCCCCAGGAGTTCACCCGATGGACCTGCATAGAGCCTCTTCCGATCCACAGCCCACTGTCGACGACATCGTCGATGCCACTGTTGCGGATCCGATGGCGACGGTTGCGGCGGAGCTCGAGACGATGCGTGGACAGTTCGACGCGGCAAATGACAAATATCTGCGGCTTGCCGCCGAGTACGATAATTTCCGCAAGCGTACGATGAAGGAGCGGCAGGACGAGCGCGGACGGGCGCAGGCCGATCTCGTGAAACTGCTGATGGATCCGCTCGATGACTTGACGCGCTTCGCGAATGTCGATGTCGCCAGCGCCAGCGTCCCGATGATGGTGGAAGGGGCGGCGCTGGTTGCGCGCAAGGTGTTCAAGGAACTGACGGCGGGTGGACTCACCGTCATCGATCCAGCGGATCAGCCATTCGATCCCGCGATGCACGAAGCGGTGACCACGCAGCCCGCCACGTCGGCCGAACAGGACCACACCGTCGGCGCCGTGTATCAGGTCGGCTACATGTACAACGGCATGCTGCTCCGCCCCGCGCGCGTGGTCGTGCGGCAGTGGAACGGTTGACCGACTCCTCGCGCTGACGCGCACACATGGCTCCCTCGAACGCTGATTTTTACGCCGTCCTCGGTGTCTCGTCCACGGCGACCGGCGACGAGATCAAGAAGCAGTACCGGCGGCTGGCAAAAAAGTATCATCCCGATTCAAACAAGTCGGACCCGAAGGCCGCGGAGCGCTTCAAGGAAATTTCCGAGGCCTACACCGTGCTGGGCGACGACACGAAGCGGAAGCAATACGACGACATGCGCAAGTACGGGGCGGTCGGCGGCTTTGGCGATGCCTGGCGGAACGCACAGACCAGTGCCCGTCGACCGGCGCCGCCACCCTCAGGGAGCGCGGCCGGTGCGCAGGGAGTGGGCAATGCGCGCTTCGATGATTTTGATATCGGCGGGCTCGGTGGGCTTGGCGATCTGTTCGGCAGCGTGTTCGGCGGCCGCGCAAAAGGCGCGCGCGCGGCCGAACGCGGGCAGGACGTCGAGCTCACCGTCGAGATTCCGTTCCGCACCGCAGCGACCGGTGGCAAGGTGCCGGTGGAGCTGGACCTGGTCGAAGAGTGCCCTGTCTGCAAGGGCAATGGCGCCGCGCCGGGCGCCAGAATCCAGACCTGCGGCGAGTGTGGTGGTCGCGGAACGATCAGCTTCGGGCAGGGCGGGTTCGCGGTCAACCGGCCGTGCCCGGCATGTCTGGGTCGCGGCACGATTCCGAGCGAAAAGTGTGGCGCCTGCAACGGCGCCGGTCAGGTGCGTTCGCGTCGCAAGGTGAACATCACGGTGCCAAGCGGCGCCGAGAGCGGTTCGCGCGTCCGGCTGAAGGAACAGGGCTCGCGTGGACAGAGTGGCGGCCCGACGGGCGATCTGATCATCACCTTTCAGGTGCTGACGGACCGCGCCTACACGCGTGATGGCCTGGACCTGATTCTCGGGGTGCCGATCAACATCGCGCAGGCGACGCTCGGCTCTAAAATCCAGCTGAAGACCCTCGATGGCACGCGGGTCGCGCTGCGCATTCCCAGCGGAACACCGAGCGGCAAGCGATTCCGGGTGCGAGGCCAGGGGATCGAGAAGGATGGAAAGCGCGGCGATCTGCTCGTCGACGTACAGATCACCGTGCCCGAGACGCTCACTGAGGCACAGGAAAAACTGATGCGCGAATTCGCCGAGGCCGGAGGCCTGAAGTTCTGACGTCCGAGACGGCGGTGATCGGAGCAGCGACGGCATGGAGTGCACATCGCGCTGCAATCGAAGCGTTCGCACACGAAACCGGCGCGCGTGCGGATGCCGCGCATGACATGGCACACCTCTCCCGTGTGGTGTCCATGGCCGGTCGATTGGCGGCGGACGAATGCGCCGCGATCGACATCGTGCTGCCGGCTGCCTGGCTGCACGACTGTGTGCACGTTCCGGTCACGTCACCCGACCGTCCACGGGCCTCGGTGATGGCGGCCGATGTCGCCGTGCGTCTGCTGGTGCACATCGGCTATCCGGCCGCGCTGCACGATGGGATTCATCATGCCATCGCAGCCCACAGCTTCAGCGCGCGCATCGCACCGCACACCGTCGAAGCGCGCGTGGTCCAGGATGCAGATCGCCTCGATGCACTTGGTGCCATTGGGATTGCGCGCTGCCTGATGCTGGGTGGTCAGCTGGGTCACGTGCTCTATGACGTGGCCGATCCGTTCGCCGAACAGCGACCGCCCGACGATCGCGTTGCGAGCCTCGATCATTTCCATACCAAGCTGCTCACGCTTGCCGGTACGATGCAGACCGACGCCGGTCGACGCGAGGGCGCGCGACGCACGGAGTACATGCGCGGGTACCTCACGCAACTTCGCGGCGAAATCTGACAGCCCGTGCGCGCACGGGC
>CAYMQV010000300.1:0-4549 GCA_964392395.1 uncultured Gemmatimonadaceae bacterium
GGCGGGGCCGGCATCGAAGGTCCCGGCGCCGCGGGCCGAGTCGTATCGGGCGGCGGGGGTGACGACGGTGGTTGGTGTGCTTGGCACTGATGATGTGACGCGAAGTACGGCGGAGCTGGTGGCGGCGGCACGGGCACTCCGGGCGCAGGGGATCAACGCGTACTGTCACACGGGTGGGTATCACCTGCCGCTGACGACGCTCACGGGCTCCGTGCGCAGCGACATCGTGAACATCGACTGCATCATCGGCGTGGGCGAGGTGGCGATCTCGGATCATCGCTCCAGTCAGCCGACGCTGCAGGAGTTGTTGCGGATTGCGTCAGATGCGCACGTGGCCGGGCTGATGACGGGGAAGGCGGGGATATTGCATTTGCACGTCGGCGATGGGCCGCGGGGGCTGGAGTTGATTCGGGAAGCGTTGACCGTGTCCGAGATTCCGGCGCGGGTGTTCAATCCGACGCATGTGAATCGGCGGAAGGCGTTGATGCACGAGGCGATTGCACTCGTGAAAGAGTTTGGCTGCTACATCGACATTACCGACTTCCCTGTTGCTGAGGGGGACGATGCGTACTCGGCGGCGGATGCGCTGGAGGTGTACTGGGAGTCGGGGGCGCCGCTGGATCGGGTGACGGTGAGTTCGGATGGTGGGGGGTGTTTGCCGGTGTTTGATGCAGACGGGCGGGTAGTCTCGTACGACGTCGGGGATTGTTCGGGGTTGATGCGGACGGTGCGGGAGCTGGATTCGCGCGGGCGAGACCTCGCGGCAGTTCATCAGGCGTTTTCTTCAAGTGCTTCCAAATTGCTCAAATTGCGCGACGCTGGGCGTTTGTCCGTGGGTTACCTCGCCGACATCGTGGCGATCAGTGTCAACGAGCCGCCGAGGGTCATCGGGACCTGAAGCCACAAAGCGCCAACCGTTCGGCTTGGACCGGGCCTGGGGAAGCCTGCGAGGATGACCGGACTCCGGGGCAGCAACGCTGTCGCCATCCTAAAAAGCGTATCAGAATAACACGCAGACAGCAGGCGATACCTGCGGTGTGTATCCGGAGATACTGCGCGACCTGCTGCTTGCTGGACGGCGCAGACTAAGGAGGCCGCTGCGAGCGTCTCAACTGATGAGGTCGAGCAACACGTCCGGCGTGAACGTTTTGCCCTGATCTACCAGAGTCAGCCCGCCTTCTGCATCGAGCATCGCCGCCTCGACCCACCGATCGTCGTTTTTGGACTCCATCTGGGCATCCAACAGTGCTTCCGAACGCATCTCTGCGGCATCGAAGAGCCACAATTCGGCCTGCGCTCGCGTCCCATACAACACGGGTCGGTTCGATTCATCCCACTCGGCCGGACTCAGTCCACCACAGAGTGTCGCGTGCACGAGAATGAAACCTCGAAAACCATCCATTGAAGCGTCGGAGAGGCGTGGTTCGCTCATCAGATTTGCTCAAAAAGGTTTGGCTTGTTCGCCGCGTGGTACGGATCGTACAGCGCTGTCGGGGAGGCGGTAGCGATTCCGAGTACGCGCTGACACAAAAAGGTCCGGTGCTGAACAGGTCCTCCGAACGGAACGCCGTGCGTAACGAACGAATTCAACACGATGTCTTGTCGCGCTGTCCGCTGCGTCAGAGTAAGTGAACCAGCGCTGCCGCCATCAGCTCAGCGCAGCCAGATGCTTGCGCGCGGCCGTGCCCAGACGTTCATCGAACGTGACCAGCGGACACCGTCGCTCCGACGCGACCCAGAGATACGCCGCGTCATACGCCGTGAGCCCGTACCGCATCGCGAGTTCGAAGGCCGCTGGCTGATCCACGGAGACGAGCTCGATCGCCAGTTCCGACCAGCGACCAAGTGCTTCGGCGGCCGCGTCCCGATCGCCGCGTCGTGCCTTCTCGACTGCCACATTGCCAAGTTCGAATGCCAGTAGCGTCGGGGCTATGAGGCGCCGGCCGGACAACCGTGCCACGGCGGCGTCCATCCATGGTTCCTGGAACAACACGCCAGCGAGCGCGCTGCAGTCCACCACGAGCGGCGGACGCGGGAGGTAGCGCGCTGGTGGTTCCGCGACGTGCAGCACTGGCATCGCGGCGTTCATCGCGCGTCGCGGTCGCCGCGAATGATGTCGATGCTCGACGCACCGTTCTGCCCCGGAACAGGCCGCGCGCGCCCCATCGCCGCTACGATCTGCTCGATCGTTTTGCCTCCGGACGTCAGTGATTCGAGTGGCAGCGAATCGCGACCGGCGGGCACTCCTGCCGCACCCAGATCTTCGTGGATGGCGCGCTCGACGAGCGCCATGAGCTCCCCCTGCAGCGAGCGGTGATGCCGGCTCGCACGCTGGCGGAGGAGGTCGGTCCACTCTTCCGGGACATCCTTGATGGACAGATTTGGCATTATGGCTCCGTTATAGAACTGGTTTCATTATGGAGCCAATCATGCGAGAACGCAAGCCTCCGATGGCAGACAATGCCCTCAGAAAAAACTCCTCCGACCGTGGATACGAGCCACTAAACAGCTGTCCCTATTCATCTTACGAAGACATCGTCGGTCAAAATCTGGCTTAGACAACACCAATACTCCGAACGTCTGATAATTTTTGACAGGTAAATCATTATTAGTTGTCTTTCTCCGTGTTCGTCGGCTCGCCTCATCCGCTCCGACACCTCGCCTATTTTTACCGTCCGCACAACCTTGCGAGCAGCAGCTTGGGCCGTCGGCGACCTGTTGAGCGCTCGCAGCCAAGCCGGGTCGATCCTCGTCGTCGGCGGCGCGGGGCTCAATCCGCGCGGCAGGCTAGAGCGAGCCACTATCGACGACGACGTGATCGCGCTCGTCGACGGCAAGCAGCCACTCATCAATCGACCGCCACGGCGTGGGTGCTGACCCAGGACGCCGGCGTCGATTCTCCTGGCTCTGTGACGGAGACTGCTGACCATGTCACGCGAAACGCTCGATAACATCCGCCGCGTCGCGTTGCGCGCGGCGATCGACGTGGCGTGGGCGCAATGGAGCTGCCCGACGCACCGCACAGCATCCTCCGGAACGCGCCGTGTCTCGTCGATCGTCGATGCGGAGGCGTTGGTGCTGCTCTCACTCTGCCTGTGTGACGATGAGCGCCGGCTGCGAGATCTGCTGGCTGTGTTGGCGAGGAGCCACTCGAAACTGCTCAGCGTCCACCGGATGCAGCACCTCGGTGAGCGGTTTCCCGACGAGGTGCTGCCGAAGCTTCACCGCTTTGCCTCATGAGCAAAACATCCCAGCTGGGGCAAGCTCGGGAAGCTCGCAGTCTCGGATGACGGGGACGCACCGCGAACGAAGGATCTGGGGCCGCTCAGGCTGCTCAACCCTCCCGCACTGCAGCTGCGCTTGCGCACTGCGTTCGGTATCGGCTTGAAGTCGGACATTCTCTGTTACCTCCTCGGCCAGCGCGGTAGTGTCGCAACATCATCCGACGTATCGAACGCGATCGGTTACACGGAACGCAACACACGCACCGCGGGTGATGACCTCGTCGAGGCTGGGCTTGCGGTGCGTGATGACTACAGTCCGCAAACGACCTACGGTGTTCCCGCCCCAGCGTGGACGCAGCTGCTTTCTACAGCCGTGCATGTTGACGCCGATTCTCTGCCAGATGTTGCCAGGTGGCGAAACTGGTTTGAGGTATTCGCCTTTCTCGCCCACGTACTCGTGACCGCGGGACGCGCGAAGCATGGATGGAGCGACTACGTGATCGAGAGTCGCGCCCGTGATCTGGTGGAGGAGCACTATCCGCGGCTGATTCGCGCCGGTGTCCTCACCTGGAACGGACAGATGGCGCGAGAATCGAGCGGCCTCGACTCGTTACGCCGCATACGGGACGAGAGCGTCAGCGCGCTGGACCTGGCACTGTAGGATTCCAAAATGCCGATGGGCCGAACGCCGCACGCGCTGTACGTTGCACTGCCAACCGCTCGCGCTGCGTTCCGTGTTGCCCATCTGCGTCAGTCAACACCGCGCTGCCGCAAACGCCGAGGACTTTCATGAAGCTCGACTCGGTTCGTGAACTGAAGCAGTCGCTCCCGGGAAAACTGAGTTCGATGCTCGCGGACCGGACGTCGGCCAGGCGATCCAGCAGCGTCGCCGTTGCCAGCGCCGCAAGTCTGCACCGTTCTGCGCCCAGCTATTTCCTCGGCGTGACAGCGAAGGGAAAGACGGGTAACAATCTGGCGGTATGCCTGCAGGACCGCGCACTCGAGAAAAGTGAGCTGGTCGCGCGGATCTCGGCCAGCGCCAAAGGTGAGGTCGACGTGCGCTACGCAGGTCGGATACGCGCCCGGGCAACGCGATGGTACAGGTCGAAGCAGCGACCGCTGCTCATCGGCTCTTCCGTCGGCTTCATCGCGAACGGCTTCATCATGGCGGGCACACTCGACGGCGGAAACCCGACCTCTGATCGTGTCGCCAAACTGACGCGCTTCGTGCGGCTCACGACGGGGCAACCAAATCTCATCGACTGCGCCATCGCGAAACTGAACGCGAATGCCGCCGTCGACCTGCACAAGCTGCGGGGCATCGG
>CAYMQV010000301.1:0-4535 GCA_964392395.1 uncultured Gemmatimonadaceae bacterium
GGCGATGGCCGGGGCGATGGCCGGGGCGGTGGCCGGCACGGCGTTGCGCGTGCGCGGCGAGGTGGCGCGCTTTGGCGCAAAAGCGGTGATCATGGAGCATCCTCCGCGCCGACTGGCGCAGGGGGGCACACCGTTTGGCCACGGTATGCCGTTGGTCGCTTTAGTGGTCTTGTTTAGCGTCGCGCCACAAGCTGGCCGGTCAAATCGCGACGTACTGCACCTGCATCGAGAATATACAGGGGGCTCCGACAGACAAGCGCCCGAGCCATGAGTCGGGCCGCAGACTGCCTCAGTTCAGCTGTTTACCTCCCCCGTTCACCGCTCTTTCGCCCTGAGGAACGTCCGTACCGCGGAGAGGTACTCCGCCCGCGCATCCCACATCGTCAGGTGACCCGCCCCCTTCAGCTCCGCATACTCACTCCCCTTCACCATCCGCTGGAAATCCTTCGCCGCCGCCGGTGACGTCTCGTCATGCTCGCCAGCCATCCACAGCACCGGCAGCGACAACTCACCCAGCCGCGGCGTGCCATCGTAATCCTTGAACGACCCGACCACGGTGAACTCCGTCGGCCCGTTCATCGTGTTGTAGACCTGCGTACCGAGATACTTGAACGTGCTCTCGACATCCGCCGGCATCGGCCTGGTGCGGATCACGTGGCGGTCGTAGAACACCTGGCTGGCGGCGAGATACGCCGGTGCGGTGGTGGTACCGGCCTTCTCGTTGGTGCGAATCGCGCGGATCAATGAGTCGGGGAGCATCGCGATCATGCTGTCCACATCGTGCCGGAATCGGACGATGCTGATCGCGGGGCCGGACATGATCACGCTCTTCACACCCGTCGGCTTGGTAAGCAGGTACTCGAAGGCCAGCAGCGTGCCCCAACTGTGGCCGAGCAGGTGCACCTCCTTGTAGCCGAGCGCCTCGCGCACCGCCTGCACCTCCTGCACGAAGCGCGGGATGGTCCAGAGGGTGGTGTCGTTGGGATGGTCGCTGCGCCCGCATCCGAGTTGGTCGAAGAAGATCACCGGCCGCTCGTTCGCCAGCTCGGCCAGCGGCGACAGGTAGTAGCTCGGCATCCCGGGGCCACCATGCAGCGTGAGCAACGGAATGCCGGGCTTGTTCACGCCGACGATGCGGTACCAGACCTTGCCGCCGGGGACCTGGATGAACCCCTCCTTCACCGAGTCGCGCGTCACGGCAGCCGCGACCTGCGCCGTGTCCGGCGCCTTCGCATCCTTCGGCGCACAGGCCACCGCGGCACATGCCAGCACAACACCCCACACGATCAGGCGCATCGAGAGACTCCGAGAGAGCACGAAGGTCAGGCTACAGGCAGTGAGCGAAGGTACTCGGGTGCAGCCGACGACTGCCAGCCACATGCGCATCCGGTCAGTCCAGCGTATTGCGCTCGGAGGTGGTCTCGTCACCCCTTGGCCTTTTGATCAGGCCACAAGAACCCCAGTCCTCGCCGTCGCTCCCGAGGGAACGGTTGAGCGGTATTCACCCGCGAGCAGGGGAAGGGCCAGCAAATACATCTACCTGCTAGACTTAATTAATGACACTGGCGGAATTCTCCCGGCTGCTCGGTGTGCGTCCCAAATGGGTGCTCAACACTCTCCGGGCGCTCAATGCCGACGGACGGTACACGACCGAGATGGCGCGGCACCTGACGATCGCACGAGCCGTGCATGCAGCGACGGCGGTGCCGATGGCCGAGTCGCTGGCGTTCGCGCGGCGCGCGTTGCGCGCACCGTGGGCGGCGTCATCGCGCGTCACGGTGCAGTTGGCAGACGACGATGACGCTGCGCTGACGGTCGATGTGTATCGTCTGCTCTCGTCGTTTCATGTGCGCCAGGCTGAGCTGCGCGAGTCGTTCGCCCCTCGCGCACGTGGGCGACCGCGTACGCGACGGATCGGTGCCCTGCGTGCCGCGGAAGACTGGGGGCTCGATCTCTCGCTCATTCGCGACAATCTCGGCAAGACGGCCGCCGAGCGAATCCGTCAGCTCGATGCGATGGGGCAGTTCTCCCGAGGCGTTCGACGAGCCGATCGTCGCGCACTGTCCACGTGAGGTAGGGCATGTTCGAAGCCATGTTGGCAGCGCTGGTGGCACGCGGAATCCGGTTCGTGCTCGTTGGAGGCGTTGCTGCCACGGTTCACGGGTCGGCGCGGTTCACCAACGATCTCGATCTCTGCTACGATGCGGCGCCAGACAACGTCGAGCGACTCGTGACGCTACTGTCGGAGTGGAAGGCATACTTGCGGGGAGTGGAGCCGGAACTCCCCTTCGTGCTGGATGCGCGCACGTTTCGGACGACGCCGATCCTCACGCTCACGTCGTCGATGGGCGCGATCGATCTACTCGATCAGGTGCCAGGGGTCGGCGACTATCGTGCAGCATTTGCGAAGTCTGAGCCAGTACAGATCGGCGACGTCGAATTCCGGACCCTGACGCTCGAAGCCTTGATCGCGTCGAAGCAGGCGGTTCGTCGGAAGAAAGACCTCGAACATCTCATCGAACTCGAGGCAATTCTCGCGTTGAGGCGCGAAGGACGGCGGTAGCGGTTGCGCCGCAGTCGGTTCAGGGATCACGGAGACTCGCCACCGTGCTCCTACTTGACGGAAGCCGCGGCCACCATCGCACTCGGATCCTCGCCCGGATTGATGAACCGATCCGACTCGATGTGATACTGCCGCTCGTACAACTCCTTGTACCGCCCGCCCAGCGCCAGCAGCTCACGATGCGTTCCACGCTCCACGATCGCGCCGTGCTCCAGCACGAGGATCTGGTCGGCCGACGTGATGGTGCTGAGCCGGTGCGCGATCACGAACGTCGTGCGACCCGAGCGTAGGCGACGCAGCCCTTCCTGAATCAGCTGCTCACTCTCCGAGTCGAGCGCCGATGTCGCTTCATCCAGGATCAGGATCCGCGGATCCGCCAGGATCGCGCGCGCAATCGCCACACGCTGGCGCTGACCGCCGCTCAGCTTCACGCCACGCTCGCCGACGATGGTGTCGAAGCCGTCGGGGAAACGGCTCACGAACTCGTCGACATAGGCAATCTTCGCGACGTCCTCGACACTCTCCCTGGTGGCGTCAGGACGAGTGAAGGCGATGTTCTCCCGCACGGTGCCGTCGAACAGGAAGTTGTCCTGCAGCACGACGCCCAGGTGCTTGCGATACTCATGCAGCTTGAGATCGGACAAGGGCGTGCCGTCGATCAGGATCTGGCCCTTCACCGGTCCGGCAAAGGCCATCACCAGTGAGATCAGCGTGCTCTTGCCGCCGCCGCTGCTGCCGACCAGCGCCGTCGTGGTGCCGGCCGGCGCGTCGAAGCTCACCCCCTTCAGCACGGGCACGCCCGGCTCATACTCGAACCATACATCGTCAAACCGCACGCTGCCCTTCACCACCGGCACCGACTGCTTGCTGGCGTCCTCCTGATCCTCGGTCTTCATGTCGCGCAATTCACGAATACGATCCAGCCCGGCCAGCGCTTCCGTCAGCTGCGTGCCGATGCTGGCGATGCTCACCAGGGGCGCGGCGACGAGGCCGATGAAGAAGACATACTGCACCAGCGAGCCAACCGTCATCCGACCGGCGAGCACATCGCGGCCGCCGATCATCATCAGCAGCACACCGAGCGCCCCGATGATGGCGACCGACAACGCGGCGGTGGCCGATGTGCCGGTGATCGTCGCCGCAATGTTCTTGAACAGGCGGTCGACACCCTTGGCAAACACCTCGCGCTCGCGCGTTTCGGCGGTGTAGACCTTCACGATGCGGATACCACCGATCGTTTCCGTGAGGCGACCGGTGACATCGGCGGTGATCACGCTCCGCTCGCGGAAGATCGGACGCAGGCGCTTGAAGGCGATCGACATGCCGACGCCGAAGATCGACAGAAAGACGACCGTCGCCAGGGTCAACTGCCAGTTCAGGTAGAACAGGACGCCGACCGCGACGGAGGCGGTCAACAGTCCGCCAACCAGCTGGATGATGCCGGTGCCGACGAGGTTCCGGATCCCTTCGGGATCGTTCATCACCCGGCTCACCAGCACGCCACTCTTGGTGCTGTCGAAGAATCGTACCGGCAACCGGATGAGATGCGCCTGCACATCCTCGCGGAGCTTCGCGATCGCCTGCTGAGCGGCGACACTGACCACCTGCGACAACGCATATGAGGTGATCGCCTGAATCACCGTCGCGACGAATGCCGCCGCCGCCAGCTTCGGGAGCAAGTCCGCGTTCTTGTTGCCGAGGACCTCGTCGATCAGGTACTTCGAGCTGGCGGGGAGCACCAGCCCGGCGGCCCTGCTGATCAGCATGAGCCCCATGCCGATGCCGACCGACCGGCGATACGTCCAGATCAGGGCGCGGGCCTCGGCCCACGCACGCTTGGAGTCGAACTTCGGCTTCTTCGGGTCTTTGGGGGGCGTCATGCCGGAAAACTACCTCCCCCGGTAACGCGGCGCGCCCTCGCCGATCGGGCGGTCGCCGTCTTGCGCCTTTGCCGCTTTGCGTTATGCAGTTA
>CAYMQV010000302.1:0-4525 GCA_964392395.1 uncultured Gemmatimonadaceae bacterium
GGGGGAGTTCACGCTGGCGGGGGTGCATCCGATCGATCCGAACGCACCGGTCGTGCACGTCAGCCACTACGAGGCTGACGCGTTTGCGCGCTGGGCGGGCATGCGGCTGCCGACCGAGCCGGAATGGGAAGTGGCAGCGCGGGAACAGCCGCTGACGGGTCGGTTTGTGGACGCAGGGCGTTTTCATCCCGGAGCTGACGACCGCACCGGGCCGCAGCAGTTCTTCGGCGACGCGTGGCAGTGGACGCAGAGTGCGTATCTCGCCTATCCGGGTTATCAGCCGGCCGACGGCGCTCTTGGCGAATACAACGGCAAGTTCATGAGCGATCAGTGGATTCTGCGCGGTGCCTCATGCGCCACGCCCGCCAGCCACGCGCGTCACACCTACCGCAACTTCTTCCCCAGCGAATCCCGGTGGCAGTTCACCGGGATTCGCCTTGCCGGTGACCTTCCATGACGACTTCGTGTTTCCCGCCGTCGCCTGTCGACGAGTCGCTGCGCGACCCGCTGCACGCGACGATTCTCGAGGGGCTGAACGCAACACGGAAGACGCTCCCCGCGTCGCTGTTCTACGATGCGCGCGGCGCTGACCTGTTCGAGCAGATCAGCGACCTGCCTGCGTATTACCTGACGCGCACCGACACCGCGATTCTGGAAGCGCGCGCAGCGGATCTGGCGGCGTTGATGGGGCCACGAGCGGCGTTGATCGAACTCGGCAGCGGTGCCGCGACGAAGGTGCGCCCATTGCTGGCGGCAATGCGGCAGCCGGTGGCATACATCCCGATCGACGTGGCGCGCGAGCAGCTGATGGATGTCGCTGCCGCGCGTGCCCGGGAGTATCCTGAAGTGAATGTGATGCCGGTATGGGCTGACTATTCCGATGGCGTCACCCTGCCACCGCTTCCGGACGATGCGCGGCGCGTGGCGTTCTTCCCCGGTTCAACCATTGGCAATCTGACCTTCGATGACGCGAGTGCGTTCCTTCGCAGCGTGCGTGAGATGGTCGGAGCAACCGGCGGCATGGTGCTCGGCGTGGATCGCCGAAAGGACATCGCAACGCTGCACGCAGCCTACAACGATGCGGCGGGGGTGACGGCAGCGTTCAACCTGAACATGCTGACGCATCTCAACCGTGACTTTGGCGGACACTTCGACCTCGCGACGTTTCGGCACCGGGCGTTCTTCAACGATGCCGAGAGCTGGATCGAGATGCATCTCGAGTCGACGGTGGCGCAGACCGTGCGCGTGCTCGGCGAGACGTTCGATTTCGAAGCAGGGGAGACGATCCGCACCGAGGTTTCCTGCAAGTATGACCGGTCGCGGCTGGCGGCGGTCACCGCAGCTGGAGGCTGGCAGATCGTCCAGCTGTTCACCGATGCGCAGGAGCTCTTCTGGGTCGCCTGGCTCGAGCCGACGGCAGTTTAGACGCCCGCGGACCAGCGTCATTACCTCCGACGCCGGAATTGCGCAGTCGAGTGGTGGGAACTCAGCGCGCCCGCGCTGATACGTCGCAGCAGATTCTCTCACATTAATTGGAGCAGTAATGAAGGCATCGTGGAATGGAGTTGTCATTGCAGAGAGTGACGATACGGTAGTGGTGGAAGGCAATCACTACTTCCCAGCCGCTGCACTGAAGCGTGAGTTCGTCGTGCCAAGTGGCCTTCACAGCACCTGTCCCTGGAAGGGAACAGCGAGCTACTACACGCTGAATGTGAACGGAACGGAGAATCGCGATGCCGTGTGGTACTACCCGACGCCGATGAAGGGCGCGGAAGCGGTGGCGGATCGAGTCGCGTTCTGGAAGGGCGTGCAGGTTGCCGCGTGACCCCAGCGCCGATCGAAGTCGATGTGGCGGCGATCGGCACCGGGCAGGCGACGCCAGCGTTGGCGACCGCGCTGGCGTCGCGCGGTGAGACGGTGGCGGTGTTCGAGATGGGACTGGTTGGTGGCAGCTGCGTGAACGTCGGGTGCACGCCAACCAAGACACTGCGGAAGACGGCACGCGTCGCCCATCTGGCGCGCCGAGCCGGCGACTTTGGTGTGCGGGTCGGCGCGGTTGAAGTGGACTTTGCGGCGGCGATGGCGCGGGTCGAGACGATCGTGTCGTCGTCGCGCACAGGGCTGGAAAATTGGCTTGGTGGCACGCCGCGGCTGCAGCTGGTGCGGGGTCGCGCAGCGCTCGACGGTAAGCAGGGCGACCGGTTCGTGGTGCGCTCAGGCGAACAGGAGTTTCATGCGTCGCGTGTGTACCTGAACGTCGGCACCCGCCCCTTCCTGCCGCCGATTCCCGGCCTGGCCGATCCGTCACCGCTCACGAACGAATCGATCATGTCGTTGCGCGAGGCGCCGCGCCACCTGGTGGTGATCGGCGGGAGTTACATCGGCCTCGAGTTCGCCCAGATCTTCCGTCGGATCGGCAGCCAGGTGACGGTCATTGAGGCGTCGCGCGCGATTGCCAGTCGCGAGACACCGGATATCTCGGCGCGCCTGACGGCGATGCTCGAAGCCGAAGGCATCCGGATCATCGCAGGGGCCGCGATCGAGTCGGTGACACGCGACGACCGCGGCGCAATCACGGTGGCACTCGGTGACGGTAAACCGGTGATCACCGGGACTCACGTCCTGGTGGCGACGGGGCGCGTTCCGAATACTCATGGACTAGGCCTCGACACCGTCGGCGTGGCGGTGGATGCGCAGGGCTACATCCCGGTCGATGGCGGGCTGGCGACGTCCGTGCCAGGAATCTGGGCGCTCGGTGATGTCAATCGACGCGGCGCATTCACGCATACGTCGTGGCAGGATCACGAGATCGTGCTGGCCAACCACACCGGGGGCCAGCGCACCTCGGATGGTCGCCTCACGACCTACGCGATGTTCACCGATCCGCCGCTGGGTCGCATCGGCATGCAGGAGGACGAGGCCCGCACCGCAGCGCAGCATGGGCGCCGGTTCCTGGTGGCGGAGCGCGAGATGTCGAAAGTGTCGCGCGCCAAGGAGGAAGGAGAAACGATCGGCGTGATCAAGGTAATCGTCGACGCCGACACGCACCGCTTTGCAGGCGTGACGATGCTGGGAATCAACGCCGACGAAATCGTGCAGGTGATTGCGGCCATGATGGCGGCGGATGCGCCGTACGAGGTGTTGCGGGACTTCCTGCCAATACATCCGACGGTGACGGAGTTCTTTCCGACGATTCTGGGAACGCTCCGTCCACTGGTGTGAGCATCAGGTGAACCCGATCACGCCACCTTCCGCTCTCCCGACCCCGCCATCAGAAACACGACACCGCCGGTGATCGCAATCATCGCAGTCAACAGAAACGCTGACGCGTAACTCCCGGTCCGTTCGACCATCCATCCGGTTGCCGCGACACCAACGATCCCCGGAACCGTGGCGAAGGTGTTGCTGATTCCCCAGACGATCTCGGCGTGCCGCGGTGCGACATCGAACGCGTTCGAGCTGAAGCCCGCCGCGCAGCATCCAAGGGCGCCGGCGGAGCCACACATCAGCAGCACACCAACCGAGGTCGTGGTGGCAAGCGGCACCATGAGCAGGAATGCGGCGGCGCCAAAGAGGCCGATCGACTGCATCAGCTTGCGCACTGAGGTGCGGTTGCTGCCGGCCGTGATCATGCGATCCGCCATCGTACCCGCGGTGTTGGCCGAGAGAAACGCGACCAGCGATGGCGCCGCCGCGAGCAGGCCCGCGGTCGCCACCGACACCCCGAACGTCGCCTTGATGTAGCTGGGCAGCCAGGCAAGCAGTACGTACAGCACCCAGTTGTGGCAGAAGTGATTGACGAAGATCGCCCACACCGCCGGCGTCCGAAGCAGCGCGGCCCAGGGAATGCTTCGGTTACCGCGCGGTGCGGCTTCTTCCGGAACGCCACGCCCGTTTCCGATCAGCGGAAACCACACCAGTGCCCACACCAGCCCCACCGCGCCAAACAGATAGAACGGATTCGGCCAGCCGTAGGAGCGGACCAGCCAGCCGGTGACCGGCAGCGAGAAGACGGTGCCAAGCGACAGACCGCTGGTGACCAGCGCCACGGCACGCGAGCGCTGATGAACCGGCACCCAGCGCCCGATCAGGTTGATACATCCTGGAAATACCGCCGCCTCACCCAGTCCAAGCGCGATGCGAGCCGCGATCAGCGCGCCAAGTGAGGTGTAGGCGGCGGCCGGCGTGAGCATCGTCCAGATCGACCACCAGATCACCGCGACGCCGAGCAGCAGCTTGCCGCCGTACTTGTTGGCCAGCATCGCGCTCACGATCTGCAGCAGGATGTAGCCGATGAAGAATGACGAAAGCACGAAGCCCTTCGTCGTTTCCGTCCAGTGGAACTCCTCCTTCATCGCGATCGCGGCGACCGAGATGTTCGACCGATCGATGTACGAAATGAATGCGGCTGCGAAACAGAGCAGCACCACCGTGTAGGCTGCGGGCCAGCGGGGCGTCGGCGCGGTCATGGGTGCAGAATAGAGCGAACGGTCACGGTCGCCAGAAGGGGTCGCTGGCAATCCGC
>CAYMQV010000303.1:0-4496 GCA_964392395.1 uncultured Gemmatimonadaceae bacterium
TGACCCCATGATCGGACCCCATGATCGAACATCTGCGCCGGTCGCGATGGTAGCGTTTTTCGCACCAGTCTCCGCCGGAATGGCCGATGCACAACAGGCACACCGCACATCGGAGTTGCGCGCGTTTCGCTCCGAGGCAGACCTGTTTCGCCACGTTTGTCCTGCAGACGGACAGCCAGAAGATCGGCGCACTTGCGCGTAGGCCGTCTCGTCTTGGCCGCACTCGTTCGGGTATGGCCCCACAACGAACCACGCGCGGTCTCATGGCTGCTGAGAGTGCTCCTCGGTGGTCCGACCCACTGACGGCTTGCGTCTTCGTGCGCGAAGGCCGTTCTTCTCCGCGCGCCCTGCTCGCGATGCAGGAGTCGCCCCCCATCAGCCGGAGATGGCATCTGACGCACACCGACGAATCGTCGACCACCTGACGCAGCGATGACACGGAGTAGCCGCGTGACGCGCGCACTGTCGCTTCTGCTGGTTGTAGCCCTTGCAGTGCCAGCCTTGGCGCGGGCACAACGTGCCGAGCGTTTTGCTGACTGGACGCGCCCGACCTATCCCGCGGCGGAGTACTTCGCACGCCACGCGCGCGCGATCGTATTCCTCGGCGCGAACGATGTCCTGCTCGTTCCATCCGACGAGGGCACCAGCGGCGGTGAGACGTTCCGGCAGCGGGACGACTTCGAGTACGTTTCCGGCCTCGAGATTCCGCGGTCGATCCTGGCGATTGACGGACGGACGAAACAGACGCGGTTGTTTGTCCCCAAGACAGACCCCCGGTTCGAAAACGGTGAACGTCCGAGCGACTTTCCTGGCCGCGCACTCGCCACCGATCCCGCGCTCCGCACGATGACTGGCGTCGATACCGTGCTGGCGGACGCCATGTTCGACGCCTATGTGGCGGAGATCGCGGCGCGTGGAGCACGCGTGCTGATCAGCACGGGGAAGGCTGGGAGCGCTGTTGGCGCAGCCCCAACAGCGTTCATCACACCATCCGCCGGCGAGCTGCTGATCGCGCAGCTGGAGCGCACACACGCAGGCATCGCGGTGCAGAACGCCTTTGCGCTGATGGCACAGCTGCGCATGATCAAGTCGGACCGCGAGATTGCCACCATGCGCGCCGCCGCAAACATGACGGCCGAGGCGATCGCGCGTGGCGCTGCACGTGTGCGGCCGGGCATCGATGAACGGACACTGACGGGAGCGTTCACCGCCGACTGCATGGCGCAAGGCGCGCAGCGTGACGCCTTTACGCCGATCATAAAGTCGGGCGACAATGCCCTGTGGCCGTGGCGCATTCTTGGTGCCCACTACAACCGGCGGAATCGCACCATGCGAGATGGCGAGTTGGTGATCTACGACGTGGGGTGCGAGCTGGACCACTATGCCAGCGATGTCGGCAGGACGTTTCCCGTCGGCGACCGCTTCACGGCGCGTCAGCGCGAACTGGTCGAGATGGTGCGGCAGATCTCCGATGCCGTGATCGCAGCGGCGAGGCCCGGCGTCACGCTGGCCGACCTGCAGCGCGTAGCCGTGGCAGCGATTCCCGCGTCGGCCAGGCCGTACATGCAGGCACCGCTTTACTTCGGGCATCACCTCGGCCTCAGCTCCGGTGATCCGTCACTGCCCGAGCTACCGCTCGCGGCCGGGATGATCTTCACCATCGAGCCGTGGTACTACAACCATGCTGAGAACATCGCGGTGTTCGTCGAGGACGAGATCCTTATCACGGCGACGGGGCGCGAAAACCTGACGGCCGGGCTCCCGCGCGATGCGGCCGGCCTCGAGAAGCTCCGGGCGGGCACGCGCCCGCCGCGTCGACCCGCAGCCCTCCAGCGTTGACGGCTTGCGGAGCGTAGCGCTTGGGTCGTGATTCTGCCCACGACTCGCGGCGCCGTCGCCGCCCCCAGCATCCTGCCCCACCCAAGGAGATTCCGCGTGACGTTCACGCTTCCGCGATCCGATGCCGCACGCATCGGTGCGCTCGCCATGCTCGGCCTGCTGCCGCTGGCGCTCGACGCACAGACGGTCCGGCCTGCCGCCCGCACCACACCGGTGCGCCGCGAGGTGCCCCCGGCACCCACCGGTCCGCTGACCTTCGATTCCACCGCCTTCACCGCGCTCAAGTGGCGCGAAGTCGGCCCTGCCCGCGGTGGCCGGTCAGTGGCGGCGGTCGGGTCGGTGCAACGCCCGAACGAATACTGGATGGGCACTACGGGTGGCGGTGTGTTCAAGACGACGGACGGCGGCCAGAACTGGGCCGCCACGACCGACAGCTATTTCGGTGGCACCATCGGCGCGATCGCCGTCGATCCGCAGAACGCCGACGTGGTCTGGGTCGGCGGTGGCGAAACGGACATCCGCGGCAACACGGCCGGCGGCGATGGTCTCTGGAAGACGCTCGACGCCGGCAAGACCTGGACGCGTCTCGGGTTCCGGGATGAGCACATCGCGGCGATCCGGATCCACCCGACGAACAAGGACATCGCCTGGTTTGCCGTGTTCGGCAATCCGTTCAAGGCCAGCACCGAGCGCGGCGTCTTCAAGACGACCGACGGTGGCAAGACCTTCACGAAGGTGCTGTTCGTCAACGACTCGACCGGCGCCGTCGATCTCCAGCTCGATCCGTCGAACCCGGACATCATGTACGCAGCCACCTGGCAGGCGTGGCGCACATCGTGGGCGATGTCGTCGGGCGGCATGGGCAGCGGCATCCACAAGTCGCTCGATGGAGGCGCGACGTGGACGAACCTGACGCGCACGGCGGCCGGGCTTCCGACGGGTGTCATCGGCAAGATCGGCCTCGCGGTGTCGCCAGTGAAGCCGAGCCGCGTCTGGGCGATCATCGAGCATGACTCGGGTGGCGTGTACCGCTCGGATGACGCTGGTGCGACGTGGAGCTACATCAACCGCGAACGGAAGCTGCGGCAGCGGGCCTGGTACTACTCGAACATCGTCGCCGATCCGAAGGATACGAACGTCATCTACGCGCTCAATGTCGGCTTCTATCGATCTCGCGACGGTGGCAAGACGTTCCGCGAGCCGATCAACGTGCCGCATGGCGACAACCACGATCTCTGGATTGCGCCGAACGATCCGATGCGCATGATCGAGGCGAACGATGGTGGAGCGACGGTCAGCACCAACGGTGGCAAGAACTGGACGGAGCTCGACTTCCCGACGGCGCAGTGGTATCACGTCGACGCCAGCAACGACTATCCGTACCAGATCTGCGGCGCGCAGCAGGACAACTCGACGCTCTGCGGTCCAAGCCGTGGCGCCGGTCGCGTGAGCCTCTCCGATTGGAAAGACGCTGGCGGCGGTGAATCGGGGTACGTGACACCGCACCCGACCAAGCCGTGGATCGTGTTCGCCGGCAGCTACGGTGGACTGCTGACGCGCAAGGACATGCGCACGGGCTTCACGCGCGACATCACGGTCTATCCGGTGAACCCGATGGGGTACTCGTCCAAGGACATCGCGGTGCGATTCCAGTGGACGTTCCCGATCGTCTTCTCGCGCCACAATCCGAACGTGGTCTACGCGGCAGGCTCCAAGCTGTTCCGCTCGACGAACGAAGGCGAAAGCTGGACCGAGGTCTCGCCGGAACTGGCACGCCGCGATCCGAAGACGATGGATGCCTCGGGTGGCCCGATCACGAAGGACCAGACGGGTGTGGAGACGTATGCCTTGATCTTTGCCTTCGACGAGTCGCCGGTACAGCCGGGTCTTCTGTGGGTTGGCACCGATGATGGGCTGGTGTGGATCTCGAAGAACAGCGGCGGTTCATGGGAAAATGTGACGCCGCCCGACATTGGCGACTTCACGCGCGTCTCGATCATCGAGCCAAGCCACTTCGCAGCGGGCACGGCGTACATCGCGGCGAACCGCTACCAGCTGGGTGACAAGCGCCCGATGATCTACAAGACGACCGATTTCGGCAAGACGTGGACGAAGATCGTCAATGGCATCAACGACGAGCACTTCCTTCGCGTGGTGCGAGAGGATCCAGCGCGTCGCGGGCTGCTGTATGCAGGTACCGAGCGCGGTGTCTATGCCTCGTTCGACGATGGAATGAACTGGACATCGATGCGCCGCAACCTGCCGATGGTGCCGGTGCATGACATCAAGGTCAAGGACGATGATCTCATCCTGGCGACTCACGGGCGCGGCTTCTGGGTGATGGACAACGTCAGTTCCCTGCGTCAGCTGACGCCGCAGGTCGTGGCATCATCGGCGCACCTGTTCAAGCCGGACGACACGTGGCGCACCGAGTGGGGCGGGGGATTTTTTGCGATGCTGCAGGAGTTGACCGGTGGCGGCGGCGCGCTGGGTGCCAACCCGCCGGGTGGCGCGCGCTTCCAGTACTGGCTCAAGGATCCAAACCAGACCGTCAAGTTCGAGTTCCTGGATGCGGCGGGGAAAGTCATCAACGGGTTCACCAGCGATCAGGACCCGGACGCGGCCGCCGACTCGGTACGTCAGGAAGGGATCAAGGC
>CAYMQV010000304.1:0-4488 GCA_964392395.1 uncultured Gemmatimonadaceae bacterium
CGGCCACGCGCCACATGGCCGAACGAGCCGGCTTGCAACAATCGGCGCCACGGTGCTGGCGGCGTTGGCGATGGTGGTGTGGTCGGTGACGAGGAATCGCGAAACCACAGTGAGTTCTCCGACGGCGGTCCGGTTTGTGGTTACCCCGATCCCGGGCGCTGCGGTCGGTCGCGCGCCGACCATCACTCCCGACGGTTCGGCCATTGTGTATGCTGGCTCGGCGGCAACGGACCGGCGGATCTTTGTGCGGCAGGTCAACGATCTGGCAGCCCGCGCACTGCCCGGCACCCATGGCGCGTTGGACACCTTCATCTCGACTGATGGCAGGACGATCGCGTTCATCACGAGCGATGACCGGCTGCTGCGCATCGGTATCGACGGCGGCGGCATGCGCGATCTGGGGGGCGCGTTTCGGTATAGCAGCGGCGCCTTTCTGAACGACAGCATTCTCATCCTCGACAGCTTCGGCCAGGAGGGACTGACGTGGCGCTCGATCAACGGCGGACCGTCGCACGCGCTGACGCAGCTCGACACGTTGCGGCACGACAGCGTGCATCTGCGACCCGTTTCACTCGGCGATGGGCGAACCTTCGTCTTCACCGTGGCGCGCGGTCGAGCTGGTCCGGGGGCGCAAAGCGGTGAACTGGCGCTTGCGAGATTTGATCCCGCTGCAGGTGGCACGGTGGTGTACACGCCACTCGGCATCGACGCGCAGATCGCATTCGCCTATCAGGACGGGTGGATTCTCTATGTCCGGCGCGATGCCCGGGCGTTGATGGCGGCGCGACTCGATCTGGCATCGTCCCGCATCATCGGGGAGCCGGTCGTGGTGCTCGAGCAGGAGGGTGGTGGGATCGATGCAGCGCGGCTGGCAAGCAACGGCACGTTACTGTATTCGCGCCGTGTACTCCCGCAGAACGCACCAGTTCTTGTGGATTCGACGGGAACTGCCACAGCGCTCGTTGCCGGACTGAGTGGCGCGTTCATGAATCCGCGCGTGTCACCCGACGGACGTCGTGTCGCCGTGCAGAGAGCGAGTGCCGAAGGCACGGACGCCTGGGTCTACGACATCGCGGACGGGGCACAGGCTCGTGTGACACGGTCCGGCTCCGTCCTCGGGCCGGCGTGGGAGCCGGACGGGCGTCATCTGGTCTACGCCTCGACCGTCGAGGGGCGCGATGCGCTCTGGCGCATACCAGCCGACGGCAATGGACGTCCCGAACGACTCGCGGCAGCAAAAGGGCTGTTTGCGGCCAGTCCAACCCGGGAACCGAACCTGCTGCTCTTTCAGCGCCGGGTGAACGGCGTCTGGAGTATCTGGCGGGCGCCAATGCCTGGCGAACTCGAGCCGCAGTCCGTCGTCACTGGTACCTATGACGCTTTCATGCCGTCGCTCTCGCCCGACGGGCGATGGTTGATCTATGCCGGCAGCGAATCGGGTCGCTACGAGGTGTACCTGCGACACTTTCCCGGTCCGGGCCCGGCGATCCAGGTGTCGCTGGATGGTGGCACTGAACCGGCGTGGGCTGCCGATGGCCGTCGGATCTACTATCGCGGCGACCGGAAACTGATGTATGCGGAGGTGACTGGTGGTGCGTCACCGAGCATCACGCGCCGACGCATGCTCTTCGCCGACACGTTCGACGGCGACATGCCGATGCCGCACCGCAACTACGACGTCATGCCCGATGGCCGGCGCTTCGTGATGATTGCGCCGACCGGAGACGCGACGCCGGAGACGATCGTGGTGCTCAACTGGACGCCGGAGCTGCGTGCGCGGCTCTCGGCGAATCGTTGATTCACGACGTCAATTCCGCGACGACTTCCACAGCGTGGCCGACGTGTAGAGCAACACCGCCACGATGATCCACCGCATGATGTCGAGCGGAAGACTCTTCACGACGTACACCGCGATCAGCACCGCGGGAATTCCGCCAAGTGTGAACGCAATCGCCGCGCGCCGGTCAAAACGGCCGGAGCGATAGAAGCGGATCGCCGCCGCTGGCAGGATCACCGCCGCAGACGTCGCCATGATCGGGAAGACGGCTTTCTCGTTCATGCCAAGCAGGTATGTGACGGCCATCGTGGGTGCGTAGTTGCCGATGCCGAGGCTCGTCAAGGCTCCGATGACGAGGCTGGCCACGATCGCGATGATCAACGCCATCCCACGCAAGCCGATCGTGCCCTCGTTGAGCGACAGGCTCGCCGTCATACGCAGTGCCATGAATCCGGCAGTCACGACGAGCGCGATCGCCATCGCGCTCTGGATCTTCTGCCGCGGCCAGCTCGACACGATGCCGGCACCGAACCAGGCACCGATGCCTCCGGCGAGCACCATGCTGATGATCGTCGGTCGATCGATCAATCCGCCAAGCGCGACGATGAAGAGCACCGCCTCGAGTATCGCGGGCGTCGAGTGCCCCACATTCAGCGTGCCCGGGATGTTCTCGTCGTCCATCAACCGGCCGAGTCTGAGCGCGGCGGTGGTGGTCGCGAAAGAGCCGACGCCGAGGGCATCGAAGAAGTTCGCGAACGCCCCGATGCCAAGCAGTGCCGCCAGCGGAGCCTCTCGGGTGGGGCGGGGTGGTGCGGTCATGCTTGCTCCTTGCACATCAGGGGGCCACCGTCACGATCACCGCGACTGGTGTCGTCGTCTCGGACCCTGCGCTCAGCCGACCGCAAACACCGGATTGCCAAGAACTTCCATTCGCGGCGTGATGCCCAGCCCCGGCGCGGAAGGAGCGGCCATCCTGCCGTGCACACGCTGCGGCGCACCGGCAGCCGTGCTGACGGTGACGTAACTGTTGAAGTCCGTCGTGGAAAAGAGCAGTTCAGGTGGCGTGCTGTGCGCCAGATGTGCAATCGCGGCGGTGATGATGTCCCCGCCCCAAGAGTCCTCGATCGTCATCGCGATCCCGAGCGACAGGCACAGGTCACGGATCTGACGCGCGCGCGTGAGTCCACCGACTTTCGAGATCTTGAGATTGATGACGTCCATCGCCTGATCGTGATGCCCACGCAGCACCATCATGATGTCGTCGATCACTTCATCGAGCACGAATGGCCGATCGGTGTGTCGCCGTACCGCGAGGCATTCCTCATACCGCAGGCACGGTTGTTCGATGTACACGTCGACGCCACGCACGGCATCCGCCACCCGCATCGCCTGATGCTGGGTCCAGCCGGTGTTGGCATCGGCGACGAGCACGTCACCCGAACGCAACTCTGCGGCTGCGGCGCGAATTCGCTCGATATCCGTATCCGGATCCCCGCCGACCTTGAGCTGGAACTTCGTATAGCCCTCGGCCCGGTATACACCGACCTTGGCCGCCATCTTCTCCGGCGTGTCCTGCGAGATGGCCCGGTACAACGCCACATCCTCGCCCACCCTGCCACCGAGCAACGTGACGACGGACTGGCCGGTTGCGTGGCCCAGGATATCCCAGCAGGCCATGTCGATCGCGGTTTTCACGTATGGATGGCCGCGCAGGAGTTGATCCATCCGCCGGTTGATATTCGCCAGTTGCGTCGGGTCATGCCCGAGAAGATTCGGCGCCAATTCCGCAATCCCAGTGCGCGCCCCTGCCGCGTAGGCCGGGAGATATGCCGGCCCAAGCGGACACACCTCGCCGTAGCCGGTAATACCGGCGTCGGTGTCGATGGCCACCACCGTGGAATCGAAGACGCTGACCGAGTTGCCACCGGACCACTTGTAGCTGCCTTCATGGAGCGGCAGTTCGACGCGGTACGCCCTGATTGCGGTAATCCGCATGTGTGTTCCTCAAAATCGGCGAGGGCGGACGCGGGCCGGCGCAGCAGCAGATGCTGTCGCGAGATGCGTCCAGTGGCGGGGCGAACGAGAACTCAGACAAGATTCAACTGCAGAGTATGCCGACGGTACGGTGCGGGCGCAACGAGAGCCCGTGCGAATTCGGCACACCGGCATCATCGGCGAATCCGTCTACGACCGCGATGGTCCGGTACGGCTCGGCCTGCAGGAATCGGAACCATCCCCGCGACGTCGTGCCATCCGGGACGGTCATGAAATAGTGCGAGTGGCCACCCACGGCCATGTCATGCCGCGTGAAGGTCGCGGGCCATTGCTCCGGCCTGCGGAATCGCTCCAGTTGACGCGGGCAGGCGTAGGCATCCCAGAGCCGCGCGACCGGCACGGGATACTCCGCGGTGACGATGAAAGTGAGTGCAGCGGCATCGGACATCACGGACGTCATTGTCATACCTACTCCTTCGCTGGTCGGTGTTCGGTGAGAATGGCGTCGAGCTGGCTGAACCGGGCCACCCACAACTGCTCGAGCTGCAGCAGCAGCGTGCGCGCGCGCGCCAGCTGCCTCGGATTGCCACGAACGATCCGTTCTCGGCCCTGCACGTGCTTGGTCACCAGTCCCGCCTCCTCGAGCACCGCGACGTGCTTCTGCACGGCGGCAAACGACATGTCGTCGCGCACCGCCAGGGCCGAGACGGAGGCGG
>CAYMQV010000305.1:0-4483 GCA_964392395.1 uncultured Gemmatimonadaceae bacterium
GCCGGCGGCCGAGCCTGCGCCCTCTCCCGCACCAGCGGCTGCGGGCGCGGGTGCCGGAGGCGCCGCATCCGCGCCCGCTGGTGCCGCAGCTTCGGCGCCGAACCCCGCCGCCGCAGCCACGATTGCGCTGGCACGCCGCGCTCTCAGCGACCCCCGATGGCAGCTGCGGGACGCCGGCAGCAGCGAGGAACGCGCGACGTGAACCCGATCGCCACATTTCTCACGGCGCTCGGCCACGCGTTCTCGGCGCACGCGCTCTACGGCGATGACCACCCGGTGCGTCAGACCGCCGCCGCGCGCCTGCTGATGGCGCTGCAGCGCGTGTTGGCGGGGGGACCGCTGCGCCTGTCCTTTCTCGACAGCGACGTGATCGTCGGCTCCCGGCCACTGGCGGAACTGCGCGGCTGGGAATGGGGCAGCCGGCTCTCGACCGTCGGAGTGCAGCGGCTGGAAATTTCGACCGCGCCTGAACCGACGGGCGCCGATATCGAGGCAATGCTGGGCGAGATCCGCCGCCGGCTGTCGGCCACCGGCGAAGCGTCTGAACGTTGGGCGCATCGCGGAATCCGACTGGGCCCGCTGACGGTGCTTGGCGTCGATGAGCGAGACGACGAGGCGGAGCAGCACGTGACGTCGCTGGTCGACGCGCTGGCACTCAGTGGGCTCGGCGCGGAGGTGGATGCGGTGGACTACATCCACACCGAAGTCGACGCGGGCCGGCAGGTGCCGATGGCGGAAGTGGACGGCATCGTCCGGGCACTGGCGACGACCATCCGGCGCGAACAGGGCTGCATGCTGCCACTGCTCGACATCCGGAACTTCGACGAATACACCACCACGCACTGCTGCAACGTCGCCATGCTGTCGATGGGGATCGCCGACCAACTGGGCTTGTCCGATGCCGACTCGCGAGCAATTGGCACCGCCGCACTGCTGCACGACATCGGCAAGACCCGGCTCCCCAGGAGGCTGCTCACCAAGCCCGGTGCGCTCTCGGCCGACGAGCGTGTTGCCATGCAGGCGCACCCCGTCGAGGGGGCGAAAATCCTGACCGCTCGCGGCCTCGGGCACAGTCTGGCGGCCACGGTCGCATACGAGCACCACATCTGGTTCAACGGTCTTGGCGGCTACCCGACGCTGAGCTATCCGCGCGGTACCCACTACGCCAGCCGGATCGTCCACGTCTCGGACATCTACGACGCCATCAGCTCCAGGCGGCCCTATCACAATCCATTTCCGCGGGAGAAGGCGCTCGCCCTGATCCGGAAACTGGCCGGCGTGGAGCTCGACCCGCATGTGGCCGAGGCGTTCCTCGCCATGTCGGCGACGGCGACGGAGTTCCGTCATGTGGTGAACGAACAGCCCGCCTGACGCGTACAGCGTCGGGGGTCCTGACGGGTCCCCTTGCCCGTGCACCGCGACATATTCCTGTCAGGTTGACCCGGGCGATTCTGCGCCGGGCCGCGAGCGTCGTGCAACCCAGAGCGTCACAGACCAGGGAGGCTGTCGTGCAAGAGCCGCAGTATGATGCGATCGTGGTGGGTTCCGGCATCTCGGGCGGCTGGGCCGCCAAGGAACTGTCGGAAAAGGGGCTCAAGGTCCTGATGCTCGAGCGCGGCAAGAACGTCGAGCATATCAAGGACTATGTGAATGCCACCAAGCCACCATGGGCGTATCCCCATCGCGGTGGTCGCACCAAGGCGATGGAAGCCGACTACCCCGTACTGAAGCGCGACTATCCGCTGAACGAGAAGAATCTCGACTGGTGGGCGAGCGACAAGGATTCGCCATACACCGAGACGCGGAAGTTCGATTGGTATCGTGGCTATCAGGTCGGCGGTCGATCCCTGATGTGGGGTCGCCAGAGTTATCGGCACGGCGATCTGGATTTCACGGCGAACGCCAAGGAAGGCATCGCCGTCGACTGGCCGATCCGGTACGCCGACATCGCGCCGTGGTATGACTATGTCGAAACGTTCGCCGGCATCTCCGGCAATCGTGATGGCATCGCCTCCCTGCCCGACGGGCAGTACCAGCCAGCCATTCCGCTCAACTGCGCCGAAGACTCGGTGGCCGCGAAACTCCAGAAGGCGTTCGGCGGCACGCGACGCCTCGTTCCTGGCCGCACCGCGAATCTGACCAAGGCGCTTCAGGCACGTGCCGCCTGTCAGTCGCGCAACGCCTGCTGGCTCGGCTGCCCGTACGGTGCCTACTTCAGCACGCAGTCCTCGACGCTGCCGGCCGCGATGGCGACCGGCAACCTGACGCTCAAGCCGTTCCAGATCGTGTCGGAAGTGATCTTCGACAAGGACAAGAAGCGCGCCTCCGGTGTGCGGGTGATCGATGCGGTGTCGGAACAGTCCATCGAGTACAAGGCGAAGATCATCTTCCTCTGTGCCTCGACGCTGAACTCGACGTGGCTGCTGATGCGCTCGGCCACCGACGTCTGGCCCGGGGGTCTCGGCAGCAGTTCGGGAGAACTCGGCAATAATCTGATGGACCATCACTTCCGCCTCGGCGCGGCCGGCGACATCGAAGGGATGGAAGACAAGTACTACGAGGGTCGCAAGCCGAATGGCTTTTACATTCCGCGCTTCCGGAACGTGGGCGGCGACAAGCGTGACTACCTGCGTGGCTTCGGCTACCAGGGTGGTGCCAGCCGCGGTGCCTGGGGACGTGCCGTGGCCGAACTCGGCATCGGTGGCGACTACAAGGACAACGCCGCGACCGTCGGACCGTGGACCATCGGCAGCACCGCGTTCGGCGAGATGCTGCCCGACCACAGCAACAAGATTTCTCTCGATCCCACCCGGAAGGACAAGTGGGGGTTGCCGGTGTTGAACATCGACTGCGCGACGGGCGAGAACGAAGCCCGCATGCGGAAGGACATGATGGCCGACATGGCAGAGATGCTGACGGCAGCGGGTGTCAGGAACGTGCGCACGTATGACGGTGGATACACTCCCGGAATGGGCATTCACGAGATGGGGACGGCACGCATGGGCCGCGATCCGAAGACGTCGGTGCTCAACGCCCACAATCAGGTGTGGGATGCACCGAACGTGTTCGTCACCGACGGATCGGGCATGACCTCGGCGGCGTGCGTGAATCCATCGCTCACATACATGGCGCTCACCGCGCGGGCGGCGGATTTTGCCGTCAGCGAGTTGAAGAAGCAGAACCTCTGATGCGACCCCGTTCACTCATGTCGTCTCTGGTGTCCCGGACACCGCACACCCACGAGGATTGAGCATGTCGTCGAACATGGAAGAAGAAGTCTCGGTGATGGACCGTCGCGAGGCGGTGAAGCGTGTGAGCTTCATGCTGGGCGGCATTGCCCTGGTCGGCAGCAGCAGTGGACTGCTGGCGGCGTGCAGCAAGGCGGATCGTGCGACGGTCGCCACCGCCGGCATCGGGTCGTTCACGACCGAGGATATCGCGTTCCTCGATGAGATGGCCGACACGATTCTGCCGGACACGCCCAAGTCCCCTGGTGCGAAGGCGGCCGGGACCGGTGCATTCATCGCGTTGATGGTGACCGACACGTACACGCCGGAAGATCAGAAGATCTTCCGCGATGGCATGACGGCGCTGGATGCGGCGAGCAAGACGGCGAATGGCGGTGCCGGCTTCGTGGCGGCCACTCCTGCGCAACGCACTGCCCTGCTCACTACGCTCGACAAGGAGCAGTTCGAGTTCCAGAAGGTGCGGAAAGCGCAGCCACAGCACTCCTTCCGCATGATGAAGGAGCTGACCATGCTTGGCTTCTTCACGTCGGAGATCGGGTACACCAAGGCGATGCGGTACGTCGAGTCGCCGGGGCCGTTCAAGCCCTGTGTGCCGGCGGTGCCGGGCGAGAAGGCGTGGGCAGCGCACGCGTGACGGCGCGCTGATCCCAGCGCTTGTGGCACGAGGGGCCTCTGCGGCTGATCGCAGAGGCCCCTCGGTCGTTTCGACGGAGCAACGGCAGCAGCGCTGTCTTTCAGCTGTTCCAATTCATCCGCGGTTCTTTGCGCCTCTGCGCCCTTGCATCTTTGCGTTAAGCAGTTGCCGTTAAGCTGTTCCCGTCAAGGCGTTGGGGTCGTGACACAGCCTCGGAGACATTCCCGGGCAGTATGCGATTGCGCGGTGCAGAACCGGGTCGCCGAAGGCGAGTGGCCGACGGGTACGACGTTCAACGCGACCCGGCGTTGCACCGCCAAGCGCTCACGCGCAACCCACGTTCACTCCGTGGCCGTATTCCGTGAATACCGAAAATCGCAATGACTCGCGCCACCCATCAGCGTCTGCGTGCGACGAAGCGTCACATCCGGATTGAACCCGTCGATCAATGCTCCATCGCGATTGCACGACAGGATCGCCCCCAACTCCGGGATCCCCATCGCTCGGTACATCTCGGCGTAACGACAGCGAGTGACGTCGAATGAGAGCGCGGACTCACTCACCTCATGCACATCCAGCGTCAAGGCGTCATTCGCGGTCC
>CAYMQV010000306.1:0-4439 GCA_964392395.1 uncultured Gemmatimonadaceae bacterium
TGAGTTTCCAATCCCGTCATCCCCCCGCACACGATCGTCCGCACCGTGTGACGGCCTGCTCCCGCCGCGCCTGCAGCACCATCACGTCAGGATCGACCACCATGCGGTCAGGCCGCTGCGGCAGCAGCCAGCGCAGGCGTGAAGACCCCCCGGCACCAGCGCTCACGCGCGTCGTCCCCCCGACGATGATGGTGTCGCCACGCATTGCCGCGACATCCACCATGGCATCACCCGTGCCGATGTTTCGCAGCATCGCCGTGCACGACCACATGCGATCGACGTGCTCGCATCGCGCGTCATCAATGGTGAACGCGGGCAGCCGCGTACTGCGAAACCACTGCGCGATCTGCGCATCGAACCGCGTCGTGTCAGACGCCTGGAGGCGCAGCGTACGCAACAGCTCCTCGATCGTCGCGAACCGGCCTGGTGCGCGATGCGCTGCGATGAACGCACGCAACCCCGCGAACGTGCGTTCCGCACCCAGATGGTTGTGCACCATCCACATCACCCAAGCCCCCTTCTGCTGCAGCACCGCCTCGTCGGCGCGGCTCTCCTCGCGCGTGTCCACCAGCGCACGCTCACGCGCCACCGCGCGTCCGTCCAGATACTGCCGTTCCAACAGCGCTGCGTACGCCCGGCGCGCCGATGCGCCACGCTCGGCATCGTACAACAACAGTGTGGCATAGTCGGCCATCCCCTCGACCAGCATTCCGGTGCCCGGTCCGGTGCCCGCCGTCAGCAGATGCCCCCACCATTGATGCGCCGCCTCGTGCGCGGTCACGGCGAACGCCAGTCCACCGTGGTCGCCGGGTGTGCTCAGGAACCCCAACCCTTCGGAGAAGGTGATGTTGGTCGGATACGATGTCGCTTGTGTTGACAGATCCGCGTATTCACTGAGACGGAGTTCCGGCCATGGATACGGGTGGAACCATGCCGAATAGTGTCGACGCGCCGCCGCGAGCGTGCGCACGATGACGTCGAGACTGCGGGTGTGCGTCGGGTGATGGTAGACCGCCACGCCCTCAGCGCGACGTAGGGCGTAGGCTGCACCGACGAGGTTCAGCGCCGACACCGGCTCGGTGGTCTCCCACGTGGTGAGAGTTTCGTCGCCGAGTGTTGCCGAATCGGTGCGCTGACCAACGCCGTTGACGGTGAGGGTCCGCGGTGCGCGGACGCGCATGGTTGCCGTAAAGCCCCAGCCGCGATTGAACAGACGTATGGCGTCGGGCGCCTGCTCCGTCTGGTCCGCTGCGTCACCGACCGTCCGCAGCGTGGCGGACACCGTACCGCGATAACCGGGGCTGGGCAGAAAGTCACCACGGTGCGTCGACAACAGCACACCCGACGGCAGGACGAACGCGTCCACCGGCCCACCATTGCTGGACACTCCGTCGTTGATACGCGCCTCATAGCGAAAGCCGACACGCACCGTCTCACCCGGCGCGAGCGGTGCCGCCAGCGAGAGAACCTGTAGCCCGTCGGAACCCGTTGGCGTGGTCGAGACGCCGTGCACGTGCCACGTCACACGTCCGAACCCATGGGGCACGGTGAATGGCAGCGTGGTCATCGGCACCGACGTGCGATTGATCAGATCATACGTCCCATCGACAGCGATGGCACGATGTGGCGGGTCGAGCGCCACGGTCACATCGACGTGCTGAATCACGGCCGGGATGATGGATTCCCAGGTACGCTGGTCGGTGGCCTCGTGCGCGGCTGCGGCGCGTGTCACCGCCGGCCCGTCGTACGCGTCGTGTACGCGCACGGCGAGAAACGCGCCGGTGAACAGCGGCAGCGCGACCAAGGGCGACGCGCGCAGGGCGAGTCGTCCGATCACAGCCGGCGTGCGACGCGAGCGGGCTGCCACAGGGTCTCGCTCGGTGCGCACGAACCACAGGCGCGCCGCACCGAAGAGGGCCACGGCCAGCCCCAGCGCCAGCAGGCGATTCAGCAGCAACGCCTCTCCGTCCAGCGGGAAGAGCGCGAACTCGGTCCATCGCAGCGATCCCCACAGCGGCCAATTGGTGACCCACGTCATCGAGCCGCGGATGAACTGGGCAGCGGTGAGCAGCAGGGCCACGAATCCGACCGCCAATGCCGCCGTGCGTGATCGTAGCAGCGAGATCGTCGCGGTCACGAATGCCGTCCACAGGATATACGTGGGCCCCAATACGGCGCCGAACACCAACAGCAAGGGCCACAGTGACACGGATGGCCCGGACTGGGCCAGCAACAGCACGGCACCACTGGTGACACACACCATCGTGAACAGCCCGACCAGCACCATCGCCGCCAGTGCCTTGCCCAGAATGAACGACGTCGTCGGCACCGGACTGCTGAGGGCGATCGCCTCGAACCCCGTCGCCCGGTCACGATGCAGGCTTTCGACGATCACGAACAGCAGGAAGAGACACGTCAGCACGGTCACCGCCGGCAGCGCACTGATGGCGATGCCGCCCGCCGTCAGCACGGCGGTCGAACCATACGCGTCGACCTCCGCACCACCAACGTCGGTGACGACAGCGAAGAGGAACGCGGCGAACAGGTAGCCGGACGGTTGCCGCAGCAACGACCGCAACTCGGCGACCAGCACCGTCGCGGTCGCGCGCATCGCACGTGGCGTGCGACGTCGCATCGTCAGACGTTCGAGGTCGCCGAATGCGCGCGCCGTCGAAGCCGGTGCCGCCGCGGTCGAGGCGACCGGGACCACGGCACCGTCTCCGCTCATGCCGGTCCTCGTGACCGCACCGACGCGCGCCAACAGTGCCACGGCCGCAAGCGGCGACAACATCGTCACCGCACGCCCCAGCAGAAGGACACGGTCGACCGCGAATGGCGCCGTATTGTACCAGACGATCCCGCGATCGTCGGTGAACAGCGAGTGCGAGAGCCAACGCAGACCCGTCGGGTCGACGACCATCAACACCGCATCCAGCGTGGGATCGATTCCACGTGGATGCCAGTTCCAGAGCAACACGAACTCCAGCACGAACAACGCGACGGGCAGTGCGTAGACGGCCATCGGCGCTTTCATGCGCGCGCCGATCACGAACGTCATTCCGGCCATCCACAGTACGCCCGGCACGACGAACAGCCCCGCCGCCATCAGGTATGCGGACAACTCGAACGGTCCCCGCGCGACACCACCCACGCCGGCCTCACGGAATATGATCACGATCAGGACGTGCACGACGACCGCGACCAGCAACGCGGCCAGAACGCCGGCGAACTTCGCCCAGATGTATTCGGCCGTCGTGAGGGGCGTGCTGCGCAGCAGCTCCGACATGCCCGCTTCATCATCGCGCAGTACGGACAGACCAGCCATCAGCGCGGTGAAGAACGGGTAGACGAAGAACCCACTCATCGCGAACGTCGGCGCGAGCGCGTAGACCGAATTCGCGACGGCGCGCACGGGAACGTCGACCTCCGATCCACCCGGGATCATCGCCACCGGGTTGAGCGTGCTGGTCGCCGCAACGAGCAGCAGCAGCAGGGCAACGAACGACGTGCTCGTGAGCTGCGTGCGCAACTCGTGGACAGCGATCGTGACGCGGCGACTCACGCCGCCCCCGCCGTCAACGGCCGCTCGCGCGCATCCCGCTGCGTGAGCAGCATGTACGCATCCTCCAGCGTTGGTGCGACGGGCTCGAAGTGACGCGGCACGTCGTGCTGCGGCGCATGGATACGCACCCGGTGCCGACCTTCGACGAGATACGCCTGCGTCACCTCGAGCGTCGCCGCCAACGCTTCGAGATCATGACGGCCGACCTCACCCTCGTAGATCGTCCCCGCGATCGCGGCGCGGGCCTCGCGCGGCGTGGTCGTGACCAGCAGCCGTCCATGCCGGATGACCGCGAACTGCGGACACAACACGGCGACGTCGTCGACGATGTGCGTCGATAGCAGCACCGTGCACGACTCCGCCAGCTCCGCCAGCAGTTGATAGAATCGCGTGCGCTCCTCGGGATCGAGCCCCGCCGTCGGCTCGTCGACAACGAGCAGCTCCGGCTTACCCGCGATCGCCTGCGCGATCCCCAACCGCTGTCGCATGCCGCCGGAGTACGACTTGACCGGACGACCCGCCGCATGCGCGAGATTCACCCGCTCCATCAGTTCGGCGCACAGCGCGTCGAGCCCGTGTATATGCTCGACCCCCTTGAGCCGCAGCATGTGCATCAGCATCGCCGAGCCGGTCAGCTCCGGGTAGAAGCCGAAGGACTGCGGCAGATAGCCCAGCCGCGGCCAGATGCGCTCCGGATGTTGCACGACATCCTCGCCATCGAGGAGCACACGTCCGCTCGTGGGCTCCAGCAATCCGGCCAGAATGCGCATCAGCGTGGTCTTGCCGGACCCGTTGGGGCCGAGCAGACCGAACATACCACGCGGGATCTGCAGCGAGATGCCGCGCAGCGCCGTCACGCCGCCGGGGTAGGTCTTGG
>CAYMQV010000307.1:0-4405 GCA_964392395.1 uncultured Gemmatimonadaceae bacterium
CTCATCGACGGCGAGCTGTTCGTGACCCCGTCGCCGGTGGATCTGCATCAGCTCGTGGTCGGGGAGCTGCATGCGCGGCTGCGGGACTATCTGCGAGCATACCGCGTCGGCAAGCCGATGGTATCGCCTTCCGACGTGCGACGTGGCGATCGCACGAGGAACCGGGTGCAGCCGGATGTGTTCGTGGTGCGCGTCACCGAGAGTGGCCGGCCGCCGTATCCGTACGATCTGGGCGATCTGTTGCTGGCGGTGGAGGTGGCATCGCCGAGCAGTCGGCGGCTGGACTATCACGTCAAGCGGGAGTTGTATCTGCGCGAAGGGGTCGAGGAGTACTGGGTCATCGATCCGGACGCGCGGAACGTGTTGCGGTGGCGTGGGCGGAGCGAGCCGGGGGAGATTCTCAGTGAGCGTGTCGCGTGGCAGCCGGCGGGTGCGGGTGAGCCGTTCGTGTTGACGCTCGACGAGTTCTTCGATGAGGCGTTCAGTTAAAGTATTTGGCGCCGACTCCTGTTGGTCAACCAGGGGCGCTCAGGCCGCGGTCAGCACCGCCCCATGGAAATCGCAATGCGAATCGTGCGGATGGTGAAGGTGCCCATCCACCAGATAATCGATGTGATCGCCATGCGGCACGGCCGGATGGCCGCAGGTGGCGCCGTGCACATGCGACGCATCATGCCCGCCGCAACGGTGGGCTGGCGTACAGTCAGCCGGATTCGTCACGCTCACGTCAAGCGTGTGCTCCTCGACGACTGCGCCCGCCTGGTGATGCAGATGGCCGTCGTGCAGATAGTCGGTGTGGTCATTGTGCACGAGAGCCGTGTGACCGCAACCGGCGCCGTGGGTGTGTTCGTGGTCTGCGTGTGTGTGTGGCATGGAACGGTCCGTCGAAGGTGAATGGGACTTGGTGACCACGACTGTTCTGGCCACGCGTTCTGGCGACATCCCGCTGCAACGGTGGGGAATCGCCTTGCTCTTGCCACTCGGCTTTCTCGTGCCGGCCGCGCTGGCGCTTGCCGTGCGCGTTGGACCGGAGGGGAGCACGCTCCCCGCTGGCGTCGCCCTGTCGCGTGATGGGCTGGTGCTCGGTTGGGGCGTCGTGGTGCGGACACTGGCCTGTGTCAGCTGTACGCTGCGGTTCATCATGACCACGCCGGTGCACATCATCGCATTGGCGATGCGGCGCGCTGGCGCGTCGGCGGCGCTCAGCGACACCGTGCTCATCACGGCACGACTGATTCAGCTGCTTGGTGCGCGGATGGTGACCATCTCGAGAACTCTGGTGCAGCGTCAGGGCACCAGCGCGTGGCGCGCGCGACTGCGCTCCGTGAGCCTGCGGGGTGCGACGCTGCTCGTGGATTCACTGGAGCGCTCGACGCGACTCGAGCGCGGCCTCGCTGGTCGCTTCGGCCTGACTTGCGATGCGATCGCGCGGCCCGCGTGGCTGGCCCTTGATTGCGCACGGCTCTGGATTTCGATCAGGCTGCCTGCGGCGGTGGTGTTGACCGGTGCGTACGCCGTGCGTGCGCTCTCCGTCGCGGCTGGATGGGTACGTTGACTGCCCGCACGCACCGCTGGCTCGATCCGCTCGAAGCGCCAACAATGCCGGACCGTTCCTGATTGCCGAGAATGTGTCAGCCGGCTACGCGGCTGGGCAAATGGCACTCCGGCACCTTTCGCGCAGCGTCGGACGTGGGGAGCGCGTAGCGCTGCTCGGTGCCAACGGGTCTGGCATGACGACCAGTCTGCTGGTATTGGCGGGTGCCCTCGCCCCGCTCGCTGGCACGATCGGCATGCCTGACCTCGCGCTCGTGCACACGTCCGGCGCGCAGCGGGCGTGGCGTCAGCGCGTTGGGCTCGTCCTGGCCGATCCGGACGACCAGCTGATCGCGCCGACCGTCGCCGACGACATTGCGTTCGGGCCCAGAAACATGGGTCTGGCGGACGCGGATGTGTCGTTTCGTCCGGGTGAGGCGGTCGAGGCGCTCGGCGTCGAGGCGCTCGGCATCGAGGCGCTCGGCATCGAGGCGCTCCTGCCGCGTGCCATTCACCGCCTCAGCCTCGGCGAGCGGAAGCGAGTGGCGCTGGCCGGGGTGCTGGCACTGCGTCCGGACGTGCTGCTGCTCGATGAGCCAACGACCGGCCTCGATCGCCGGGGCCGCGAGGGACTGCGCGCGTTGCTCGAGGCGCGTCGTTCTGCCGGGACCACGATTCTGATCGCCACGCATGACACGGACTTCGCATGGGATTGGGCTGACCGGGCAATCGGTCGAATTCAGTGGCGACGCATTCCCGCTGTGCGGGGTTGACGCTCACGTCCGTGCGCTCCTGAGAGACTGGCCAGCCAGCGGTTCGACCAGACGAGCGATCGCGAGGGCCATCGCGACTCGCTGAATGCCAGGGAAACGAAGTAAAGTTCGCTTGCAGCGCACCATTTTTGCAGTCAGGTGACCCGACCTGTGCGCGATTGACCCTCATCCTGAGCCACCAGACCACCAGCATGTGGCGGTTGCCCACGGACCCGCTCGAGGTATCACGATTCAACAGGGGACGTGCCTCGATTCATGCCGCGTGAGTCGATGCGGCGTCGGTCGATCTTCCGGGCTTGACCACCGATGCCGCGCCGCGCCGCCAGCCGCTGCTGATGGTTCGTGAGCAGTTTCTCCGAAATGAGCATCGGAGTTGTCAGCCCGTGTCAGCGGTGATGACGAGCGGCTGGATCGATTTGTCCGCGCGATGATCGCGAATACCTTGGCGATGGCGCGCGCAGGCAAATCGTTCCGGGTTACGAAGTGCGACGCAGATGCACTGCTGCAGATCGACGTCCGGAGCGGAGCTGCGGGCGACTCTCTCCGCTTACCTGGTAGACTGCCACGGCATCAGGTCGGACCTCTCTCCGCCAACCTGAACGAAGAGGAAGGCACAGACTATCACTGCTGATCCTTGAAACCTTTCCACGTCACACGCGGCATCGTCGCAGATGGCACACGACAGCACGCACTCGACAGGACACTTTCAAGGGCCGTTGTGGCGCGCGGAACGAAATTTCCAGACTTTGGCGCGGTTTCGTAAGCGCTTCGCACCCTCTCGCTGGCGGCATTCCGCGTATCGCACTGCGCATTCTTCTCATCCGGCGCTCTGGAGAAAGCTGAGCAGCGCGTTTTCGTCGCGCGTCAGACCCCTATGAGAACGGGAGAGCGAAAGCGCTTGGTTCCACTCCTGTTCCAGGCTTGGATCGTGATATGCCTGAAGAATACGCGGGTGGACGTAACCGGAGCGACAGACTGCTGGCGTGTTGCCAAGCTGGCTGGCCACCGCCTTCAGCGCCAGCGTCAGTCGCGCCTCCGGTGCTCCGTCAGTGTCGTGCTGCGCGGACAGCTGTGTCGCGGCCAGCAGACTCCCGGCCCACGTCCGAAAGTCCTTTGCCGAAAATGACTCGCCCGTGATCGCGTTGATGTAATCGTTGACATCGCTCGAGTCCACCACCCGGGCCGCGCCGTCATCGCCATGATACTGAAACAGGGACTGGCCAGGCAGTTCGCGACAGCGACGCACGAGCCGCGCCAGCCGGCGATCGTTGACGCGCACAGAATGCGCCTTACCCATCTTCCCGATGAACTGGAAGCGAAGCGTCTGTCCACTGAACTGCACGTGGCGATTACGCAGCGTCGTCAGGCCAAAGCTATGATTGGTGCGGGCGTACTCCTCGTTCCCGATGCGAATGTAGGTGGTCTCGAGTAGCCGCACCACAATGGCCAGCACGTGCTCGCGCGACAGGTCGTTGCGCTCCAGATCCGCCATGACGCGTGCTCGGATGATTGACAGTGAGACGCCAAACTGGATCATCCTGTCAAATTTGTGCTCGCCGCGAACGGTCTGCCAGCGCGCGTGATAGCGGTACTGCTTGCGACCCTTCGCGTCCCGCCCTGTTGCCTGAATGTGCCCATTTGGCTGAGGCGCGATCCAGACATGGGACCAGGCCGGCGGGATCGCCAGTTTCGCGATGCGCTCGATGTTCTCCCGATCCCTGATCACACGATTGTGCTGGTCACGATACGTGAATCCGGCAGCTCGGCGATGTCGGCTGTAGCCTTCATCAGTATCGGTCACGTACCGGAGTGAGGCACGTCGAGCGACATCGGCCGGATCGGCATCATACGCGGCTGACATAGCGTCGGTATGAATCACCGACTTCGGTGCGCGACGCTTTCGTGCCTGCACCGCCGTTGTCATTGCGTCACTCTCGACCCAAGCGAATGCACCGTCGACGGCGTGATGCGCTGCTCTGTGCAGAGCAGATCATGCCACGGGTCATCAGGCGATGTGCCGAGGAAGCCGTTGACATCGCCGACGGTGATCAGGTCACCACGATCGATGTGATGAAGCTCGGGGCACATCAGACCCAGTG
>CAYMQV010000308.1:0-4395 GCA_964392395.1 uncultured Gemmatimonadaceae bacterium
CGACCACTTCAGCGCCCGGAGCCCGACCATGATCGTCTCCACCATCGCCACCGCGATCTGCCGGGTCCTGAGGGCCCCCGCCCGATCCAACCGCCACGGATCCTTCCCGCTCAGCGCACCGCCCCCGATCCCGACGTTCGGCCCGTAGAAGTCCATCACCAGCTTCCGGCCTGTCTGCCCGTTGTCGTTGATCGGACCGCCCTCCACGAACGGCCCCGCCTCGTTCACCCGCACCACGAACTCGGCGCCGGGCGCGGCGAGCAGGTCGGGCATGCGTGCCGACTCCTCCGTCAACACCCGCGTGAACTGCGCCCGCACCGCGCGTTCCAGCACCACCACCGACGCCGCGTCGAGGTGCTGCACGCTGCTCACCACCCACCTCGGGGCCCAGCGCGCAAACCCGCGTCGCTCGGACGGCAACGGGGCCAGCGCGATCAGCAGCTTGCCGTCCGGGCCGGCGCCGAGAGTGCGGTCAGACACCGTCAGCTCCAGCAGCGCGTCGCGCAGCCGCAGCGCGAGGTACTGCTCCATCGGCAGCCAGTGCGTTTCCGGCGTGCCGATGGCATAGCCGACGTGGATCGCCTGATCGTCGCAGAACTCACGCATCGCGCGTTCGTCCGGATCGGAGACGTCGATCACGCACGCCAGGTCCACCTCCACCCGCGACGGGTGCGGGCACTGGTAATCGGAGCCATCGCCCACGCCAGGAAACAAAACGCCGAATCCGGCGCGCTCGTACACGCCGCGTACGGTGGCTTCCACGAACGCGCGGTCGAGTGCGACGCCGGCGGTGCTGATGCGACCGTTCACGTGGCAGCGATGGTCGTGTACCGCCACCTCCACCTGCACGATCGCGCGATCGTCCACCTGCAGCGCGATGTCCACCAGCGCATCGGCAATCTGGTCGGCGAGCTTGTCGGGATGACCCGGCAGTACGGCTTCGGCAAAGCGGAGGCCAGCGGATGCGGCCACTGCGGAGTGCATCGTCATGAAATGCTCGATGGGGATGGAAGGCGTGTGCTGCTCGATACCCACGCCGCACGCTCGTGCAGCGGGCCGTTGCCGATCACGCCGAGATGGATGCGAATTCCGCGTTCGCGTAGCGGGTTGAACACGCGGGCAGGAACTGTCTCGATGAACCCGTCGGTGAGTACCACGACGGGTGTGCCGCCCGGCACCTTTGCGACGATGTGGCGCATGACGCACTCGATCGACGTACCGCCGGTCGTCTGGACGCGACCGTGCTCGAGGTCACCCGGCTGCGCCTCCACGACCGTGGTCGAGAACCAGCGCAGCACGGGCTTCACCTCGTCGCGCAGCGTGCGCAGGGCACGGCGCAAGTGCGGCAACAGATCATTCATGCTCCCGCTCACGTCCACGTAGATCACCACACCCGTCGGCTGCGGCTTGCGAACCGCGATCTGGCCGGTGAACAGCAGCGGCGCTGGTGCGCCGAGTGCCGTCGCAGTGGCTACTCGGCAGGCAGCGCGTCGGTCGTGCATGCGATGAACGACCGTCACCTCGCGGCTGTCCCAGCGAAAGCGTCGCGAGCCTCCGCCATCGGCACGCACTGCTTGTTGCAGCAGCTTGTGCAGTGCCCGCTCCAGCGCTGGCGTCCTCTCGACGTCACGCACGCGATTACTCGCGAGCTGGGAACCATCGCCAGGGAGCAACCCGCTCAGCGGCTGGAGCACCGATGCGAGCGCCTCGCCGGCATCGGCGTCACGCGTGCCCGAAAGTGCCTCGCGCTCGGCCTCGGTGGTGCCATGTGCCCCCAGCAGCGACACACCACCGGCATTCATATCCGCCGTGGTGCGCAGCGCCTCGATGATCTCGCTGTACGTGAGCTGCAGGTGTCCGGCCTTGCCGTCTGCTTCTTCGTAGAGCAGACGGTGAATGCGACGCAGCGCCGGTGGCATGTGCCGTGACGCATTCCAGTCAGGATCAGACGGCCAGCCAGGCGGCGGCCGCAGCAGGAACACCGGCGAGGCGTCGGCGGCGTAGAAGTCAGTCAGGAGCTCGGCATGGCGATGCACCAATGCACCGGCGGCCTGCAGCATCGAGAGCACGCTGCGATTGATGATCGCATCGAATGCGATGTTATGCACCGCGGTAGGCCGCGGGAAGAGGCGCGTGTGCCCGAGCGTGATGTGCGTGAGCTCGTGGAGCACGAGCATCGACAGTCGTTCCGGCGTGCCGCACCAGCGCGCAACGAACGCTGGGTTCAGCCGCAGCCGCGGACGTTCGACGCACTCGATGCAGGCCGTAGCGATCGCGTCGCTCCACTCCACGCGTGATACGGTCAGGAGTGCCTGCAGTGCTCGACCATGCATCCCCGCCACCGAGAGTATGGGCAACAGCAGATCATCCGCGGGGCCGAGGTCGTGCGTGAGAGGGGTCGTGGGGCGGGTCATGCTGCCACCCAAGGCCCGAAGCTACGAAGCCGGAGCGTCCCCTCGGTGCGGAAATACTCGAGCGACGGCGTGCGCCGATGCGACACGAGTGGCGGTGCTGCCCAGCCGAGCATCGTCATGCAGACCAGGGCAAGACGTGCCTGTCCTCGCACGTCATCTTCGGGATGCAGCGCGGAGACGTCTGGCTCGTGCCGGACTGGGTCCCAGCGAGACACTCCATGAAACCGCGTCCCCTCACCGAAGCTCGCGCACGACCGGTGCACCTCGGCCAGCATGGCCAGTGCCATCTCGGTGCAGCGCGCACTCGCCGCACCGAGCGCCTGTCGTCCGCCCGAGAGGCGTTCGAACAGGTCCGCATCGCGCAGCGGCAACGGTGCGCCGTGGCTTTGGGCGATCAGTTCCAGCGTCGCGTGGGCACCCGCCACGACGACGTCTGGATGCAGGTGCACGCGATCGTGCGCGGTGAATGTGCTGTCAGGCAGCTGCGGCACGCCAGCCGACAGCAACGCCAGACGCACGGTGTGAACCGGGGAGATGCGCAACTCCGTGCCGACCGCACCAGTGCGATAGACACTGTGTGTCGATGGGCCGCAGTTGTGCAGTACGGGAACGATGTCGCCCCGTGCCAACATCGATGTCGTGTGCGTCACGCGTCCGCCGGGATCGGGCCGAGCGCGGCGAGACAGGTGCTGCGCAGTGCCGTGAGCTGCGTGATCAGTGCTGTCGGCGCTAATAGCTCGGTGCCAGTGAGTTGGCCGGGCGGTGTGGCGTGTTTGGCGATGACGCCATGCAGGTACTCGGCATCGCGGCCGGGCAGCGACGTCTTCGAGAGCGCCGTGCGGACGTCGATCGCCCAGGTGCGATGCGGCCCGTAGCCACTCACCGCAACGCCATCGAACGCGATGTCCGCGACCAGGCCGGCCACGGTCTCCGTCGTCGTCACCGGCACCATCGTGCCGGCCATCAGGTGCGGCAGCACGAACCACGCGACGGCGTACCGCTCCATCGCCGGCAGGTCGGCCAGCCCGGTGCACACGGCTTCGCCGCGGACGATCGACGCCAGTCCCGGCAGCGACAGCGCGAGGAGCACACGACGCATCGGATCGCGCACGGCCAGCAGTGCTCGGCGGGGATCGGCATCATCGAGCGCCGTCTCGCGCCACGCCGCCTCGTGCGCTGCCAGCAGCGCCGTGCGCGAGATGCGTCGCCGCACGACATCCGGGATGGACGAGAGCAGCGCAGCCTGACAGGCGCGCGCGTCGCCCGCCAGGCCGAGTGCCAGGTGCGCGGCACGCATCGCGATCATGTTGCGCAGAAGCGTCGCCGCACGACGTCCGCCGATCGTGATCTTCGCCGTCGCCAGCCTTGCGATCAGCACATCGACATAGCTCGCGAGCGCGTCGCCATTCAACTCGCGCACGCCGGGGAGCAGCGCACGCGTCGTCTCGACCAGTTCGCGAACCGTGACACCAGCGGCACTCGTCGGCTGCTCACCGATGCCGCTGATGATCGCGCGACGATCGGCATCGTTGAGATCGTCGTAGTTGGGCAGCGAGACGATCCACGAGAAGCGATCGGCGAGCGCCGGATCGAGCACCTCGACGCCCTCGTACGCGAAACGCGCGGCGTCGTCCTGCGCCTCGCCCGGCGGGTTGGTGGCGGCCCAGCGGTGCCGCAGCCGCGGGATCGGCACGCCCTGGATGCGGCGCTCGTGGATGATCGGGAACAGCTTGTTCGCGAGATCGGGTCGGCAGCGTCCGATCTCGTCGAAGAACGCCACCTCCGCCTCCCAGATCGCACCCGGAGGTGCGGCGTAGCGAATGCTGCCGTCGGCGTCGGGAATGGGGAAGCCGGCGAGGTCGTCGAACTGCAGGATGCTGGCGTTGTAGTGCCGCAGCTCCAGCCCCAGCGACTCGGCGATGCGCACCAGCAGCAGGGTCTTTGCCGCACCGTGCTCGCTCACGAGCAGCAGGGGTTCCTC
>CAYMQV010000309.1:0-4390 GCA_964392395.1 uncultured Gemmatimonadaceae bacterium
AAAAAAGCTGCAGCAGCCGCGCCACCGCCACTTCGCGCGCCGAAGCTCACACCCACGGTGCCGCTTCTACCTGCCGCGCCCGTGCATGCAACGGCAGCCGCGTCCCCGGTCCTGCATGGCGCTCCCATGCCAGTCGCAGGTGACGCAGTGTCGCCGACGGTACGTTTGACAACGTCTCCGGGCGCGCCCGTCGAGTCGCCGATGGCAGCGCTTGGCCGAACCGGCCAACGCGCAATACTGATCGGAGGCGTCGTGATCGTCGCGATCGGTGGCATCTGGGCTCTGTCGTCGCGATCATCGGACGAGGCGGCATCGACACCGGTCGTGCCAGAGCTTTCCACGAACACAGCGCCAGTCGACTCTCAGCCGTCGAGCGCAACGAACGGATCGACTGGCTCAGGCAGCACCAAACCGTCAGAGCCGCAACCCCAGCGGCAGCCGCCTGATCGCTCGGAGCCACCGACGCAGAATGTTTCGCGTCTGCCGGTGCTCACGGCCCGAAAGACAACCGACGTAGCACCGCCCAAACTGGCGGAGACGGTGTTACCGGCCCCGCAGGTCAGGCTAGGTGCGCCGCCGACCGAGCAGGAGCGCGTCAGCGTGCCACCCGTAGTCGTGACGCGCGAGCAGGCGACACCCGCCGCTCCAGTCAAGGAGCCCGGACCGGTACCGGCCGCCAACACGCCGGCACGTCCTGAACCGGTCCGGCCGACGGAAGCAGTCGATGCCAGCGACCTCCGGACACAGGCGGATCGATTTCTCTCGCGACTCCGATCAGGTTCTGAGCGCAACAGCGAGCTTTCAGAGTTCTTTCGGGATGGTGCCGATCACAAGGCGGTCATCGTGGGGTCGCCATCGGTCGTGTCTGATCGAGCCGGGCGCGTCGAGGCACAGTTTGAAATCCGGCTCACGAAATTCGATGGCGGTGGCCGTCGGAACACCCGATTCGCGACAGTCACGATGGAGATCGCGAAGCGTGATGGAACCGCCTCGACAACATCGACGACGGTCGGCGTGCTTCGCGCACCGAGATGAATCACCCGTTGTTGCCGTTCCCTTCCAACACCACAGGCACCATGCAAGTGATCCGAACCAACCAAACGTCGCCGCGAGCGACTGGTCTCGCTGTGAGCCTGCTGCTCTCGGGCGGTCTGTTGTTCGCGCCACATTTTGCTCATGCACAATCGGCGCAGCCCTACTCGCTGCAGCTCGCCGCGCTGTTCACGAGCTTCGACAATGGCGGCGCAAGCGTCGGCGGGTTCGGTGTTGAACCACAATTCCGACTCAACCGCCTCTATTCGACGGACGGGTTCGGCGCACTGTCGCTCGGCATTGGCGGACAGTTCACGTCTCACTCCCGCGGCGGCGACAACCTCAAGATCTCCGGCGTATTCCTCGAGCCGCGCTGGGTGCCGGCGCTCAAGTCGAACACCGTCTTCCCCTACCTCTCGGCGCGTCTGGCCTTCCTTCGCCAGACCAACAACTTCGAGGCACCAACGTCCAGCGGCAACGGATTTGGTGCCGGCGGCGGATTGGCAATCAAGCTGACGAAGACGACGAACCTCGATGCCGGTGTCCAGTTGGTGCGCCAGAAGTTCAGCGATCTCAAGGCCTTCACGACCTACACGGCAAAGGTCGGCTTCAGCGTCGGCTTCCCGCGCTGAGAAGATACCGGTGACACGTGTGACAGCATGCGGTCACACCGCTGTCGCACGTGTCACGTGTTTATCAGGGGGTCAGGTCGACGATCGAGAGTCGCGATAGCCAGGCCGCTCGACCATCATCGATCATCGTGGCTCGCAGTGCGACCTTGTGCGTCCACTGCACACCACCGCCATTGTTCCACTGGACGTCCAGCGTCAGGCAGAGCGCCTGCTGCTTCCGCCCGGGCGCGTCGCTCCACCAGACCCCGGCCAGATCACGACTGACACGAGTCGACGCCACCGCGCCTCGCGCCCTGGCCAGAAAGTCATCACGCTCCTTGCTGCTGCCCGTCCAGTCATAGCGCAACGTCAGGTCAGCGACGTCGCGTGAATTCAGAGCCGCCACAAGATCAGCAACTGCCCATCGCACCCGGGCCTGAGTCAGCGACGAGTCAGCCTCACCGACGGGCGAGCGTGGTCGCTCCTCAACGGCACCGACCGGGCACTGGACCGCCAGCGGCTGCGCGGGCGTGATGATCGGGACACGGTTGTGGCACGACGTCGCAAGTAACGTGACACTCGCTGACAGGATGCGCCGGACGTGCCGAAACCTCTTCACGCTCACCGGTACACCCTCCACGCACTCCGACCACCGAGTGCCAGAAAAAGGATCTTTTCGCTGACGTCGACGGGAAGGAACGGCGCACCCTCACGCAACCACTTGCCCAGAGCACAGTGCCATGCAGCGGTCACTTCATGGCACGAATCCAAGGTACTTGACCAGCAGAGGGCATCAACTCAATCGATGATCACCCGCACGGCGCCGTTGGTCCCGATCACGCGGAGATAGGTAAACCGGAATGTTGCGTTCGCGTAGGCAATCGTCGCCGTTCCACCCGTGGACGCGGCAGCGGCACTCGCAAGCAGCGTGTTGGTGCCAAACTCCCGCAACTCGATTTGCACGGGGAAGTTCTGCGCCGTTGCCGTGATGCTGATGTTCGTCCCAGCGCCAAGTGCGGGGAGAATTCTGATTTCTCGCGACTGACAGGATACGGGAAGGAGTGCTGTATCGAAGGAGACGCCCCGCGTTACATCCGTCGTGAGGCAGTTGAGTGCCGGGTTCGGGTTTTCGCTGACCGTGAACGAGTACGTTCCGACCGTGGTGCTACTCGGAGTTGCGACGAAGAATCCGAATGTTCCGGCACGCATGACACCAAGCCCGACGACCGCGGTATCGGTGGGCAAAATCCCGAAGAAGCCGCTGCCGACTGTGAGGGGTACGAGCGACGCCACGAAGGTCGGGACGAGCCTGATCGCATAGTACCGTTGAGTCGTCGACGTCAGGGAGAACTGATCGAGCGACTGGAAGCCGATGAAGTTACGGCAGGACGACGCATCGAAAGCTCCGTTGTACGTCGCGCCGAACTGGATTGGCCGCACCAGTGTGCACGGGGCGACGATCAGGATGGACGTCGTATCGCGCAACGAGTCAGACGGTGTCGAGCGCGGTGACGCGGCGGCGATCAGCGCCGTCCCATTCGCGATCGCCGTCACGGCGCCGCTGGCCGAGACGCTGGCGAGCGAGGGCGTCAGCGACCGCCACACAATCGGCGCGCCCGAGACAACGGCCCCGCGCTGATCCCGCACGGTCGCCGTGAGCTGCCGCGTCCCCAACGGGGAGAGCGTATCCACATTGGGTCGTGCGTCGAGTGTGGTTGGCACTGACCGCGACTGCACGGTGACCAGGCTCGAGTCCAGGACACTCGGCACGGCAAGCGACCGCGCCCGTACGACCACCGGTGCGCCACCCGCCAGCACGCCGGTGACGACACCGGCCGACGAGACCGTCGCGCGACCAATGTCGCTCGATTCCCAGGCGACGCTCCGCGCGATGCCCGCGGTGCCGGTCACCGTCGCGGTGAGCGTGATCGTCTGCCCCTCATCGACAGTCGGTGTACGCGGGGCTACCGCAATCTGCAGCGAGCCGAAGACCTTGATCGTTGCCGTCGCGGTGCGGTTCCCGCTTCCGTCACCGATGGGTACCGCCGCCGTGATGTCTGTCGTGCCTGCCGACACCGCGCGCAGCTCACCGCTCGCGGACACCGTCAGCACCGCGGGAGTCAGCGACGTCCAGGTGATCGCTCGATTCGTCAACGCGACGCCGCCCGAATCACGCACCGTCGTGCCGAGTTGCCGCGCGCTCGCCAGCACGATGCTGTCCGACGCCACCACCCCGGTGATGGCGATCGTGGCGACCAGCGCGGGGTCGACGGTGATGCGAGCCGTCCCCCGCCTGGTCGCGTCACCAACGGAGACCACCTCGATGTCCGCGATACCCGGGGCGACCGCGGTGATGGTCGCCGAGAGGCTGTCGATCACCGTGACGGTCGCGATCGTGGGGGCGGACGAGGTGAATTGGACGCTCTTCGTCAACCGGCCCGTCGTCTCTACCGTCACGCGCAACACGGCGGTCCGGCGCTCACGGAGAGTGACCGACGTGGCGGACAAGACCAGCGACTGCACCGCGGGGGGACGGACCGTGACGCCGACGGATCCAAAGACACCGAAATCGGTCGAGGTCGCTTTGATCGTCGCAGTCCCTGGCCCCACGGCGCGGACCGTACCGACGCTCGAGACGGTCACGACGGCCGGGTTGTTCGACTCGTACGCGACTCCGGGATTCGGTGGAAGGCACTCACCACCGACGGCTGCGGAGACTGAAGATTCACCGCCAACTTCGAGGGGGG
>CAYMQV010000310.1:0-4378 GCA_964392395.1 uncultured Gemmatimonadaceae bacterium
CGAGCAGCCCGAGCGTCTTGCCAGTGCTGACCTTGCGCACCCGCGCATCGGCGACGTCGGCCTTCGGGAGTGCGATGGTTCTGGCCTGCACGCCCCGCGAGCCGTTCGCGAGTGAGGCGTGCAGGATATCGCCGCGCAGCTGCGCGTCACGAAGCGTCAGCTGCGACCCGGTGCGCGTGACGATGCGCACGGTACGCCAGTGGGCGCTGTCCGATGCCTGCACCGGTGCCAGTCTGACCGTGTTCCAGCTGGTGCAGGCTGTGCCCGTCGATACCAACAGCACGAAGAGCAGGCCATGTACGGTGCGGCGGGGAGTGAGGTGCGACATCACGACTCCGGGAGCTGGGGGGAAGGGATGGTCTTCGTCATGCGAGATGGCACGCAACAGGCGCAACGCTCCGTACCAGAACAGATCCAGATGATTCGGGTTCGCAGGCCTCACCACAGGAGCAGCGCCACGAGCGGGATGAAGTACAGAAGCTCGAGGACGCTGAACTTCCGCGCCTGCACCTCGCGCACGTCTGCAATCGTGCCGCGCGACGACCCCGCGCGGCGCGTCGCGCGGCACGTTCGCGAGCAAGCCATGCAGCGTGTCGCCGCGCAGCTGCGCGGCGCGGAGCGTCAGCTGCGACCCGTCGCGCTTGATGATACGCACCGTCGGCGAGGATACGCCGTCGGAGGATACGCCGTCGGCTGCAGGCGCGGGCGCCAGTTCGTAGTGCTTCCATTTGCAGGCTGTGCCCGTCGGTACGAACAGCATGAAGAGCAGGCCATGTACGGCGCGGCGGCGGGTGAGGTGGCACATCACGACTCCGGTGGATGATGGCCGAGAACGTGACGTCGTCGTTCAGAACGCCTGGTTGAAGCCGATGTAGAGTCCCGACGCACCGTCGGCACCGCGCCCGTAGTCGGCGCGCACACCGGTGCGCTGGCGCTGGTCGATCTGCAGGCGGAGCCCCGCGCCATACGTGGGCAACAGGCGACTGTCGCCAAACGCCTCGAGGGACGGTGCGGCCATGCCGGCGCCAGCAAATACCGCGGCACCGATGTGACGGCGCACCGGCGTGCGATACTCGCCCTGCAGCGCAGCCGTCCAACGATCGCGGTACCGGCCGCGCTTGTAGCCTCGCATGATGTCGCTGTTGCCGATCAGGGCCAGCTGATCGAACGGTGCCGCACCATCCACGCCCGTCACCTGCAGTTGCGTCGCGAACACATGCTCACGCCACGCCGTGCGATACTGGCGCATGTCGAGTCGCAGCGTGCCGTAGGTGAAGTCGGACCAGATCGCATCGTCGCTGCGTGCGTACGAGAGCTGCATCAGGCGGCCTGCCCCCGGTGCGAACAGGTTGTCGCGCGTGTCGTTCAGCAGACCGGCCGTGAACTCCGTCATCACGCCACCACGACTGCCGACCACCGCATTCGTGCGCAGTACGCCGATGGTGTCGGGTGTGATCCGCTGATCGAGGTGGCGCAGCCCGGCCGTGGCGTACCACGCCCCGGCGATGCGCTGCTGCAGCGTCAGCGTCGCCTCGGTGCCGCGCGGCACGTACACCTCCTCGGCCGACACGGGCGTGCGGTCGCCGATGCCAAAGTACGGCAGCGGGAACTCCTGCCACTGCAGCGAGCCGGCAAGGCGACGCGCGTTGCCCGTGGACCAGTGTTCACCGTCGATTCGGAGGCGTGTCTGCGACTTTGCCGTGCGTAGCGCCGCAGCGGTCAGCGAGGCCGGTCGCGTGCGCAGCCGCGCGGCCGGCTCCCACACTGCGAGCACTGTGGCGCCGAACTGCAGCCCGGTCTCAGGGGCGGAGCCGAGGGCCGGCAGCGGCTGGATGCGACGGCGGCCCACGGAATCGCTGCGCGCGGTCGTGGCGGTGGACTGCGCCGCGAGCATCGTGGCGGCGCCCAGCAGCGAGGCGAGGGCGATGAGGCGGGGCAGCGCGGCGGCGGTGAGCAGGCGGAAGCGAGGCATGGCAATCACCGGTGTGAGAGGGGAAGCGTCCTGGCTGCAGTCTTGCCTCTGCCGGTCCGGCCGTCCATACGTCGGTTGACGTAGTCGTGCCTCTGGGCGACGTCGCGCGGCCGGGCGGATCTGCGGCAGCCGATCGGGGGGAGGCTGCACGCTTGGACTCCGTTGTAAAGAGCCGTCGCGTGCGCTGCTGCCGCTTGGCCATCGTGACACCTCCACGCCGGACACAGTCCGGCGTAAGCCTGGCGTCCGTCAAGCGGGGTGTGGTCCAAGGACCAGCCACCGCTCCTCACCAACTGTCCCGAGCTGCCTGCAGATCCGTCGGTGGGATATGCACCGATCGTGATTTGTCAGCCGTAGGCGCCACGGTCGACCTGTGTGGCGAACCACGCGACCCAAGCTGCCAGAGGAGCCGCGCGCGTCAGTGGTACACGCTTCGCTGTCGCGCGGTGTGTCGGCATCACGTGGCTCACCAGTTCGACACCGGCCCGACTACCTGAAAGTGGTTTGCTGTTCGGCCGGACGATCAGCGAAACGGCAGCGACAGCCCCAGCCGCACGCCGCGCCTCTGGCGCCCGTTCGCGGTCGCGTAGGTGTGGCCAAGTCCGACCCGGAAGGATGCCGCTGAGCGACGGGCGCTCGTACGACGGGCGTTCGTGCGACGAGCGGCGTGTCCCGCGTCGTAGATGCTCCATGCCCAGACGCCAAGGAATGCGACCGTGGCGACGTCCTCTGCCGTTGAGGCTTTCTCACAGCGGTTGCTGCTTCCGTCGAAGGCGTCAGCCAGGCAGTCACCGAGCGCAAGGAACGACATGGCCACCACGAGACCCGTCATGCCACCGATCACGCCCAGCCCTCGCCCGCTCTCATCGGCGTAAAAATGTCCAGCGCCCGGGATGAGGGCGAGCGCGCGGGCCTTGGTGACGCTCAGCCCCGAGCCGGGGACGGCGCTGATCCGCGACGTCGTGTCTGCCGGCGTCTGCGCCGGCAGACACGACAGAAATAGGATCGAACCGGCGACTGCAAGAGTGACGGCCAGTGAGCGCATGGTTTCATCCGGGTGAGCGTCTGTTTCACGTGACAACTTCAATCTCGAACCCTGAGCCCTGTCGCGGCATACGTCACATGACGTAGTGAGGGGACTCATCCAGCCGAGTTCGATCGGTTACGCCCGCGGACCAGCGTGCTCATCACACTGCAGCACCCGCAGATCCTCCTGCATCTGCGGCGGGCAGGTACGGCGGGCTGATGTGATCGGTCAGGCGTGTCCGTGCGAGAAGCCCTGCTGCCGTCCGCGCCATCGTCGGCTCCGAGGCGACTGTCCGGACAATGTCTGCGTCGCGATTCCGGACGGCGAAGAGTATTGGGGCTCGCTCCACACTAGGGAAGCTCTGCACAGGTAGCCCGCGCAGAGTGCACAGCGCTGAATTTGCTTCGACTGCAGTGATTTAGTCGGGTATTACGCGGATATGTGGCGTCTGAGCGGCGCTTTGCCCCGTCGGCGCGGCGCACGCCGACACTACGTGCCCTGCGGACGCAGTTTGTGGCGTACCCGATACAGGTTCGCCAGGGCAAACGCCGCGTAGACGCGCACCGGTTTCTTCGCCAGCCCGCGATACCGCACCGTGGTGAAGCCCCACAAGTTCTCGACCACGTGAAACACGTGCTCGCAGCGCGCCCGGAACCTGGAGCGTGTCGCGTTGATCGTGTCCCAGCGCGCGTTGCGCTTGCCGCGGCGGTTGATGCGATACGCGCCGCCCGCCGCTTCCCACTGCGCTTTGTCTTCGGCCTTGTCGTACGCCTTGTCGTACGCCTTGTCGTACGCCTTGTCGTACGCCTTGTCGCCAAAGAGCGCCGACTCCTGGCCGTGCAGCAGATCGCTCAGCTGGCTGATGTCCGACGTCGCGGCGTCGGTGGTCGTGAGCGTGTGGACCATCCCGCGCGTATCGGTGCCCACGTGCACCTTCATCCCGAAGTACCACGGCTGCCCCTTCTTCGTCTGCGTCATCTCGGGATCGCGCGCCTGTGCGGTGTTCTTGGTCGAACTGGGCGCAGCAATAATCGTCGCGTCGACGATCGTGCCGGCCTTGAGCAACAGCCGCTGCTCCTCCAGCAACGCCCGCACTTCGTTGAAGATCTGTGCGGTCAGCTGATGCGTTTCGAAGAGGTGCCGGAAGCGCAGCATCGTCGATTCATCCGGCACCGTGTCCTCGCCAAGTTCGACGCGGGCGAACCGACGCATCGACTCGCTGTCGTACAACATGTCCTCCGCCTGCGGATCCGAGAGATTGAACCACTGCTGGAGGAAATACACACGCAGCAGCGTCTCCATCGGCAGCGGGCGCCGACCGCGCCCCGCCTTCGGATAGTGCGGCGCGATGAGGGCGATGATCCGCGCCCAGGGGATCG
>CAYMQV010000311.1:0-4366 GCA_964392395.1 uncultured Gemmatimonadaceae bacterium
GGCACTCACCACCGACGGCTGCGGAGACTGAAGATTCACCGCCAACTTCGAGGGTAGGCACCGCTATGCTTACCGAGATGTTCCGTTGGGAGGGCGCGATTCCGCCACAGCCGCCGTCACCCTTGCAGGCCGACAGCGAAACCGCTGCAACCAAAAGCAGGCCGAGGTGTGAGCGCATCGCAGACAGTCTGCCGTTCATCACAGAAGTATTCCGGTTCGGGACCAAACTCCCACGAAGGTTGGCGCGCCTCTGCGCGCCCACCTGTACGATGCGTGGCGGCTCCGCGTTCCGCTAGATCGCCGGCGTCAGAAGAACGGAGAGGCCGCCGCGTCGCGCCATTCGCAGCCGAGAAGGCAATGTACGACGCGACCAGTCTGGGAAATCCCCAGGGTCAGTGCCCCTGATTCGTCACTGCGAAGTCAAGATGGAAATTTCGATCGGGATGCGGGCTACGCGGCGGCTCGCCGGGCGAGGCCAACCCGTGCGTTCGCTGCCTTCGCCGTCGTCATCATCGTGGTCATCGTCATCATCATCATCATCATCGCCGAAGACGCCCGCCGACAACCACACGAAGAGCTCGGCGGCTTCCTCATGTGCACGAAATGCTGCACGAGGGACCACTGATTCGCCACTATTTTCTTCCGATTCGCCGGTCTCTGCATCGAGGCCCAGCCGCTCACCGTCAGGGCGCCGATAATGGCCCGCGCGACGGCCCAGCAGCGCATCGGACGTGCCCCGCGCTTCACCGCCAGCAACCCCACCACGGCAAAAACCAGAAAGGAGGACGGGCAGCGCGCCATCGGCAGGTGACGATTGCCGGGTGGAGTGGCGCGGGGATGAGTGATGCGACTGAACCCGCCAGCAGACCCACGACAGAGTACGGCGTACGGGATCGTCCGGCCGTAGCCTCACCGTGGCTGCTGCCGAGCCGCCGCTCGCCGATGCGAGCGCAGGCACTGACCCGTGTCCATTATGACCGTGGCCGTGAAGACGCGTCCTCACGGCGTCGCATCATGCACCCCGACGAGCACCTTCATCAAGGTGTGCGGGTCCACCGGCTTGACCATGTGGTGATCGAACCCGACTTCGCGAGAGCGGCGGCGGTCCTCGTCCAGCCCCCAGCCCGTCATCGCGATCAGCACGACGCTGGTTCCCCACGACTGTTCACGAATGCGGCGGCACGCCTCGTAGCCGTTCAGCTTCGGCAAGCCGATATCGAACACGATCACGTCGGGCCGGAACTCTCCGGCTGCGTCCAGGCCCTCTTGCCCATCGTAGGCGGTGCGGACGTCGTTGCCCATGCTCTGCAGCATCACCGCCAAACTGTCCGTACCGTCCCGGTTGTCATCCACGATGAGTATACGGAGCGACGTCGAGGCCGGCTTCTCCTCTGCCTCGTCCGACGCATGCGGTGTGGACACGTCGACGACGACCGGCAACCGCACGACAAACTCGCTCCCCTTGCCCGCCCCCTCGCTACGTGCTTCGACGCTGCCGCCGTGCATCTCCACCAGCGTCTTGACCAGAGTCAGGCCGATCCCCAACCCACCCGGCGACTTCTCCAACGTCCGATCCACCTGGGTGAACATCGCGAAGATGCGGGGCAACTCGTCGGCGGCAATGCCGGCGCCGGTGTCCTTCACCGTCACCACCACATCGCTCCCTTGACGTTCGACGTTCAACTGGATGTGACCGCCACGCTCGCTATACTTGGCAGCGTTGTTCAGCAGGTTCATGAAGACTTGTGCCAGCCGAGTCATGTCGGCATCGACCATGAGCAGTTGCGTCGGGACCGTGACGGTGAGTTGGTGGCCCATCTGCTCGATCAGTGGACGGCTGGTTTCCAATGCACTGTCGAGCACCGCCGCAAAGGAGACGTGCTCCGTGCGGAGTTCGAGCTTGCCACGGCTGATCCGGCTCACGTCCATCAAGTCGTCGACCAACCGGACCATCTGCGTTACTTGCCGCTCCATCATGCTGCGCGTCTGCTCGAGAGCCGTCTCGTCCCCACGCACCAGCTTCATCAGGTGCAGGCCGGTACGGATCGGGGCCAGCGGGTTGCGGAGTTCGTGGGCCAACGTCGCCAGGAACTCATCCTTGCGGCGGTCGGCCTCGGACAACTCGGTGGTGAGCTGCCTCAACGCTTCTTCGTCGCGCTGTCGCTCCGTGATGTCCGTATGGACTCCGACCCATTCGCGGAGCATCCCGGCGGAGCGAAAAATCGGTACCGCGCGGATCGCGCAGACCCGCCAGTCGCCGTCTCGGCGGCGGACGCGGTGCTCGAAGACGAAGGTTCTTTTCTCGGCCACCGCCCGAGTCCACGCGTCGAGCGTCGGCTGGGCGTCGTCGTGGTGGACCGCCTTCAACCACCCGTAACCTTCATATTCTGCGCGGGATTGACCGGTGAGATCGCCCCATCCCGGCTGTTCGCCTGTCATGAACCCGTCGGCACTGTTGGTCCAGATCACGCTACTCACCGCGAGAGTCGCGGCGCGGTAGCGCTGCTCGCTATCGCGCCGCGCTTCCTCGGCCCGCTTTTGATCGGTGATGTCGTCCGCCGCCAGGACCGCCGTCAACGGGCGGCGGACGCCGCCGACCTCCCCGAACACCACCTTCTTCTTGACGTTGAGCCATCGAACCGAACCGTCCGGGTGGACGAGCCGGTGTTCCATGGCAAAGCACCCGTCGCCGCTCGGATCGAGGCACTGGTTGATGAGTCGCTCGATTTCGGCTCGGTCGTCCGGGTGGAAGCGGGCGTGGATTTCGGAGCGGGGGACCATCACCCCGGCCTCGAGCCCGAACAGTGTTGCGGCGGTAGCGTCTGGAGTGGAGGTGTGGGTGGTGTAGTCGATCTCGATGACCCCCAGCCCACTCACCTCTACCGCCAGCCGCAGGCGGTCCTCGGTCTCCTTCCGCTCTGTGATGTCCTGGAAGACCGCCATCGTCCGGTCGGGGCAGCCCGCAGCGTCGCGCAGCAGCGTGGCCTTCGCGTGGACCCATACGATTCTCCCGTCCTTCCGCAGGTATCGCCTTTCCTGGTCGTAGGCGACGACTTCCCCGCGTAACAACGGTCCAAGCGCCTTGGCATCGGCATCGCGATCCTCTGCACAGGTCAGGTCCGCCGACGTCATCTCCTCCAGTTCTTCGGCGGAGTAGCGGGTGATCTCGCAGAATTTTGTGTTGACGCGGACGAACCGCTGGGTCGTCGCCGAGATCTGCGCCATGCCCACGGCGGACTGCTCAAAAATCGCGCGGAACTCCGCCTCGCTCGCGCGCAGACGAACTTCGCCCTCCCGTCGTGCGGTGATGTCACGGGACACGGCAAGCAGCCGCACGACCCGTCCGCCATCGGCGTCCCGAACGGGGCTGACCGTTACCTCCCACCATTTCGGCGTGCCTTTGAGGGTCGGGCAGAATGCCTGAAACGAGGACACCTCGCCGCCCACCGCCCTCGCCACGGCACGCTCGATGTCGTCTCGCGCGTCCGCATGCCATATCGCCCGCCATTCCTGCCCGCGCAGCAGCCCGAAGTCATCAATCTCCATCGCACACAGACCGGGGGCATTCATGTGCAACAGCCGCCCGTCGGTGTCCAGCATCTTCACGCAATCGGCGGTCCCGTCCATCAAACTGCGGTTGAATTGCTCGTTCCGCCGCAGCTGATCCTCGACGTCTTTTTGGGCGGTGATGTCGGTGTTCGTGCCGAACCACCTGACCACGCGTCCGTCGTCATCTCTCAAGGGCTCGACCCGCGTCAGGAACGGGCGAAAGTGGCCATCCTGCCCCTTGAGCGGAAACGTCATGTCGAAGTTCGTGCCAGCGGTGATGCATGCCTTCCACCGCTCCAAGACGGTCGGGAGTGCTGCCGGGTCATGGACACTTTGCCAGCCCCATCCCTCCATCTGCTCCAGCGTCGTCCCGGTGTACTCGTACCATCGGCAATTGTACCAGAAGATATGGCCGTCAGGGTTCGCCATCCATGCCAACTGCGGGATCGACTCGGCGAGCGTGCGGAACTGGCGTTCCCGCACCCGTAGTTCGGCCTCCTGTCGATGACGCTCGCTGATATCTCGGAACACCAACACACAGCCAAGCGACTCACCATCGGGACGTCTGATCGGTGCGGCACTATCATCGATCGGACGCTCCGTGCCGTCTTTGGCGATCAGGACCGTGTGATTCGCCAGTCCGACGATGACGCCTTCCTCCAGCGCCCTCGTCAACGGGCTCTCGACCGTCTTTCGAGTCGTTTCGTTCACGATGCGAAAGACGGCGTCGAGCAGTTGGCCCGTCGCGTCCGAGGTCGTCCGCCCCGTGAGCGATTCGGCCACCGCGTTCATGCTCGTGATGCGGGCCTCGATGTCG
>CAYMQV010000312.1:0-4358 GCA_964392395.1 uncultured Gemmatimonadaceae bacterium
CTGTATACCATGCCGATCGCCGGAGGCACGGCGGCTCGCCTGACCAGTGGAAACGCATTCGACGCCCAGCCGCGGTTCAGCCCCGACGGCAAGCGCATCGTGTTCATCTCCGATCGGAGCGGCGGTGACAATGTCTGGACGACGTCGCTCGACGGAACGGACACGACGCAGGTCACGAAGGGCAATGACGCGCTGATGCTCTCGCCCGAGTGGACTCCGGACGGGAAGTACATCGTCGCATCGCGCAGCGGCGGCCCGCTGGGCGGCGCGGCGAAGCTCTGGATGTGGCATGTGGACGGCGGCAGCGGGATGCAGCTGATCACACAACCCGCCACGATCAAGACGCTCGGCGCGGCATTCTCGGCCGACGGCAAGCAGATCTGGTTTGCATCGCGCACCGGTGATTGGCAATACAACGCCATCCTGCCCCAGTATCAGCTGAACGTGTATGATCGCGAGACCGGCGAGCGGCGCGTGGTCTCAGCGCGGTATGGGTCGGCATTCCGTCCGGCGCTCTCGCCCGATGGCAAGTACCTGGTGTACGGCACGCGACAGGATGTCGAAACCGGGCTTCGGATCCGCGATCTGGGCACGGGTGACGAGCGGTGGCTGGCATACCCGGTGCAACACGATGACCAGGAATCGCGTGCGCCGCTGGACGTGCTGCCTGGCTACAGCTTCACGCCCGACAGCCGGTCGATCGTGGTCAGCTACGGCGGCGAGATCTGGCGCGTACCGGTCGATGGCACGGCACCGGCGAAGATTCCGTTCACCGTGGACGCCGACGTGGCGATCGGGCCGGAGGTGAAGTTCGCCTGGCGCGTGAACGACAGCGCGACGTTCACGGCGCGACAGATTCGCGACGGTGTGCCATCGCCAGACGGTACGAAGCTCGCGTTCACCGCCGTGAACCGCCTGTACGTGATGGACTGGCCGTCCGGCACACCGCGTCGCCTGACGACCATGAACGTGGGCGAACACATGCCCTCCTGGAGTCCCGATGGGCGCACGCTGGCCTTTGCCACCTTTCGCGATGGTGCCGGCGGCAACATCTACAGCGTGCGTGCCGATGGTCGGACACCGCCGAAGCAACTCACGTCGCAGGCCGCGATCTATCGCGATCTGGCGTTCGATCCAACGGGGAAACGGATTGCGTCGGTGATGTTGAATGCACGCGACCTGGTGGTGATCGGTACTGGTGGTGGCGGTGTGTACGATGAACAACTGGTGTGGGTGTCTGCCGAGGGTGGCGCCACCAACCGGATCGGCTCGGCCAATGGACGTGGCGCGCTGCACTTCACACGCGACAGCACACGGATCTTCGCATTTTCGCAGGCGAAGGGGCTGGTGAGCTTCCGGTGGGACAACACCGATGAGAAGGCGATCCTGAAGGTGGTGGGCCCGGTGCCGCCGTCCGCGAATGTTCCGGCGGCGGAGCGCGGCCTGCGGGTATTCAGTCGTGACGCGCTCACCCACACCGACCTCGATTCGGATCTCGCGCTCGAAGGCGCACCGATGCCGGTGCCGGCGAACGTGATTCGCATGGCGCCAACCGGTGACCAGGCGCTGGCCGAGGTGGGCAACGACATCTACGCCGTCACGGTGCCGCCGGTGGCGGGACAGGTGCCGACCATCAACGTGGCGATGCCTGCCAATGCGAACTTTCCGGCGCGAAGGCTGAGCGAGGTGGCGGGGCAGTTCGCGACGTTCAGCAGTGACGGCCGCAAGGTGCACTTCTCGCTGGCCAACTCGTTCTTCACCTACGATCTCGATCGGGCGCGAATCGTCGATGATTCGCTGAAGGCAGTGGCGCGCACACGCGCCGCGCTGAGCGACAGCGCGAAGAAGGTGATGGCCCTGGCGGACTCGGTGAAGCGAGCCGCCGGCGACTCCGCCAAGCCGGGCTACAAGCCGGCCGAAATGCGCATCGTGGTGACGGTGCCGCGCGACCGGGCGACCGGTACGATCGTGCTGCGCGGCGGGCGTGCCCTCACGATGAAGGGACAGGAGATCATCGATGATGCGGATATCGTCATCACCGATCGGCGCATCGTTGGCATCGGGCGTCGCGGTACCGTCACAGTCCCGACGGACGCCAGGGTGGTCGACGTGTCCGGCAAGACGATCACACCGGGGTTCGTCGACACGCACTATCACGCGCAGTGGCTCGAGACCGACATCCACACGACGCAGGTATGGCAGTATCTGGCGACGCTCGCATATGGCGTGACGACCACCCGCGATCCACAGACAGGAACGACGGACATCCTGACGTACACCGATCAGGTCGAGAGCGGCGGCATGCTCGGGCCGCGCGTCTACTCGACGGGGCCCGGCGTGTTCTGGGCCGAGCCGATTCGGGATCTGGATCACGCGCGAACGATCATGAAGCGCTACTCGCAGTATTACGACACCAAGACGCTCAAGATGTACATGACCGGCAACCGGCAGCAGCGGCAGTGGGTGATCATGGCTGCCCGCGAGCTCGGCATCATGCCGACGACGGAAGGTGGTCTGGACTACAAGCTGGACATCACGCATGCACTGGATGGCTATCCCGGCATCGAGCATGCGCTGCCGATCATGCCGATGTACAACGACGTGGTCGAACTGTTCAAGGCCAGCCAGACGACGAACTCACCGACGCTGCTGGTCAGCTACGGCGGACCCTGGGCCGAGAACTTCTTCTATACGCACGAAGACATTCAGCTCGATCGCAAGCTGGGACACTTCATGCCAAGTGCGTGGGTCGACGCCAAATCACGTCGTCAGGGCGCGGGGACGGGTCCCGGTCCCGGCGGCTGGTTCCGTGAAGACGAGTACGTGTTTCCTCGGCACGCCGACTTCGTGAAGCGGATGGTCGATGGTGGCGGGCGCGTTGGTGTCGGCTCGCATGGGCAGTTGCAAGGGCTGGGCTACCACTGGGAGATGTGGGCGATGGCCAGTGGTGGCATCAAGCCGTACGACATGCTGCGCGTTGCCACCATCTACGGGGCCGAGGCGATCGGGCTGTCGCAGGACGTCGGATCGCTGGAGGTCGGCAAGCTCGCCGACATTCTCGTGATGGACGCCGACCCGCTGGCGAACATCCGCAACACCAACTCACTGCGGTACGTGATGAAGGGTGGTCGCCTGTACGAGGCGAGTACGCTGAATGAGGTATGGCCGACCGTGCGGGCGCTGCCGGCGCAGTCATGGCAGAATCTCGATCCGGTGGCGCCGGCGGCCGGGATCAAGGCGACGGGGGGCGATCGATGAGTCGGCTGGCGTAGGCAGGGTCGGCGAGATCCGGAAGATCGTGGCGGTGTCGGATACGCGCCACACGACTGGGTGCACGAGGGAGGGGATCGGTGAATGCGCGGTCCGGGCAGCGGTCCAGGGTCTGCCCAGGCCGTGCGGTCGCTGGCGCCGCGCCTGTCGGCTCTATCCAAATGACTGACCGGTCAGTATCGTAAGGAATGCCCTCGACCTGTCCGTCGCGCCTGAGAGTCTCCTGATGACTGACCCGTCAGTCATCAGGGCCAGCCGAGTGACGGTGAAGCCCGACGCTCGGACCCGGCGCCCCGTCGAGGAGCGCGAGGCCCAGATCATCGATGCCGCGTTCACCGCCTTCGCTGAAACAGGGCTCGACGAGACCCGCCTCGAAGACATTGCGCGACTGGCCGGCGTGGCGAAGGGCACGATCTACCTGTACTTCCCGAACAAGGAAGCGCTCTTCCGCGAGATGATCCGCCGGACGGTGCTGGTGCGCCTCGATGAGCTCGAGCGCGCGCCGCACGACGCCGACGCGCTGACGGACTTCACCCGCGTCGTTCGCATCTATTGGGAGTACATCAATGAGCCCCAGTTTCCGGTGCTCTACCGTCTCGTGACCGGCGTGCTGCCTCGCTTGCCGGAACTGAGTCAGTTCTTTGCCGAGCGGGTGTCGTTGCGCTGGCAACGCCTGCTGCAATCGTGCATCGATGCCTGTGTGCGCGACGGCGTCTTCGGCAGCGAACAGTCAGCCGGCTCCGCGCGCATGCTGCACGCCCTGCTGATGCAGCATGCCCTGATGCGCGCCAATCCGACGATGTGCGATTCCATCGGCCTGCAGGACGCCGAGGCGGTGATGGATCGCGTGCTCAGCTTCTTCAGGGCTGCGATGCGTCCATCGATGCCCACACTCCACCTGACCGATGCTTCGACACACTGAGTCCATCGCGTTCCGGGCAGGCTGGCTGTTCGTCGCGGCGTTGCTCGTTCCGCCGCCGGCGGTGCCTGCCCAGACGGCGCCAACGGCGCTTGCGCTGACCCTCGGCGAAGCCGCGCGGCTGGCCGCGCGACAGAGCCTGCCCACGCAGGTCGCGCTGCTGCGCGCC
>CAYMQV010000313.1:0-4350 GCA_964392395.1 uncultured Gemmatimonadaceae bacterium
GACGTCGATCTCCAGCCGCTCTCGCCGGAGATCGCCGCATTGCGCTGACGGCACCTGTCAGCGCCCAGGCGTAGGTGTTGTGGAGACCGATGCTCAGTGCAGACTGCTGCGGCATGCCGAACTCGGTGCCTCCCGCACTGGCACTCGCCGCCAGGATCGTCGGCAGAAACCAGGGCAGCAGGAAGGGCCAGGTACAGGCGGTCATGTCGAGCAGATTCGCGCGCCGGTAGCGAGACAGGGCGAAGCGCTCACCGGTCTGTTTTGCGAACGGGCCCACCGCCAGGATGGCGACCACACTGTGCGTGGTGAGAAGGACGGCACCGCTGACCACCGCGACGATCCAGCCTTCGGCCATCCGCGGAGTGCGCGCACGGCCCTCGGCCGCGCGCACGAGGCGGTCCAACGCATCGGTCGCTTGCAGTGTCCCTACGAGCGCAACCAGCAGCAAGGTGAAGATGCTGACGCCGACCGCGCGCTGCATGCCCTCGACGATCAGCCCGGTGGCACCAAAGGTGCCCGGTACGACGTGCAGCAGTGCCGCGGGTGTGACCAGGCGCAACACCACCGCGAGCAGCCCCGATACCGCACAGCCAACCAGCAGGGACTCGATCAGGTGGCGCTTGCGAAGCAGCATGCCGATCACGAGCGCCGGCGCGAGCAGCATCAGGAGCGCGAGCGGTCTCGCGTCAGTGGCCGGCCCGCGGTGCGCGATCGATGACAGGTCAGCGCGGGCACCGAACGCAATCGACGCGATCAGCGCCAGCAGTCCGGCAGGGAGGACATAGCGAAGCCGGCTGCGCACCGTACCGCCGATATCGGCGTCCTGCGTTCCACTCGACGCGATCGTCGTGTCGGACACCGGCGAGATCGAATCGCCGAAGGTCGCACCGGCGAGGATCGCGCCCATCAGCACCGCCGGGTCGGCGCCGGCAGGCCCGCCCGCCGGGTAGAGCAAGGGTCCGGCGAGGAGGATCGTCCCGAAACTCGTCCCGGTTGCGGTCGAGATCAACGCACAGGCGAGCAATGCCGCGCCAACATACGAGCCGCCCGTCAGATGCGCACGGCGCGCCAGCCAGGCGAGCGCGCCAATGAAGCCGGACGCACCCAGGATCGTCCCCATCACTCCCGCAAAGAGCCACGCGCAGAGCATCACCATGACCACGCGCTGGCTCATGCCGTCCAACATCGCTTCCGAGTACCGCGCACGATCTTTCGCCAGCAGCAGGCCCAGGGTCAGCGCGGCCAGCAGGATCGGCCAGAAGCCCTTCTCGTCCGGCGCGCCATTGAGGGCCAGCACCGTCACGCCGGCCAGGAAGAGGAGCAACGGCGCGAGCGCGCCGGCCAGGCCGCCATGGAAGGAGAGCGCAGGCGGTGCTGTCGATTCGGGTTGTGTCGGCATGTGGACGAAGAAACTCGCCGTCGGCTATCGTTCGCGCCATGCCAGAGACTCCCGAACCCGCGCCGGTGGCCGACGATTCATTTCCGCTGTTCGACCTTCGCGTCGAAGTCATCGCCACCGATCGACCGATGGTGTGCAATCACCGCGCAGGCGACTGGTTCGAGCTGGTGGGCGAGAACCTCCGCTTCCCGCCCGGGCAGAGCTTTCCGCTCTACCCACTGGCGGCGCTGCTGCCGTTGCTGCCGGCCAAGCAGCGCCCGACGCATGCGAACGACTGGATGACGACCGACGCCGACATCGCCTGCCCTGATCCGTTCTGCGGGGGTCGATTTCGCATCACCCGGACCGGCACCACCACGTTTCGCCATGGTGACGTGACGCTCGTTCCACTTCCCACCACCGACCGCGGCACGTGATGTCTGCCCCTCAGGAACTGCCGCAGGTCACACTTGCGAGAGGGTATACCATCCCGCGCCTCATCAAGGGCGGCTGGCAGCTGGCGGGTGGCCATGGTGCGATCGATGCCGATTCGGCAATCGCCGACATGTTTGCATTCGCCGACGCCGGCATCACTGCGTTCGATTGTGCTGACATCTACACGGGCGTCGAGGAACTGATTGGCCGATTCCTTCGTGAGTGGCGGTCGCGCCGTGGCGGCGACGCCGCAACGATCCGGGTGCACACCAAGTGTGTGCCCGACCTCGCCGCACTCCCCGCACTCACCCGCATCGACATCGAGCGGCTGATCGACCGGTCATTGCAACGGCTGGGCGTCGAACGACTGGATCTGGTGCAGTTCCACTGGTGGGACTGCGACATCCCTGGCGCCGTAAACGCGGCCCTGCATCTGCGCGACCTGCAGTCTGCCGGAAAGATCGATCAGCTCGGGCTCACCAACTTCGACACACCGCACGTCGCGGCGATGCTTGACGCCGGTGTCCCGATCGTCACGCATCAGGTGCAGGTCTCGCTGCTCGACGCGCGTGCACTGCGAGCGATGGCGACGCTCTGTGCGGCGCGCGGCGTCGGCCTGCTGGCGTATGGTGCGCTGGCCGGTGGCTTCATCCACGAACGCTGGCTCGGGGTCGCGGAGCCGACCGAGCCGCTCGAGAACCGGTCGCTGGTGAAATACAAACTGATCGTCGACGACTTCGGTGGGTGGACACTGTTTCAGCAGTTGCTGCAGACGCTCGATCGGATTGCGACCACGCACGGCACGACGATTGGCGCCGTCGCACTTCGTTATGTGCTCGATCAGCCGGCCGTCGCCGCGGCGATCGTCGGTGCCCGACATGCTGGCCACCTTCCGGCCACGCTCGCGGCAGCGTCGCTCAGCGTCACCGACGACGATCGCGTCGCGCTTCGCGCCCTGCGCGACATGGCAACGGGGCCACTCGGCGATGTCTACGAGCTCGAACGAGACAAGGGCGGTCGGCATGCAGCGATCATGCGATACAATCTCAACACGCGCTGATTTGCTGCTTTCGTCGCGCACCGAATGCAAGATGGACGCGCGAACGCCGCGCGAACGAAGAGCAAACTGCCTGACGCAAAGGCGCAAGGGCGCAAAGGGCGCAACGGGCCGTCTACACGATCCAGAGACCGCGGCGCGATGCGATGGTCAGCAGCGACTTCAGCAAGAATGCTTGGGAACGGCAACTGCAGCGATGCCGTCCGTCTGCTGTTCCCAAAACTTTGCTGTCCTTTGCGCCTTCGCGCCTTTGCATCTTTGCGTTCAGCAGTTGCGGTTCAGCAGTTGCAGTTCAGCGGTCGGTGTCGTGCTGTGGTCGCTGCGGCAGGCTTCCTGGGAGGTAATCGTGCCGCGCGGTGCTACGGCACCAGACTCCGACTCGGGATCAGATAGAACTGCTCCTGTCGCGGGCGGAAGAAACGGAAGCCGTCCGGCGTCAGGTAGGCGTCATCCTCCATCATCACGAACACCTTTTTGCCGCCCCACTCCGGAACGGGCGTGCCGGTATTGAGTTCGATCGAGATGTAGGATCCGAGCCGAAGCCGACTATTGAGCACCGTGGTATCACTGCGATTGGCGGCGCGGAAATCGATACCGGCGCCGAGCCCGTGTCCCTGGGTACCGATCGGATGGGAGTAGACCATGGCTTCGATTCCTTTTTCCTTCATCTCCGCCATCGTCGCGCGGAAGACGGCACCGCCGGTGAGCCCCGGTCGGGAATGGCGGAGCATCAGGGCGTCCTGCAGCGTGTTCGTGTTCCGCAGCGCCTGTTTCAGGCCGGGCGGTGCGTCGGTTTCGCCCGGGCGCAAAACATAGGCCATCTTCTGCCAATCGGTATCGAAGCCCATGTAGCTGATGCCGAAGTCGATGTGCACCAGATCGCCGGGTTCGATCACGATACCTTCGGTCGCCACGGCCAGGAATCCACGGGATGTGGCGATGTCGCCGCCAGCGCGCTGCACGCGAAGGTCAGGCTGAAACCAGGTACGCACGCCCGCAGCCCACAGTGCATCGTACAGATGTCGCCGCACATCGCCGACGGTGGTGGTACCGGGCGTGATCACCGCTGGCGAGAGCGCGTGCTTCACGATGCCCTCGGTGACTGCGACCGCCGTCCGGTAGTGCTCCATTTCGTCGGGCAACCGCGTGTCGAGATACTCCTCGATCAGATCGCTCGCGCTGGTGAACCGCGTCGTCGCTTCAGCACCCATCGCATCGGCGAGAAACTTCCATGCGTCGTAGCCGAGTGAGCGCGTCTGACCGCGCCGACCGCCGATGCCAAGTCCGATCGTCTTCGGTTGCCAGGTGTCGTACAACATCCGCATCGTGGGACCGGCTGGACGCGGTTCATCGGTGGGGGCGTCGAAGAAGCGGGCGAGGTTTTCCTCGGTGTAGCCGGTAATGGCGTACTTCTTCAGCCCCTTGTCGCCACCATCGATGAAGACGAAGGTGTCGCGGTTGCCGGTGTAGGGTCGCGGCG
>CAYMQV010000314.1:0-4325 GCA_964392395.1 uncultured Gemmatimonadaceae bacterium
GCCCGACTGTCTGCTCGCGCACCGCAGCGCCTGATCGAGCAGCGGGATCGCCTCGCCGGGGCTGTCCGGGATCTGGCGGGCGGCATTGCGGTCGATCCACAGCGGTTGGCGCAGGAAATCGCCATTCTCGCCGACCGGGTCGATGTAGGAGAAGAGTTGAGTCGATTCGCGTCGCACAACGAGGCCTGCCGCGCAGCGATTGCCGCACCAGGGAGCGAGGCCGTGGGCAAGCGACTCGGCTTCATCCTCCAGGAGATGGTCCGGGAAGCGAACACGACTGGCAGCAAGGCGAATGACGCGACCATGCAGCGAGAAGTCGTTCTCATCAAGGAAGAACTGGAGCGGATGCGCGAACAGGTCGAGAACCTGGAATGAGCAAACCGACGTTTCCAGTCATTCTGGCGGCCCCATCCGGCACGGGAAAGACCACGATCGCCCGCCGCCTGCTCGAGCTGCGACCGGACGTGGGTTTCAGCGTGACCTGCACCACGCGCCCGCCTCGGCCAGCGGAACGGCATGGAGTCGATTACTTTTTCTTGGCTGGGGAGGAGTTCGAGGCCAGGGTTGCCCGGGGAGAGTTTGCCGAGCACGCCCTGGTCCACGGCAAGCGGTATGGAACGTTGCGCAGCGAGATTGATCGACTGATGGCCGCGGGCCAGAATCCGATCATGACCATCGATGTGCAGGGGGCGGTGCAGTTTGTGCACGCGTTTCCCGAGGCGGTGCTGATCTTTCTGTTGCCGCCATCGGCGGTGGAGTTGCTGTCCCGATTGTCTGGTCGAGGCTCCGAGGATCGTGCAACGTTGACCACGCGGGTCGACAGCGCGCTCATGGAGCTGGCAACGATCGACAGTTTCGAGTACGTGGTGGTGAACGACGAATTGGAACACGCGGTGGCGCAGGTGCTGAGCATCATCGATGCCGAGGCGTTGCGTCGGACGCGGTTGACGGATCTGAAGGACCGCGTGACGGCACTCGCCAACGAGCTGCGCGCCGCGATCCGGTAGGGCCGAACTGACTGACGTCAGTCTGGTGGCTGGTCACCCAACGGCGCAGCAGCGTCACGGAGAAGGAAACGAATGCGAGTCTTCACGCCCGGCGATATCACTGAGCAGCAACAGTCGCAGAACAAGTACCTTGGCGTCCTGGTGGCGGCCAAGTATGCGCGCATGCTCAACGAATTCCCGAAGATGGGAAGTACCGGCAAAGAGAAGAAGCTCACCACCCGCGCGCTCGAAGACTTGCATGGCAAGGATTTCGACTATCGCGTCATGCCGCGCCGTCGTCCCGACTGACCGAACGGGGCGAGTCCGATGCGCCCCTTCGACGGCCGCCGGGTCATCCTTGGGGTGACTGGTGGAATCGCCTGCTACAAGTCCGTCACGCTCGCCCGCCTGCTGACACAGGCGGGCGCAGTCGTTGACGTGATCATGTCTCGCGCTGCGCGCGAGTTCGTCGGCGCCATCACATTCGAAGCGGTCACAGGTCGGGCGGTCGCACCCGACATCCTCGGCGCCGGACATGCGCTGGCGCACATCCGGCTCGCGAGGGAGGCCGCGCTGGTGATTGTCGCTCCGGCGACCGCTGACCTGCTCGCCCGTGCGGCCAACGGACGAGCTGACGACCAGATGACCGCCGTCCTCCTGGCCACCCGCGCACCGGTACTGGTCGTGCCCGCGATGAATGATGGCATGTGGTCCCATCCGGCGGTGCTCTCGAATGCGCAGGCGTTGCGACACCTCGGATATCAGGTGCTCGAACCAGCGCTCGGCCCCCTGGCATTTGGCGAGGGGGTTGGACCGGGCCGGATGCCTGAACCCGAGGAAATTCTCGCGCACGCCGCGAAATGGCTCGAGACTGCCACGGGGCTGCGCCGCAAGCGTATCATCGTGACCGCCGGGCCCACCCGTGAAGCACTCGATCCGGTGCGCTACATCACGAATCACAGCAGCGGTCGGATGGGTGTCGCGATCGCCTTCGCCGCCTGGCGTCGCGGTGCGCAGGTGACGCTGATCCATGGACCGATCGCCGTCCCGGTGCCGGTGGGCGTGGACGCGGTCGCCGTCACGTCGACGAGTGAAATGTGCGACGCGGTGGCAGCGGCACTGCCTGACGCGGATGCGCTCATCATGGCCGCCGCGCCGGCGGACTTCCGCGCTGCCCGCGTCGCCGACGACAAGATCAAGAAGGGCCCCGACGCGCCGACGCTCGCGCTCGAACACACCGACGACATTCTGCTGACCACGCGGGGCGCACGAAAGGCGGGATCGGTCATCATGGGGTTTGCGCTCGAGACGACCGATGTCGAAGCGCACGCTGCAGAAAAGCTGCAACGGAAGGGACTGGATTTCATCGTCGCCAATGACGCGACCGAGGATGGTGCCGGCTTTGGAACCGACACCAATCGAGTCGTGATTCTGGCGCAGGACGGCAGCCGTGAGACACCGCCGCTGATGCCGAAGACCGAGATCGCCGACCTGTTGCTCGATCGGATTGCGCGCGCACTGGACGCACGAGCATGAATGCAAAGGAGCGTCTGCGCGCCTATCTCGAACAGCGCCGCGAGCTCGGCGAGTCCGAGCTGTTGCTGGACGCGCTGGACGTGGACGACGTGATGCGCATGCTCGGTGCACTGCACGGTGGCGAGCGCGCGAGCGCGGACGGCGTGGCGTCGGCCCCGGTGCCCATCGCACGACCGGTGACGCCGCGCAGTCCCCCGCGCAGCCCGGCACCCGAGCCGGCGCCCGTCGATCGGCCTGGCCGCGAGGAAGGCGTGGCCCCGGCGAGGATCGATGCGGGCAGTGACTGGCGGCGAATGATGCAACAGCTTCAGGGGACCGGGCCGGCGAAGGTGACGCCACCGCCTCCCGCCGGCGGAGTGCCCGAAGCTTCCGGCGGTCCGCCATCGGAGCGGAAATCGGGGTCGCTCCGCGTCGAGGGCGCGGTGTTTCCGCTCGGCCTCCGGGTCGACCGGCCCGTACTTCCTGGCGCTGCCGCCGGCGTCGAGTGGCAGACGCTGTCGCAGGTTGCCGCCGCAATCGCCGCGTGCAAGGGCTGTGGGCTGGTCCAGACGGCCACGCAGCCCGTCCCGGGGGGCGGCGATCCCAGCGCCGACGTCATGGTGGTTGGTGAGGCACCGGGCGAAAAGGAGGATCTCACCGGCGAACCATTCGTCGGGCCGGCGGGCGAGCTGCTGAACAAGATTCTTGGTGCAATTCAGCTCAGCCGAGAGACCGTCTACATCTGCAACGTCCTCAAGCACCGGCCGCCGGGCAACCGCAACCCGATGCCGGAGGAGGTGCGCGCGTGCGCCCCTTTCCTGCAGCGCCAGATTGATCTGGTACAACCGAAGATCATCATCGCATTCGGCACATTCGCCGCGCAGTCGTTGCTCGGCAGTAAACTTGGCATCGGCAAGCTGCGACAGCAGCTTCACTGGTACCAGGGGATCCCGCTCGTCGCCACCTATCACCCGGCCGCTTTGCTTCGGAACGAAGCGTGGAAGCGGCCTACGTGGGAAGATGTCAAGCTTGCTCGACGCGTTCTCGACGCGACCTTCCGCAGCTGATCCGTACCGCGACCGCCGTCCTCCACAGTCGGAGGATGCGGAGCAGTCTGTCCTCGCGGCGATGCTGATCGACGCCGAGGCGATCACGCGCGCGACCGAAATCGTCGACGATACGATGTTCTTTCGCGAGGGACATCGTCGGATCTACCGCGCCATCATCGCGCTCATGGAGCGGGGCAGCGGCATCGATGTCGTCACGCTCGCCGATGAGCTCGAGCGTCGCGGTGAAATGGACGCGGCCGGAGGGCGGGAGTATCTGAGCTTCCTCGCCGACGCGGTGCCGACGGCGGCGAATATCGAACATCATGCGCGCATCGTGAAGGAGAAGGCGTTGCTGCGCCGCCTGATCGAGGTGTCGACGCAGATCGCGGGCGAAGCGTTCGAGGCACGACAGCCCGCCCGTGATCTGCTCGATTTCGCGGAGCAGCGAATCCTGCAGGTCGGGCAGGATCGGGGCGGCGACGGATTCACGCGCATCAAGGCGCTGATGTATCCGGCGATGGAACGTATCGAGACCATCGCGAAGGAAGGCCGGTCCGTGACCGGCGTCCCAAGCGGATTCGCCGATCTGGACCAGTTGACATCCGGCTTCCAGCCCGCCGATCTGGTGATCGTCGCTGCACGACCGTCGATGGGCAAGACGGCGTTGACGCTCAACATCGCGCAGCACGTGGCCATCACGGAGGGCGTCGGCGTTGCATTCTTCTCCCTCGAAATGAGCAAGGAGTCGCTGGTACAACGCATGATCACCAGCGAA
>CAYMQV010000315.1:0-4255 GCA_964392395.1 uncultured Gemmatimonadaceae bacterium
GCGTGAAGGAGCATCGGTCGATGCGTGTGCCCGTTGCAGCGGGCGAGGCCAGTTGCTGCGGCCCTGACTGCTGCAGCTGAGGGTCTCGACGCCGAACATCTTGCAGCCTCAGCACCGTTGTTGCTGCCGGGCAACTCGCGCTCGATGTGGTCTCCTCGTCGATAGCCGCACGCTCCGACACCGAGAAGAACCACGCGGCCGAGGTAGGCGTGCAGGGTACGCCCACGGCCGACCTGGCGCCCGGAATCGCGGCATACGGTGGCCGATACGTCGTGGCGGGGGATCCGCGGAGTGCGTGCAGCATCGGCGCGTGGGACTGCAGCTGTCGAGACCAGCGGGTGCTGACGTCGCGTTCGATCGCACCACGACGTCTCGGCGCGCTGGCCGAGTACACCATTGATCGTGGCCCGGAATTCAATCCGGTGACCGACAGTCTCGAGATACGGCGGCTCAGTGGTGGCGTTGTGACGGCGACGAATCGACTGGCGCGTGGCGCGCAGGTCTACATGCCGTTCGCGCGGTACTCACTGTACGATGCCGGCAAGAAGCATGAGCGTGCGGGCGATCAGGCAGCAGGCGCAGTTCAACTTCTGACGCGGTCACGGGGTACGGCAGAAGTCTACCTCGTTCGGTGTGATTCTCGTTGTGCCGAACCAACACGCGCAACGCGCCAGCGATCGTATCACCAATTCAGCGCACATGTACGAACCGATTGCGCACGGATGGACTTCGGCTACGATACTCCATCATCACGCGAGGCAGCTGCATCGATCAGTGAGGTGGATGCTGTCGAAGTCCGCCACGCCTCGTCCATCCTACGCGTAGCTCTTTGCGCCTGAGGGCTGCATGTCCGGGGCGGAGCGAATCAGGTGAGGAACTGCATATGCGTCATGACATGCCGGCTGTGATCGTTGAGCGGCCCCGTTGGGGGGTGCGACGGTCATCTCGTGGAGTGCCGAGCGAAAAGAATACGAGCATTGACGCGTTGCCGACGAAGGAAGGGATGAAGCGCCGTCACACGTTAAACGGGACGCGTCGCGAGTTGAATGAGAACTCACGTCCTCTCGAGCGCTACTCGCGTCATCAGGTGGGGCGGCCCTGGAATGCAGTATACCGGGACATTTGCGCGCGGCTGCGGCCGACGTCGGCGGTGCAGTTGCATGTGCGGCAGCATCTGTGGGACTATGTGAAACGTGATGTGATGGTGGATGAGTTGGGACGCGTGTGCAAGATGACGGCCGCTTTGATGGGTACGATAGGTGCGCTGCGTCGCGGGACGTCGTATGTGCACCCAGTGCACGGGTTGTTGTGCTGCGTTCGTCGGGGTCGTCAGCGCTGAGGGCGATTGGTTTCGTGCCACCGCCTGGGAGAAACCGGGCGCGCGCTGCTGACGATGCAGGCGACCCCTCCGGAGCGGGTTGACTCATTTGCCGCCGCGTCTCCAGCGGAACCCCGTGAGGTTTGGAAATTTGCAGTTGAAGGGTGGCGGCGGCGGATCATGCTGTGTCGTAGTTTCGTGGGCGCGAGTATGAGTGGCGAGACGGTGAGCGAGTGCACTTCCGGTGCGCGGACGGCAATGACGGTTGGGAAGAATCGGGCTGGGGGGAGGCGCACCCGGAGCGAAGGCGTGAGGCGGATGGTTCGTCGTCTCGCAAGGCAAGCGGCATCTCGCTCGACCAGGCGGTGGTCGACTGCTACGTGATGCTTCGGTTGGCGCAGTTGCTCGACGAGGGTCGAGCGGTGGCGACGCTCGGCGACGCGCTGGTACGCGCGCGTGGGAACGGTGGAGCTGTTGCATTGGAGGTGTGGGAGACGCGTGTGCGTGCGGCACTGCTGATTCTTCAACTTCAGTCGACATCGACCTGGTGTAGAGTCGCCGAAGTCTCGTGGCAGTCGGGCGCGTCATTTGACGCGAGTCGGCGTTGCAACGCCTCGCGATACCGCTGGTCTCGCACCGGATGGTGCCTTGGCTCGCGCCACAAGCCATCACCCGCCTTTCGCCACGGCCCTTCGGCGACACCACACTTGGCAGGCGCGAATTAGTTCAGCCGGGTGGTCGAAGTCGCGCGACGGCGTGAGGCGCGGGACTGGAGACAGGGTTGAAGGGGCGGTGGGATGGGGGGCTGGCGCCGCATGCGTGGCGGTCCGGCATACGTGGTGGTTCTGCCGGCGAGTGGTTGTGCCGGCGGTTGGTTGTGGTGGCGGTCGGATGTGGTGGCGGTTGGTTGCATGCAACGGGTACATCCGGCTGGGACTCGTGTGGCAATGGTTACCGTGTGATTGCCTTGCCGTGTTACGAGTTCCTGATGCAGCCGAAACCGAGACTCTTGCAATCGTTGCGGGCTCATCTGCGATTGTGGGAATACTCGCCGCGTACCGAAGAGGCCTGCACCGGGTGGACTCGTCGCTACGTTCGCTTTCATGGACTCCGGCATCCGGCGCAGCTGTGCGTCGAGGAGGTGCGTGCGTTCCTGCTCCATCTGGCGGAGGACCGACATTGCGCGCCGGCGACGCTGGCACAGGCGCTGGCTGCGCTCTTGTTTCTGTACAAGGAAGTGTTCCGGCAACCCCTGGCTGGGTTGGGATCGATTCCGCGCGCGCGCGCCGGTGCGGCTACCGACCGTATTGGGCCCGGACGAGGTGCGTCGGGTGCTGGCGGAGCTCCGTGGCGTGACGCGGTTGGTTGGCCTGGTGCCGTATGGTGGTGGTCTCCGGCTGATGGAGGCGTTGATGCTTCGCGTGAAGGATCTCGACATTGGGCGGGGCGAGATTCTGATCCGCCGCGGGAAAGGTGCCAAGGACCGGGTGACGGTGCGTCCAGACGTGCTGCGTCCTGCGCTGGCGGCGCCGATTGCGCGGGTTCGTACGTTGCACGAGCGGGAGTGCGGCCTGGGAGCGGATGCTTGGTGGGTCGCGATCGCGACGGCGCTGGCGCGGAAGTATCCGCAGGCGGGTCGTTCGCTGCAGTGGCAATGGCTGTTTCCAGCCCGGCGCGTTCAGCATTACGCCGAGACTGGTCGCCGCCGCCGCCACCACCTGCACGAAACGGCGGTCCAGCGGGCGATGTCGGAGGCGGTGCGTCGCAGCGGTATCACGAAGCGCGCGTCATACCACACGTTGCGGCACTCGTTTGCGACACATTTGCTCGAGAGTGGCGCGGATATTCGGACGGTGCAGGAGCTATCGGGGCATCGAGACGTCTCGACGACGACGCTGTACACGCATGTCGTGAATCGTGGCGGTTTGGGGGTCCGGAGCCCGGCGGACCGGGCTGGTCTTGTCGAATTGGTTGCAGGGTGAGCGGATTAGGTCGCTTTGCTGTACGTTTTTTTGCTGGAGTTCGTGGGCTCCGATGAGCTGGATGTGGGTCCAATACTCGTTAGACTCGCGCCGACCGGCATCCCTGTAGCCCAGTGCTATGCCCGAGATTTCGCGCTTCTTGGGGATTGTGATTCGGATGTACTTCCTCGACCGCGACCCCCCGCACTTTCACGCCGCGTATGCGGGCGCGGAAGCCCAAATCCGCATCCGTCCCTTGGGGGTGCTCGGCGGGACGCTGCCACCGCGCGCCTTGGCGTTGGTCGTGGAGTGGGCTAGTCTCCACGAGGTCGAACTGCTGGAGAACTGGCGGCGCCTGCACGCGGACGAGCCGCCGGCCAAGATCGCCCCGCTGGAGTAGCCTATGTTCCCGCGTATCACGCAGGTGGAGGTCGTTGGCGCGTTCCGCGTGGCGCTGACGTTCACCGACGGGTCGGTGGGGGTCGCCGACATCGGCCCATGGATTGCGGGCCGCGGTGGCGTGTTCGCCGCGCTGCAAGATCCCGCGTTCTTCGGGCAGGTGCGCGTGGATGCGGACGCCGGGACGTTGGTGTGGCCGAACGGTGCCGATCTGGATCCCGACATGCTCTATGAAGCGGCGCATGCGATGACGGCAGGCGAGCTCCCGCGCGCCGACGGAGTCTAACCCGAAGTTCCGGGAAGACTTGAGGGTGTTTTGGTGCCGATCTCATTGCCACATCCCGAGTGACGCGTGAGTCGACCGCGAGATAGTGTTGCCATGTAATGCCCGTGCGCTGTCGCTTGGTGATTGCGTAGTATGTTGCCTTGTATATCGACCTAATCCCGACCCGCACGTCCCCGCCGGCGGTGTTGCTGCGGGAGGCCTGGCGCGAGGACGGCAAGATTCGCAAGCGGACGGTCGCCAATTTGTCGTCGCTCTCGGCGGCGCAGATCGAGGCGATGCGCTGCATCCTGC
>CAYMQV010000316.1:0-4215 GCA_964392395.1 uncultured Gemmatimonadaceae bacterium
CTCGGCCACCGATCGAAAGCGTCACGAACTTTTCCGCCGTCAGCTGCGGCCGGTTCCGGTAGCCGCGCGCCACCCCCTCCCCGCCAATGCAGAGCTCGCCCGCCACCCCGATCGGCGCCGGGCGCCCAGCCGCATCCAGCACATAGACCGTCGTGTTGCCGATTGGATGCCCGATCGGAATCTCCTGGCCGGCATCGAGCACACGGTGCGTCGTGGACCAGATCGTCGTCTCGGTGGGGCCGTACATGTTCCAGACCTCGCGCGTCCGCGAGAGAAGCTCGCGAGCCAGATCCCGCGGCATCGCCTCACCGCCACACAGCACCCGCAGGTCCGGCTTCCCGGTCCACCCTGCATCGAGCAACAGCCGGAACGTCGCCGGCGTTGCCTGCAACACGGTCGCCTGCGTGGTGTTCGCCAGCGCAATCAGCGCCGCACCGTCCAGTACGTCAGCACGCGACGCGATCACCGTGCGCGCACCGCAGATCAGCGGCAGAAAGAGCTCGAGGCCCGCGATGTCGAACGACGGCGTCGTCACCGCCAGCAGCACGTCCGTTGCCGCAAACCCCGGCTCCTGCGCCATACTACGCAAAAAGTTCACGACATTCCGATGCTCCACTTCCACGCCTTTCGGCCGTCCCGTCGAGCCCGACGTGTAGATCACGTATGCCAGATCAGCGGGACCAACCGCCGTCATCGGCGCCGTATTCACCTGTGCCGCGATCGCGGCGCCATCCGCATCCACCAGCAGCAGTGGCGCATTTGCGCTCGCCACCAGCGGGCCAAACCGTGCTTCGGTGATCACACACGCCACCTGTGCATCCGTCAGCGTGTACACCAGTCGCTCAGCTGGATGGGACGGGTCCACCGGGACATACGCCGCGCCCGCCTTGAGCACCGCCAGCAGCGCCACCGGCAGATCGGCGATGCGATCCAGGCATACTCCGACCAGCGCGCCGTCCGTCACCCCGCGCTCGCGCAGCAACTGCGCCATCTGGTTTGACCGCCGGTCCAGCTGCGCGTAGGTGAGCACCCCATCGGACGCCTGCACTGCCACCGAGTCTGGCTGCCGCGCCGCAGTGGCCGCCACCAGGGCGTGGACACACGAGGTACGGTCGTGCGCAAAGGACGAGTCGTTGGCCTGGTCCAGCACCGCCTGTTCTTCGGCTGTGGAGAGGATCCTCAGCTCACTCACGCGCGTCTCCACCGATGCCACAGTCTGACGCAGCAATTCGAGGTACTGCCCATGCATGCGGGCAATGGTCGTCTCGTCGAACAGGTCCGTCGCGTACTCGTACGCCATCCGGAGCCCACCCTGATGCTCGTCGATGTCGAGCGTGATGTCGAAGCGTGACGTGCCACTGCCGTCGTCATCGAGTACGAGCAGGTCGGCCTTCAGGCCCGTTGGCTGCGCCGGATCCATCGGGAAAGAATGCAGCGTGAAGAGGACCTGAAAGATCGGCGCGTGACTCGTGCTGCGTTCAGGGCGCAGGCCCTCGACCAGTCGATCGAAGGGAAGCTCGCGGTGATCGAAGGCGCGGAGTACCGTCTGCGATGTCTGCTGGAGGAACTCGGCAAACGTCGGGTTCCCGTCGAGCCGACCACGCATCACGACATTGTTGACGAAGCACCCGATCAACGGCTCGAGCGCCGGGTCATCACGATTCGCCAGCGGCGACCCCACCACGATGTCCGTCTGCCCGGAGTAGCGATGCAACAGCACCTGCCATCCGGCCAGCATCGTCATGTAGAGCGTGACCCCATGCGCACGACTCAACCGCTTGAGCGACGTCAGCAACTCAGGCGACATGCGATACTCGCGCCGCGCCCCACGATACGAAAGCATGGCGGGCCGCGGCCGGTCGGTCGGCAGCTCCAACAGAGCAGGGGCACCTGCGAGCTCGCGCTGCCAGTAACCAAGCTGCTCGACGAGCAGGCCGGAGTTCAGCTGCTCGCGCTGCCATGCGGCAAAGTCGGCGTACTGGATCTCGAGCTGCGGCAGCGCGGCGGGCACACCTTCTAGATGGGCGTCGTACACCGCACACATTTCGCGTGCGGCCACACTGAGCGACCAGCCATCGGATGCGATGTGATGCATACCGAGCAGCAGGACGTGGTCATCCGGCGTGAGCTCGATCAACAGCGCAGTGATCAGCGGGCCCTGCGACAAGTCGTAGGGACGGACCGCATGTCGGAGCGCCAGACGCCGCGCCTCCGGCAGGCGTGCATCGGGCTGCATGGCAGCCAGCGACACAAACTCCACGACGTTGCCAACCGATTCCATCAGCTCGGCCGAGGGATTCCCGTCCACATCGCGAATGCGCATGCGCAGCGCTTCGTGCCGCTGCGGAAGCTGGTTGATTGCTGCCGTCAAGGCAGCAACGGCCAGGCGCCCTGAAAGACGCATGGCATACGAGATGTTGTACAACGAGTTGCCAGGCTGCATCTGGTCGAGAAACCAGAGCCGCTGCTGTGCATAGGAGATGGGAAGTGGCGCCACGCGGGGCACCCGCCGCAGCCGGCTGCGGGGGACGGCCGGCGCACGCAGCGCCGCCAGCACCTCAGTCTTCAGTGCGGCCAGCCGAGCCTTCAACTCAGCATCCAGCGCTCCCGCCGGAGCATTGACCTTGAGCTTCTCGCCGTCCAACGTGAGCCGGATGTCGCGCTGCGACAGCTCGTCGAGCAACGCCACCACCGACGCCGAAGGTCCGTCAACCGCGAGCTCCGCACGGAGCCGTTCCGCGTGAGGCGGCAGCTGCGTCAGCGGCGTTTCAGCATTCACGACAACACCCTCGGCGAGCGCAAGAAAGTGGGAGATCAGCACATCGATGGTCAGGGCATCATAGAGATCGGTGCTGTACACAACAGCTCCCCCGATCCGCCCATCGCGTTCGCTCAGTTGCAGCGAAAGATCGAACTGCCCCTCCGGTGGCTGGAGTGGATACGGTTGCACCTGCAGTCCGGCGGCTTGCCAGCGACGTTCTCCCGAAGCGCCGGTACGCTGGTCGCCGAACGAAATCAGGTTGAAAAACGTCTCGAACAACGGCGACCGGGACGGGTCACGCGCCACCTGCGCGCGCTGCACCATCAACAAGAACGGGTAGTCCTGCCCGTCAAGCGCCGCGCTGACCGTCGCACCAACGCTGTCGAGCAATGCCGTGAATGGAGCCGCCGGATCGACCCGCACACGCAATGGCACCGAATTCACGAACTGGCCCACCACCCCGTTGTATTCAGGCTGTGTCCGACCCAACGTCGGCATGCCGACCAGTACATCGTACGTGCCACTCAGCCGCGCGAGCAACCCCATCCAGACCGACAGAAGCAGGACGTTGAGCGTCTTGCCGTGCTCATGCGCACACTGTCGAAGGCGGGAGACTTCGGCCGGCCCGATCTCGAGGGGTCGGGTCGCACCCTGAAACGATTTACGCGCTGGCCGGGGCCGATCGGACGGCAACGACAGGTCGGCCCGTGGGGCCATCAGCGCGTGCTGCCATGCGGCAGCAATCCGGACACCTTCCGGTGAGGCGATCCATGACTCCTGCCATCGTACGAAGTCCGCATAAGTGGCCGCTGGTCGCGGCAACGGCTCGCTCGCCGTGCCGCACGACTCGACATACAGTGCCAGCAGCTCATCGAGCAGCACCATGAGCGACCAGCCATCGGCCGCAATGTGATGCATGACCACCAGCAGCACATGATCGGCATTACCCTTGGTCAGCAGCGTTGCCCGGAAGACCGGCCCGCGACCGAGATCGAAGGCCAGCCGGCGCGCAGCGTCGACGCTCGCCTGCAGTGTCGCCTCATCGGCGCCCCGCACATCGAGCTGCTCAAATGCGACCGACACCGCGCCTCGCACACGCTGGATCAGCTGCCCATCGGCATCCTGCGTGTAGGTACTTCGCAACATGGCGTGACGGTCGGTCAGCGCCTGGAGTGCGTCGCGGAGCGCCTGAAGCCGAATGGGCGACAGGATCCGGAACGCCTGCGCAACGTGGTACGCCGTACTCAGCGGGGCTTCCTGGTGAATGAACCACAGCGATCGCTGGTTGTAGGACAGCGGCAGGCACTGTTCGGTCGCCATGGCGCGTGCCCGCAACGCGGCGATGACCCCTTCACGATCGGCCTGCAGTGCCGCGCGCTGTGACGGCGTGAGTGCACCACGAGGCCCGGACTTTCCTTGGTCCGACGAACTTCAATTCGAACATGACGCTGCGG
>CAYMQV010000317.1:0-1041 GCA_964392395.1 uncultured Gemmatimonadaceae bacterium
CCTATGTCATCGTCACGGCTAACTATGGCGCGGGGCTCTGGCGCTACGTCGAGCCCTGAGGGCGCGCGCCGCGCCCGACGACGCGGGTGACGGCAGCATGACTGACAGCCTCAACGTCTCGGGGGCGATCGCATCGATGCGATCGCCCCCGAGACGTTGAGGCTGTAGAAAAAGCCAAATACGGCTGAGTATTTCGGTCGCATGGTCGCGTGGCAATACGTCCACGCTGTCGTCCGGATGTTGCGAGTTTTTTTTGGTCATGGAGTGGCCCAATGCGACGTCCGTGGCGCATGGTCACTCGGTTGGCGCGCGGCGCTGCTTACGCCGCGTAGCCGTGGTGGGCCAGTTTCTCGATGTTGTGTACGAGGCAACAGAGCTGCCATTGCCCATCAACTTTGGCGCGGCCCCGCAGTGTGAAGCGGGCGAGCTGCTTGTTGTGCCGCAGATTGCCGAACACCGGCTCCACGGTCGCGAAGCGCTGTCCGTAGCGCGCCCGACCCTCTGCGGTGTCGATCCGCGCTCGCTTGCGCGTTGATGCCGTTTCAGGTTTCGGCACGACGCGTTCCCGAATGAATGCGACGTTGCGCACCCGCGTTGTCGCTGGTGTGCGGAGGCACTGCGCGCGCAGCGCGCAGGCGCCGCAGTCACGCACGGTGCCGCGAAATTGCTCTGAGGCATAGCCGTTCACGACCCGCGATGCGCCCTTCCGATAGAGCGATGTGCCGGCGGGACACACACACGTGCGCGCGACCGGATCGTACGTAACGTCATCCGGCGTAAAGCGCGTGGGTGTGGTCGTCGTGGCGGTCGCGTGGCGGTGCGCGTCTTGTCGTGCAACGGATGCGGGGCCCGCTGATGCCGCCCCTGCGTCGCGAATCGCTCATCACGTTGCCGCATCATATTGTCCGCCAGCAACGCGTCGATCCCACGGTCCTCGAGCAGTTGGCAGGCGGCCAAGCTGGAGAAGGCGGCGCAGACGATGCTCGCGCGCCGCCTTCTCCAGCTTGGCCGCCTGCTGTTCGAACTCCGCGCGCGTCCCAC
>CAYMQV010000317.1:1051-4197 GCA_964392395.1 uncultured Gemmatimonadaceae bacterium
CCTGCCAACTGCTCGAGGACCGTGGGATCGACGCGTTGGCAGGCGGCCTCGCTGTGATAGCCCGCGTCCGCGGTGACGAGCGACGTGGGGGCGAGCACCGGCGCGAGCGCGTCGACGCGCGGGGCCAGCAACTCGTGCTCGGAGCCCGTGCCATGCGCCTGTGCCACGACGATGATCTGCGCGCGCATCGACGGCGGCCACGCCCGTGTACCCTTGGAGTACGCCTTTACTGGTGGCCATTTTCGCGCTCTGGTTGTCGGTGCGATTGCTCTGCCGCACGGTCCCCTTTGGCCCACGTCGTTCGTCCGGATGCGCGGCGAGCCAGGTCCGCAGTTCAGCGGCATCATGCTGCAGTCGTGCGACACGCGCTACGGCGTTGGCGTCCAGATCGGGTTCCACTGGCAGCGCATCTGTGGCGCGGCGGCGCGCGAGCATCGTCTGCGCCGCCTTCTCCAGCTTGGCCGCCTGCTGTTCGAACTCCGCGCGCGTCCCACTGCGCTGCTTGCTCGCATTGCTCAGCAGTTTGACGCCGTCAATCGCAAACATCTCGCGGCCGATCACGCCTTGGCCGTCACAGATGGCGACCACCGCCGCGAACACGTGGGCAATCTCGTCGCCCACGGTGCTGACGACGTGCGCGATGGTGGTGCAGTGCGGGGCCTGATCGCCACAGAGGGCAATGAAGGTCACGTGCTCGGTGCAGGCGCGCGCGATGGGCCGGCTGCTGACGATGCCACGCGCGTAGGCGAACAGAATGACCTTGAGCAGCACGGCGGGCGGATAGGCGGGCGCGCCGGTCTCGTCATTGCGGAACCGGGCATCGAACCGGGTGATGTCGAGTTCGTGGTCGAGCAGGTGGTTGAGCGCATGCTCGAATCTCCCCGGCAGGAGCTGGCGGGCGAGGTCCACCGGCAGGAACTTGGGATTGGTGTCGATATACTTGTAACGCGGCATGCAGGGCTCGACGGCGAGAGGTCCAGCGCCCAGATTCGAAGCACGGCGCTGCGCAGAGGCCTAGCAAGAATCGGACGCGGGCCCGACCTTTTTCTACAGCCTCGTTAGCAACTGTCGCGAAAAAAAGAGGTGGTACCAACGATCATCGACGATAATTGTTGGGGCCGTCGCGTGGTGGCGCGGTCCATCACGTTGCGGCTTATCAGCAACTTCCGCACTGAGTCCAGCAATGCGAGCTACTTCGGCCTGCATGCCGACGAGCAATGGCAGACGCACCGCCGAGAAGAGAGACTCTTCGCCGCCGGTCGCCGCGAGCACGATCGCGTGGGACCGAGGACCCGAATCCTCATCACGAGATCACGTTTCTCCGTCGTTTTCCGCCGTCCTCTCCGTCCGGGTCGGCCGGACGCCCACCACCAGATCCACCTTCGCCACGTCAATCCCGATAGACAGCATACTCGCAGTGCCGTGCCCTGCCGTCCCTCGCGGCAACTCGGGGTCTCGTCATAAGCAATCCTGACGCCGCGTTGGCCAACTATCGGTGTCTGCGGCTCAGACCGCATCGAGCTTGCGCACTGATCGGATGTACCGCAACTGCAAATTCCCGGCAGATTCAGTGACGGTCACAAACTCTCGTACACCGGCTTGGCCAACCGGCGTCTCCAGTATTCATTTGCGCGACATGCGGCCTTTCGGGGAGGACGATGGCCGTCGCGCTGCGAGCCGAGTATCCGGTGAACGCGAACGGTGAGGAGCTTGGTTTTTTGGATCGATGCGCGTAGGGAAACGGCCGAGTACCTGGCGTCCGTGCTCCCGACTCGTCCCTGCTTCAGACCGGAGATGTCGAGTCTGAGTCGACCAGCGACCGATACACTTGAGCCGCGTCGGATGCCATTCTCTGCGAGCGAAAGAAACGCTCGACTCGATCTCTCCCTGCGACTCCCATTTCCTCGCGTAATCGCGAATTCCGCAGGAGAGAAAGCAGATGCTCGCTCAGCATTTCGAGGTCGCCGACCTCTGAGAGCAGACCGTTCGTTCCGTGTTCGACGATCTCAGGAGCGCCGCCACTTCTAAGCGCGACCACCGGCAGCTTCATCGCCATGGCTTCCAGGTACACGAGGCCAAATGGTTCGTCGGGCGAGGGCATCGCGAAAATATCCGCTGCTGCCATCAGCCGCGGAACATCGCTCCGCCGCCCAGTCAAGATGACGTTATTGGCCACTCCGAGTTCGTGCGCCAGCTCCTGCAGTTGCTGGCGGTACCCCACCGCGAGAGTCTGATCTCCACCAACGATGAGGAGGTGTGCGTCCGGAAACTCGCGACAGATCGCTGGAAGGATCCGGACTAGTTCTGTAGGACCTTTCCCCGGCAGGAGCCTGCAAACGCTCACAATCACCGGAGCGGCGGCGGTCACACCGAACTCAAGCCGCGCAGCATCTCTCCCAACGCCGGGTTTCCAGTCATCGAGCTCGATTGCATTGAGGACCACGTGAACCCGCCGCGCCTCGAGCCCGTTTGCGACGAGCGTTTCTCCGACATGCGAGGACACCGCGACGAGCGCGTCAGCTCGTTTCATCGACCACTTGAATAGTCGAGTCATCCACTCGCCGTAGCAGACGTGCATATGGATGATGGTCTTCGCACCCGTGATGCGGCCGAGGAGAATGCAGATCATCGCATCACGCGGACGTTCATCAGTGTGCAGCACCTGCACCTTCTCGCGGCGCACCAGCAGCGCGAGCTTCGCGAAGCTCAGGACCGCCGTGGGGATGCCGACGAGAACGCGAAGTTTTTCGCGGAAGGATCCTTTCAGCGACACCCCGAGTTGGTCAGGCCCGAAGTCGATCGAGTGATGGGTGACGCCGCTGATGTCTCGCACGACGTCGAACATTGGAGCAGGAACGAGACGAGTCCCCCTGGCCGTCGCGGCGTGCAGTGAGTGCTTGGATCGATCGAGATACCTCATGATCTGGCCGTGGACCCAGGGGCCGGCACCAAGAGGCGGCGTTTTCGCCCCGTTGACGAACAGGACGCGAATCTTGCCGTCCGTTTTTTTCGATGACATTTCTGCAGGATAGGAAATTCAATCGGGATCGGTCGAGTACCTGTCTAAATTACGGCGCGATCGCGGCCCCCGCTAGCCCCAATACTCTTCACTTAACGATCTGCACGTCGTAGTCTGCATAGGACGT
>CAYMQV010000318.1:0-4177 GCA_964392395.1 uncultured Gemmatimonadaceae bacterium
AGCCGTCCGCTGCAGCATAGCGAGCAATCGCAGACTCTTGACACATAGGGGCGTCTGTGATACTCCGGGCGAGTGATCTCCGCGGCCGCCGCGCGCATGACGTCGTGAAGCGGCCATGCCTTATGCGATGATGCCCCGGGAATTTGCGCTGGGATCCGGAGCATGACGCGGCTGCGTGAGGACGAGACGGCAGTCACGATCACGTCTGTAACCGCCGTGCGCTTCACCATTGCCATGCTGGTGTGGGCGCTGGTGCCGATCAATCCCTACAGCTTCTACATCTTGCTTCGCTGGGTGGTGTGCGCCGTCCTGCTGCTACAGCTCTACGTCACCCGCTCGCGACGCAGGTACGGTTGGATGGTTGCCTGTGGCATCGGGGCGATCATCTATAATCCGCTGATGACATTCCAGTTCCCGCGTGCGACGTGGAGTATCATCAATATCGCGACAGTCCTCGCGCTTTTCATGATGCGGTCTGCGGAAGATCGTCGTGTGCGAGATCCGTGATGCGCTGAGCGGCCTCCTCTCAGGAGCTCCGCGGCGGAATGGGCGGAACTGCGGCCGCTCGGCCTGCGCGAGGCTCTGCGCCGTCTACGGCAGTTTACTCGGCACGACCGACGCGGCCGTCAACTGCTGCCGGCCCACAGGCGCCCCGCGCTCCCCCCCGGTCCGATGCGCGGCGGAGCCGGACGTCGTTATGTCGGCGACCGTTACCCAATTGGTGCTGCGGGTCTACGCAAACGACGTGGGAACGGTATGACGCCGCCCCCGGTCCCTCCTATTCCACCCACCACGGGCGGAGGCGCGTTCCCGGGCTGATCAGCGTGCATGGCTTTCCAATGCTGGGCGCGCTGACGTGGCCGTGATGGCCACCGATCCGCCGTGGGCCATGCATGCGCCGACCCGAGCCGCTGTCTGAGGCTGCGGCCCACCACCGTGGGGCGGCAGACGCTTTCGTGGGGGCTCACTCCCGCGGAGGCGCCGTAGATCTCGGGGTGGCGGAGAACGCCTTGCCGGGACTGGCTGACGCTGGACCGAACGCGGAAAGACTTATGTGATGCGGGGCGTAAAGACTTTCGGACAACGGCAGTCGTGATGATGCCCGACCGCTCCGGCGTCGCGGCCCCACGCAGCGCGCACACGAAGCGCCGGACACTCACAGAGGGCCCGGTGAAGCCGTGGCCATCGACCAAGTCCTGCCAGATCCCCATCGCGTTGCGACCGCGACGGAGCCCCTCGCCGATCAGCTCGCGATAGGGCTCGCAGGCGCTCGCTGTCGGCGCACGACCTGGCACCGGCACCGCCGCGTCGCCGCGCCTGTCACGGGGGCATCCGGTGGCACCGAGTCGGTGGACACCACCGCCGTGGTGGCCGGATTTGCCGGTGGCCAGTCGGCCATGCGCTCGCCACGCCGCCGCACCGGAATCCTGGCGGCGGCGAGATAGCCACTGATCTTCTCGCGGCGGACGCCGGTTGCCGTCTCGATCTTCCGGAGCGACCATCCGAGGCGCCCCAGGCCCTCCGCCTGCTTCTGTGTGCTCTTAGCCAAGACATTGCTCATGGCCGAACGACCCATCGGGATGCCGTCAACGCCTCAGTGTACGAGCCGTGGTGGCCGGTTTTCAGGTGTCCACTGGGTGTCCACCGAGGGTTGCGATGGGCCATGGTGCGAAGATCAGGCGACGGGAAGACGCCTCATAGTTCGCCTGGACACCACGGCTGTCCAGGATCAGCGGCTCTGGAAGCTGCGGCGAGGCATACGCGAGCTCATTGAACCAAACCTTTTGGAGGGACGCTTCGGCCGCCGCGTCTCGCACGGCTGACTTCGGATTCGCCAGCGAACGCCGGACTCGATTCAGGTTCACCACGTGCTGCTCGGCGTACCCCTGCATGAGGAGGTCTAGCCGGAAGCGCTTGGCCTGAAGTTCCACCTTCGGCGCCCAGCGCGCCTTGAGCAGCCAAGTGAAATTGTTGATCGCCTCGTGGAACGGATGGTACAGTCGGAGTTCGTCGGGAACGTAGGCCACGTGGTCACGTCGTGTTTCAGGTTCACCGGTGCGCGCAGCAGACGCCAAGCGACGGGCATGGAGTCTACTGGTCGACGCGCGCGATTGTGCCACGCCCCAGCGCCCGTGGGCGCGGTGCGGCTCGAAGGTCCTGATGTGCCGTGGCGCCGGTCGTCGTGATGCCACAGAGCCCCGCGAGCCGGCCGCCGGGGCTGACACCGTCACCCCGGATCGACTACGTTCCCCCTCGCACCCCGGCGATTCAATGGCTAATCAATGGCTAATGGCTGAGCTGGGCGGCGGCTGAGGGGGCAGTTTCCCCTCTACAGGACAGGTGGCCGAGCGGTTGAAGGCGCACGCCTGGAAAGCGTGTGAACTCGAAAGGGTTTCGTGGGTTCGAATCCCACCCTGTCCGTGCTCCTTCATTCGCCCGGCGTGGGAGGTGTTCCTGCGCGTCAGGGCACTTCCGCCGGTGACGCGCGTACTCAGGCATCATGCTCTCCGCCCAACTGACGATCACGCCCCGTCGCGCGCGCTGGCTGGCGACTGCGCTGGCGTGTACCGCTCCGCTCCTCAGTGGCGCGCAAACACCTGCGCCGCCTGCCACCGCCGTGACTGCCACCGCGGGCCCGACGACCCCAGCCGAGTATGCGCGCAAGGCACAGGCGGACTTTGAGCGGGTACGGCTCGAGAGCCTCGGGTTCAGCTCTGGCGGCGCGACCGCCGAGCCCGATGTGCAGTTCGGCACCATCTTTTATTGGAACAACAACAACGATGTACCGCCGCGGCCGGAGCGGCCCGAGATCGGCGCGGCCCGGCGTCGGCTGCTCGAAGCGCTTCAGGCGGCCGGTCAGTCGGTGCCAACCGATGATTGGGTTGCCGGCCAGCGAGTGAAGTACGCGGTCGAAGCGAAGGACATGGCAGCCGCCAACGCGGCCATTTCCGAGTGCAAGGGCACCGCATGGTGGTGTTCGGCGCTGACCGGGTTCGTCAAGCATGAGGCGAATGACGCACCTGGTGCCGAGCGATCCTTCAATGCGGCGCTCTCGAAGATGCCCGAGGCGCAGCGGTGTCAGTGGCAGGACATCTCGCCGTGGCTGAGGAAGGCGGACAGTGTCGCTTTTCTGGCAAAGAGCTGCGCGGATCGACTGACGCACAGTCAGCGCCTCTTCTGGCTCGCCAAGCCCTTCGCCCACGTCGATGGCAACGACCTCCGCAACGAGTTGTTCGCCCGCCGGACCTACAACGCGATCGAGGTCAACACGGCGACCGTCTATGGTCCGTGGAAGCCTGAGTTTGGCGAGTCGCAGCTGCGGTACGGCTGGCCAGTGGCGTGGTCGCGGCAAAACACGATCGTGAGTCGTGCGGGGCAGATGGTGTCGAGCACGATCGGGCATGAACGGACGCCGAGCCACGATTTCATGCCGAGCCCGGCGGCGCTGGCCAATCCTTTCACGGCGACGCCGGCGGACTATCCGTTCAATGCGCGGTACGCGCAGATGCGGTACGGACCGCGATACGCACCGGGTGGCTTCCAGGACCTTGGCGGCCAGCTGGTGCGCTTTCGCCGTGGAGACTCGACCTTGCTGGTCGGCGCGTACGTCCTCGACGGCAAGGCCCGGTATGAGCGTGGCAAGACACGCGCGGCCCTCGTGCTCGAGCGCGGTCCCACGGAGCGCATCTCCCGGATCGTGAAGGATGGGCAGCCATTGCGAGGCGCAATCGAAACGAATGCCGGCGTGTTCCGCGATACACTGCTCGCGAGCATCGAAGTGCTGAGCGAGACGCGGAAGTTCGCCGGTCGGTTCCGCACGGGCGTCGTGCCAATCGAGCCGAATGCGATGCTGTCGGACCTGCTGCTGCTGTCGGTCAAGGCGTCCGACGCCGCATCGGCCGGGCTGGCCGGAGTCGCGACGCTGGAGTCCGTGCTTACCTCGGCGCTCGGCGGCACCAACATCGGCGATGGCCAGTCGTTCGGGGTGTTCTGGGAGTATTACGGGAATCCGGGGGCCACCGTGACCATTTCGATCGCGCCGATGGATACGGCCGGCGGTTTCCGCCGCCTCGGGTCGCTCTTTCGCTTAGGCGGGGTTGCCGGTGGTGGGGCGTCACTCCGGATCCCGGACCCCGCGCAGCCCGACGGTGGCCCTGGGCGGCGCTTGACCCTGACG
>CAYMQV010000319.1:0-3917 GCA_964392395.1 uncultured Gemmatimonadaceae bacterium
CCTTGATGGCGACGTCGCGCTCGTGCTTGAGGTCACGCGCGAGGTACACGGTGGCCATGCCGCCGGCACCGAGCTCGCGCTCGATGCGGTAGCGGTCGGACAGCACAGCCAGCGAACGGACTGGCACGTCGCGGCTCTCAGACATTCACGCCCCTCGGCGTATGAAACAAATCGGCCGACTCACGGCGGCAATCAACCATTGGCATCAGCTCAGCGAAGAAAAACGGGCAACAAATCATCGACCTTCAGCTGAGGTGCCCACAGTGCGAGATACTCCAGATCGAGACGTACTTTGTTGAGCGCAATCAGCCGTCGAACATCGCGCTGTTGTGTCTCCGAAGTCTCCCCGCCGAGTCGGAACCACCACAACTTGGAGAGAATGATGTCCTCCAGACTGGCGACGCGGAGCGGTTCGCTGGCGCCGGGCAACTGAACCGCCACCGCACGACGCATCGCTTCACGATTGAATGCCGACACACACGGAAACACGTCGACTTTCAGATACGTGGTCAGGTGAATCAGGTTGAAACTGGCGTCGTTGGCGAGCGCCTCGCGCGCCTGATCGAGGTCGGTCAGGAACGTGCTGGAGAGCTCATCGAGCAACGATTCGAGACGCTTCACATCCAGCGCCGCGACAATATCGATGTCATTGGTGGCGCGGAACTCGCCGTGCACGCTGCTGGCGAACGAACCTGTGACGAAATACTCGATCCCATGCCGATGCAATGCGGCAGCGGTGGCGTTGACCACGTCGAGCAGTTCGCTGGTGTCGCTCACTCGCGATTTCTGGCGGCAGTTCGACGCTGCCACATGAGGGCGACGTCATCGCCGTAGAGCTGTCGCACAAAGCGAAGCACCACCCCCGCCGTATCCGGAGTCTCTGCGTTGAGCCGAGCTCCTTGCCACGCCAGGCTGCGGATGCACGCGGACAGCGCCAGTGCGCGCAGGAAGCGGTCACCTGGAGTGAGCTGGGCGATCTGGGTGTCGTAGCTAAACGGTACTACAGTGTCCGAGAGCACGCGACGGGTGGTTGCGGTGTGGCGCGACTGCATGGGAAACGAAAGCGGAATCTAACGGCTCGCCCTGATCGTCGTCACTCACCCCTCGTCCTTCATCACCGTCCGCCCGACAATGATCGTGATGTTGTCCGTCCCGCCACCATCCAGCGCATCCTGCAGCAACTGCTCGCACGCCTGCTTCGCACTGGTCATGCTGCCCAGCACCTCGGCAATCCGCTCGTCGCTCACATGCTTGGTCAAGCCGTCGGAACAGAGCAGGTGCACGTTGTTCCAGTCGGATTCGAGCCGCGTGACCACCGGCGACGTGGTGTTTCCGCCGATCGCGCTCGAGAGCACGTGCGCGAATGGCGTCCGGGCGGCGGCTGACTTGGTGAGCACGCCGTCATCCACCAGGTCCTGCGCCACCGTCTGGTCGCGTGTGAGCTGCGTCAGCTTCCCCTCGCGCCAGAGGTAGTACCGCGAATCGCCAACCTGCAACAGGTAATAGGTGGGCCACACGCCGATGTAGAGCGTCAACGTGGTGGCCATCGTCCCTTTCACGCCACGTTCGGCGCGCCTGGCCAACACCGCCTCGTGCGCACGCATCGCCGCCGCTTGCAGCAACTCGGCAAACTGATCGGAGCCGGTGGCCGCACCGTAGTACACCGCCATCGAGTTGTTCACGTACTCCATTGCGCCTTCGAGTGCGACCGCACTCGCCTCCGCGCCGCCCACGCCGCCGCCCACGCCGTCGGCCACCATCGCAATGTTGGCCCGCCGTTGATCACCAGTTGGAATGCGGTCTCCCAGATCGAGGTTCGTGTCGGACACGTCGATCCGCTTGTGAATCGACGCCATCAGGAAGCTGTCCTGGTTGTCCGCGCGCACCTTGCCCTGGTGCGAGAGACCATGGCGGTCGATCTCGTCGTCGCGGGGCTTGCGGCTGGTATCGGGCGTGGTCGTCATGCAATGGCTCCTGAGAACGTGCAGGGACGGGTGTGCCGAGAATCTACCGCCGCGCAGCTATCGCTTCTTCGCCAGCGTCGCGCGCAGATCCACCGTCACGATCGCCTGCCGCGACACCGACCGCGTCGCCAGCAGCGTCTTCCCGTCGTGCGACAACCAGAGCTGGGCCTGCGACTCCTTCGCGTTCGTGAGCCGGCGCGTCGTGCCATCGCGCAGGTTGTACAATCCCAGGTCCACCTTCGGCGAGCCGAAGCGGTAGATCAGATGCGTCCCGTCGGGCGTCAGGTCCGCGCCCAGTTCGTTGTCGCCGAGGATGCGCCGACCCTGACCGGTGCGCGTAGAGATGATGAAGGTGCCGCGCCCACCGTCGGGGAGCGTGGAGACGATGACCAGCGAGTCGCCCCGCGGCGTAAAGCCCAGCGGCGGGATGGTAAAGACATTGCCGCGCTCCCACAGGATCTGCAGCGTGCCGTTGGTGGTCAGCTTGGCAACGTCAACTTGCCCCGTGCGCCCGTTCACGATCGGCAGGAAAAGTTCGCCGATGGGCGAAACCGCAACGCTGTTGTTGACGGTGCCGACGGTCGTCAGCCGAGTCGGCTGCCCGCCGCCCGCCGGCACCGACCAGAGGTCATCGAGCTTGCTCTCCTTGTCGGACATGAAGTACAGGGCGGAGCCATCCAGCGACCACGTCGGATTGCGATCAAGACCGGACCAGGTGGTGAGTTGCCTTGGCTCTCCGCCAGCGGCGTTCACGGTCCAGATATCCGGATTGCCACCGGGGTCGGATTCGAAGGCCAGGGTCTTCCCGTCGGGGGACCAGACCGCATCCCGGATCGTCGAGGACCCCGCCACCAGCGTTCGACTGCCACCGGTTGTGCGTGACATCACGCGGAGTTCCGACACGCCCCCGCCACGCTGGACCACATACGCAATGTCATCGTTGACCGGAGAGGGACGGAACTCGCCGATTCGTATGGAATCGGGAGTGAGCTGACGTTCGCCGTTACCGGCCATGTCCACCGCCCAGAGCGAGCGTGACGACGACGCGCGGCTAAAGCCGACCGTCAGGCCTCTCCCGATCCATTGGAGATCGAATTCCTCCCTCGGGTCGTCGGTGACGCGAACGGCCTCGCCACCCGTAGCGGGCACGACCCACACGTCAGTCTGGCGACCTCGCGTCGAGACAAAGGCAATCCACTGCCCGTCGGGGGACCAGACCGGCAGCTCGTCCGAGCGGATGTCGCGCGTGAGCTGAAGCGCCGCGCCGCCGGCGACTGGAATGACCCAGATATCAACGGCGCCGGTCCGGTAAGACTTGTACACGATGCGTGTGCCATCGGGAGACCAGGGCGACTGGTACAGGTTGAAGTCTTCGAATCCCTCGGTCGTCAGAGCCCGCGCGTTTCCGCCCGAACTGTCCACCACCCAGAGCGTTGTGCGGCCTCCTTGCAGGCGAACGTACGCGCTACGCGTCCCGTCCGGCGACCACTGGGCAAAGTTAGGCAGTGAATCGGACACCATCTTCGCCGTGGTTCCATCCACGACCGACGCGGTTGCGGACCCGAAAGCGCCTCCCGCCCCAAAATTCAGGTACGTCACACGATCGCCTCGGGGATGCCAGCCATACACTCCCCCGAGGGTCTTGCCCGATGTCAGGCGACGCACGGTGCTGTCGGCCAGCGTCACGACGGCCACACTCGCGCCCGACTCACCGCTGTATGCCAGCTTGCTTCCGTCCGGCGACCAGTAAAGGCCGTTGGTGCTGCGAACCGTCGTGAGGCGTCGTGGTTCACTGAGGTCGCCCTTGGCAACCATCAGGTCAAAGCCATTCGTACCGGGCATGAAGTACGCCACCAAGCGCCCGTCAGGCGAGAACTTCATTTCCATATGCCGCGCCGACTCCGGACTGAGCACGCTGGCGCTCGGCACGGTGACTGTCGCGGCAGCGTGCTC
>CAYMQV010000319.1:3927-4159 GCA_964392395.1 uncultured Gemmatimonadaceae bacterium
GCGAACGTCGCCGCACTGGCGCAGGCGATGGCGCAAGTGAAGCGTCGCATCAGGTTCCCTTGGATAGCAGTACCTTGGCCACGGCGGCCGAGGTGAGACGCACGATCTCACTCTGCGCCGCCAGAACATCCTTCACGTCACGCTCGTACGTCTCCGACCAGAGACTCCTCGTCGTGACGGGATCACTCAGCTGCATGTTGATGCGCATCACGTCGCCGGATCGGAACACGGT
>CAYMQV010000320.1:0-4141 GCA_964392395.1 uncultured Gemmatimonadaceae bacterium
GACCATCGGGATGCACGTCGGGTTCGAACGTCCAGACGCCCTGGGTCCAGGTGAAAAGCGAGAAGACCGCCTCCTCCACCAGCACGCGCAACTCCTTGTCGACCACTTCGCGCGCCACGAACCCCAGCTCGACCAGCAACTCGCCGACGCGACGCCCAGGGTGTTGAAGCTGATGACGCAATGCGTCGTCGAGCTCCTCCTTGGTGATGTGCCCACGCTTGACCAGCGAATCGCCGAGTCGGTCGCGTCGATTGACGATCGCGGCGAACGAAATCTTACCGGCCTGAAAGAAGACCGAGCCGAACTTGGTTCCGTCGACGATGCTCAGACACCCGGACTTCTGTCCCAGCGCGAGCAGTTGCAGCACATCGGGAAAACTCGCCTCCTTGAGGCTTCCACGAATCGCCATCAGTCGGCATCCTCGATCAGGCGCGCCGTCAGGTCAGGCCAGCGGTGCACGAAATTCTCCGGGTCGCCCATCAGATACTTCATGCCTCGGCGCGGAGAGACGGCGCCATCCAACTCGGCCGCGACAAATGCCGACGTGATGGGTGCGCCTGCCAGTGTCGCGGCCGCATGCAGGCGTCGCGCAATCGCGATGACATCACCGATCGATCTCGCCGGACGCTCGGCGAGCTGCGCGACGACGGCATCGTCGATGCGAGACTGCTGCTCGCGAAAGATTGTGCCGATGACGGCGGTGCGCTGCAGCACATCGGGGCTGCCCAGTTCGACGACGAGTCCCTGCGCGAATCGCGTGCGCAGGCGATCCTCGAGGGTCGCGAGCTGATTCGGCGGTACGCTCGAGGTGAGCACCACCTGGCGTCCCGCACTCTGGAGCGCGTTGAAGAGATGAAAGAGCTCATCCTGGGTCCGCTCCTTTCCCGCCACCGCCTCGATGTCGTCGAGCAGCAGTGCACCGGCATTCCGATAGCGTGCGCGCCACTTTTCCACCGCTCCTTCGCGGAGTGCAGTGATCAACTGTTCGGCGAAGGTCGCCGCCGAAACGCATGCGACCGTTTGTACACCCGCGGCGATGAGCGCATTGCCGATGGCATGCAGCAGATGTGACCGCCCGCTGCCGCTGGGTCCGGTGATGACGAGCGGCACATACTGCGTCCCGGGCGCTTCCACGACGCTCCGCGCCGCGCGCAGTGCGAGCTGGTTGGCGCGACCTTCGTGCAGTGCACTGAAATGCAGCAGCGGGTCGGGGCGCGGCGGAGGCTCGATCGACGCGACCGCCTGCTGCACCAGCGCGTGTGCCTCCTTGACCCGCTCCGGATCCCGGAAGATCGCATGCCCTGACAACGTTGCGTCGGCCGCGGATCCCTGGCGCTCCAGGTCGCGCAGATACTCGACCGCAGCGCCAAAGGTTGCCAGCAATCCCTCGACGTCCGGTGACTCCCGCAGCTGCAGCGCCCGGTCGAGTACCGCCACACTGATGCCTTCCGCCCTCCAGCGTGACGCCGCGTCGGCAAGCCGGACACGCCACTCTTCGACCTGCTCCACGACCGCCGTCGCCACTTCCTGTACGAACGTGTCGTAGTCCCCGGTGTCGTTGCGGGTCGCGTCGGCGTCATGTGGGCCGAACATCGCGGCCGTGGCCAGCGGCGTGGCGCGCGCGCCGACGAGCCGTCGTACGTCAGACGCGCCGATGGCGGCGGCGCTCAGCCCCTGATGGGCGAGCAGCCGATTGAGACCGCCCTGGAGTTCGCGGATGTTCGAGAAATCCACGCGCGCCAGTTCCTCGAGCACACCGTCCCGGAAGCGCGACGCGCGCTCGCCCTGCAGCTTCTGCAGAATGGCAACGCGCGTTTCGTAGTCGGGAATTCCAACGTCGACGATCAATCCACCGGTGAGGCGCGTGAGCAGCCGATCGGCGACATCGGCAATTTCATCGGGGGGCCGATCACTGGTCATGACGATCTGCGTGCCGCGGCCCTGCAGCACGTTGAAGAGGCGCAGCAGCTCACCCTGGACCTCGGCCCGCCCGGTCAGAAACTGCACGTCGTCCAGCAGCAGGACGCCCGCCGATTCGTACCGCCGCTTGAACGTGTCGAGCCGACCGCCCTGCGTCGCCTGATGAAACTCTTCCATATAGTCATCAAGCGCGACATACTCGACACCGAGCGACGGCTGCTTGTCTTTGGCGGAGTGCCCGACGGCGTGCATCAGGTGCGTCTTGCCGAGGCCGGACGCGCCGTAGACGAACAGGGGGTTGTACAGCACGCCCGGCGCGTCTGCCACCGCCTTTGCTGCGGCGACGGCGAGGCGATTGGACGAGCCTGTAACGAAGGTATCGAAGCGGAGGCGTTGATCGAGTTTCATGAGTCTGCGGTGTCCAGCCTACGACGACTGGCCTACCGGATTGGGCACTAGAGTCTGCTTCACGCTGCGGCCCCGTTCACACCGAACTCATCCAGGCGTTACACCGATCTCATCCGAGGCTTTGCGCGAGCCGGCGCATGGTGAGCCGGAGCAGGCCGAGATTGGCCCAGGGCTCAGCCACCGTCACCAGCAGCAGGTCGCCGGAAGGGACCGCGCAGACCCGCCCACGCTCTCCTTCCAGATGGAGAAAGCCAGGCGAGGTGCCATCGGCCGCCGTCGCGGCCTGGGCCGCCCGACCGTAGAGGCGCGCCGCGAGCGCCGCAATCGCATCGGCATCGGTCCCGATGTGGACGTTGCCGTCCACCACGATTCCATCCGTTCGCGAGACGATCAAGGCGGCGTGCACGCCAGCGGTGTGCATCAACTCATCGATGACGACGTTGTACTGAGCCATGGGGATCGTGCTCAGAAGCCGTCAGCTGCGGCGCGCGCGGTCGCCACACGGAGCAGTGCGCGCACGCGACCGATCGGAACGTGCGGTGCCACACTGAGCACAGTGAGCGACCCGGCCGGCGCGGGAGCGAGCGCCAACGAGTCGCCGCCCGTTTCGAGCACCAGCGCATGCCAGGTTCCGAGATTGAGGTGCTTCATCGCGCGGGCGGCGTCATCGCCAACACCGGCGACCGCCGCGGCCATTGCCTCGAGTACCGCCATGTCGTCGCTTGGCTGCGGGCTGGCAAGCAGCAACCCATCCGCATCAGCGACCAGAGAGCGCACCACCTCCTGCCGGGTCACCGGGGAGGCGAGAGTCGCGCTGAAGCTCGGGACCGCCGCGTAGCTGGCGGTCGGATAGGCGGCCCCTGTCGCGCGCAACGCACGCTGCGACGCAGGCGTGTCGCCGTAACCGTTGGTGCGCGGCGAGGGGATGCTGCCGTTCGCCGCACCGGACGTGGGCGTCGGGTTGTAGAGCCTGGCGCGCTCCCAGTAGGCCGACGCCGCGTTGAGATCGCCGCGCGCCTCTGCGATGCGCGCGAGCACGCTCAGCGCGGGCCCGTGCGTGGGGTGTCGCTCGAGTCCCCGCACTGCCAGGCGTTCTGCGGTCTCGAGGTCGCCCTGCCGTCGCAACGCTTCGGCAAGGTCCGCAAAAGCGAGGCTTTGCGGATCGGTGGCGAGTTCGTTGCTCCAACGGCGGATGTCGTCAGCTGCCGGCATGTGCGGAGATCAGTTCCTGGAGTTGCGCCGCAGCATCGCGAGCGATTCGCACCCTGGCCGCGTCCGGCGCCGTCGGTGCCGCTTCAAGATAGTGCTCCCACGCGCTCAGTGCGGCCTCAAACTCCCCGCGGCGTGCCGCGACGTAGCCATACTGCTCCTGCGCTTCCGGGAGGAGCGGGTCAAGCTGCACCGCAAGGCGCACCTCCTCGGCCCAGTCGTCTGTCCGGCCGAGTCCGAGCAGGGCACGCCCAGCGAGCACATGGGCGGCCGCGCTGCGCGGGGCGTGCCCGATGGCCGTTCGCGCAGCCGCGAGCGCCACTTCAAAGCGCGACTCCGCCAGCGCACGTCGCGCCTGTGCGGTCAACTGGGCCACGCCCGCCACGGCGGTACCGTCCTCGCTGGCCGTGGCACGGGCATCGGTGGTCAGCACACCGAGGCCCGTCCAGCGCGAGACCCACCGTGCCGTTTCGAAGACGCGCATTCCTGCCGCAGACGCCACCTGACGGACGGTCCGACAGCCATCGATGCAGGACAACACCCGCCATCCATCGGCCGGAACCGCGAGCTCCCCTTCCGCGTCGCAGTCACACACGACCTGCAC
>CAYMQV010000321.1:0-4124 GCA_964392395.1 uncultured Gemmatimonadaceae bacterium
GGTAGGTGCCGGCGGGGACGTCCTTCAGGCTGCGGATCGGAAAGCCAAACGCGTCACCGGGGATGACTTTCGACGAGCCCGGTGCCCAGCCGTCCACATCGCTGCCGAAGATGAGCTGCGTCTTCGCGCCGAACTGGATCTGGAATCGTGGCTCGGCGGTGGAGTCCGTCGACAGCAGAAAGAGCAGGCGGCCATCCTGCGGAGCCGTGGCGCGCGCGGTTGGCAGGGTGACGGCCACGCGGGGCTGTGCGTGCGCTGTCGCCGGCGTCACTGCGAGGGCGACGAGCAGACACCGTGCGTGGCGCTCGAGCGAGTGTCGATTCATGCAGTGGGCGGATGCGGGTGGGGAGACGACGCGGATACGGAAGTGGCACTTCATTCGGGGTCGGTCGAGTCTATGGCGTGGTCCCCGGCCGCGCGAGGACCGGCTGGCGTGGCCGCGGTGGGTGCGGATCTGGTCGATGACCGCCGGCTGGGTGATGAAGGTGGCGATCCGCATCGTGGTGTGGCACGCGCGGGCGATTGGCGCACCAGACAGAGTATCGCGTGGCGACGTGCCCCGGGTCCGGGATGTGCCCCCGGACCCAGGCGAGGAAGTTCCGCAGGTCAACGGTCTCGGCACCCGCGATGGGGCCAGGTCAGCATCCGGGCGACGATGCCCCCCGCGAGATCCCGCCGCTCGCCGGTCAGCTTGGCGTGACAGCTGGGCAGAAGTCGCGGCCGTTGTACGAGAATACCAAACACGTATTCGCGCGCGCACTCGTCGCAGCGGATGCGAGCGAAGCGGTGCTCCAGCACACCGCAGGCGAGGAACGTGTCCGCCACCTCGCCGACCACCGAACGCTCCGGGCCGCACCCGCGCGCGGAGCGGTCGTCGTCGACGGTCTCCAGCCGCCGCCGATGGTCCGACACCAACCGAAACAGCGGCGAGGCCTGGGGGCGTCGGGGCTGGTGGACGCCGCGGACCGCCGGCGCCGCGGCGTCCATGCGCGATCCGTCACCGCGGAGCGCCGAACATACGCGCGACCGGCGCGCAGACCGTCACCACCGCCTGCGCGAGGGGCTTTTCCGAGGCAACGTCCGGGTGTCGCGGGTCTGTCAACTTTGGAACGCAACAATCAGCGTCGTGGCGCATCGCGTAGCATCCGTCGGTCCGCTCGCAGCAGACACTCGCGGCATGCCGATCCCAGCGCGTCACTGCGGAACAGACCGTGAGCAGCCTGGCACTTCCGTGGCGCCTTCCAGTCACTGTCAGCGTCTGGCGCGACGGCCGGTCCGCATCGCAACGTCCCCGCCTCAGACGGCGCAGGGAGCATGTTCGGTCTTCATCAGGACGCGGGGAACGCCACCGCCGTCCCCAAACGGCGAAGCCGGACATAAGAAACAGGTCACCCGGTGTACTGAGTGCAACGTGCACTATGACGAGGTGTGCGGTGAGCGCGCCGAGCATGATGGTCCCGAGCATCGCGGCTCCAATTCTCCCAGTCTTCGACACCATGACGAGTGCGGCTTCGGTGAGCTCGAGGATGCCCGTGACGCATCGAAACCACTGTCCAAAGCCAACTGCGGTGAAGAGCGCGACCATCTCCGGCTTCCTTATCATTCTCGCCTGGACGAAGGCGGCGGCAAAATGCACGACGCCACAGGTGCCCGCTTCAGATCGCCCTGAACTATTTCATCGACGGCACGTGTGCCACAACCTGGGCGACGGCGATCTCGGTGCCCTGGTAAAAGCCCGACGCTTTGTTTTTCTCACAGTCAGCTTCATCCCGATGCAGCGCGGTGAACACGTAGCGCGTTCCGGTTCCCGCAGTCTCCAACGAGACAATGGCGGTGATCGGAATGTCGTCAAAGACCGCCGGGCGATAGTCGGGAAACAGCATCGAAGTCCAGACAAGTCGCTCCATCGGAATCACGTCCAGAAAACAGCCGAGGTTGGGCACCTCCTGACCGTCTCCCGCTGCGATGTCGATGCTGAAGATGCCGCCCGGTCGCACGTCCATTTCGCACTTCGACACTCGACCCCAAGCCCTGGGCATGCACCACTCCTTGAGATGTTCCGGTTTCGTCAACGCGTCCCAGACGAGATGCCGGGGTGCGTCGATCAACCGTTCGAGCGCGAAATCAAGTGTCGGATTGATCGTGAAGGGCTTGCTCATGATTTGGATTCCTTCTCCCTGAGTTGTCTGACGTAGTCGTCGAACCGGTCCAATCGGGTTTCCCACAACTGACGCCGCGCGGTCAACCAGTCTTCAACGACCTTGAACCGTTCTGGTGCGAGCTCATACGTCCGCACCCGCCCTCGCTTCTTCGTCTTCACCAGTCGGCTCTGTTCGAGCACCGACAGGTGCTGCACGAACGAGGGAAGTTTCATGTCGAACGGGGCTGCCAGCTCGCCGACTGTGGCTGGTCCGACGGACAGGTGCTCCAAAACCTTCCGCCGAGTCGGATTGGACAAGGCATGAAACACGTCGTCAGCGACTGCGGAGTGAACCATTGCAGCACCATCCGATTAGTTGGATTCCCCGATCTGGCTGAGAGAGTCTATCACCGAGTAACACTAAGGGCAGCGCCTAAGTATATGGTTGTCCGCCTCATTAGAACTCTATCGCTGGCAAGATCCGACACCAACCGAACGAGCGGCGACGCCTGTCGGCGTCGGAGACGCGCTGACGCCGCGCGCGGCCGGCGCTGCATCGACCATATGCGCTCCCAAACGCGGGAGCGTCGAGCAGACGCCCCACTCGCACACAAACCGCCACGTTGCTGTGCGCGACGGGCCAGCCCGACGCAACCTTCGGGAGCCGCCGGCTGAACGATGCTTGCTGCTCATGAGCGGACACGCCATCAGCGCATCGCGCCACCTTCGTCGGTCCGTTCGCAAGAAAAGGCAGAGTCAGCCAGATGCCCATCAATGTCTGTCGTTCGTCAAACGACTACTCCGCGTATGCCCCCGCCGCCATCAGCGTCGCCATTCATGATCCAACTCGTCGCAAGCCTGGCCGGCTTCGATGCCCACCGCAGTCTTCAGGTCAGCGGTATCGTCGGCCGTCGGTGCGAAGCGTCGCGCCTCGATGATCACGAGCTGGTACACGACACCGTTCGCCGACGGCGTGAGTTGACCACCGCGACTGCCGAGTGATGCACCGCCCGCCGAGTCGTCGAGCGCCCGCAGATCGCGCGTGACGTCACTGCGTAGGGGCCACCGCCGAAGACGGTGTCTCCCTGATGACACGTCCTGCAGGATCGGTTTTCCAACGTCCCCGGCAGGCGGCAGGGACACAGCCTGGGCCTTCGCGCGCCCAGGAACGGCAAGGAGCCACGCAACGTATGCCATCGCCAGCAAACATCCGGTCACACGTGTCGCGTCACGCCGCGCGTCGTCAGCCTTTGCACAGATGGAATGCCTGGCTCCGCCGCGGTGTCCAACTGATCGAACCCGTCCTGGAGCCACGTCCGTTGTCCTTCCGCCGAATCGCGCCACTCTCGCTCGTCGTCCTCGTCGTCGCGTGCGGCGATGGCTCAGACAGCGCCACACCCGCGACACCCGCCGCGACGGAACCGATCGCGGTTGTCGATCAGTATCCCGGCGTGACGGCGGCGCTCACGGTGAACCTGAACGCACTGCCGAATTATGCGAACCCGACCTGGCCCGCGCACTATGACGGCGCGGTCCTGGCACAGAACAACGCCCCTCCAGGCAACCCGGTGACCGACAAGGGAGCCACGCTCGGCCGGGTGCTCTTCCATGACCGACAGCTGAGCATCAATGGCGCGATCAGTTGCGCCAGTTGCCACCAGCGCGCGAACGGCTTCACCGACGCGGCGCGCCTCAGCGTGGGCTTCAATACGGTCAGCCGCACCGACGCCCATTCGATGCGCCTCGTCAACTCGCGGTTCTACACGCCAGGCAGTGCTTTCTGGGATCGGCGCACCGCCACTCTCGAAGCACAGGCCACGGAGCCGATCCAGAACGCGGTCGAGATGGGATTCGACGCGGCCAATGGTGGCATGCGAGCGCTGATCACGAGGATGAACGGCCTGCGCTACTACCCGGAGCTCTTTCGCTTCGTGTATGGCGACACGGTGATCACCGAGGACCGCATGCAGCGGGCACTCGCACA
>CAYMQV010000322.1:0-4110 GCA_964392395.1 uncultured Gemmatimonadaceae bacterium
CTCATCGGCGGCGAGGTCGAGGGCGGTCCGGCTGCCGGCCAGCTGGGTGGCACGATTCAGCTGGGCGAAAGCTCGTGTGCTGAAGGCAGGGGCGGCGGCCAAGGCGGCGGCGGCAGTCAGAAAGCCACGGCGGGAAGTCATCAGCGGGCTCAGCAGGGGAGTGGAGCGCGAATCCTTTGGGCGACCGGCTGTCCGGATCGAGACGACCGCCACGCAGTCACTACGGCACCTCGATGCTACCGCCTGTTGCGGGCAGACGGTAGCCACGACGGCGATCAGGGCACCCTCCCGGATGCTACTGGGCCCAGGGATGCTCCACCCACGTCGTGCCCTCCTCGGGCGACGTTGTCCACGCCGAGGTGACCCGCCCGTGTGCACCGTGTACCAGAAACGTGCGCCTGGCGTCGCTATCTTGCGACGATGTCCACTCCTTACGATGACGCGCCCGAGATACGGTCGCCGCTGGCCGGTCTGACACCAGATGAAGTCGCGGCGCACGTCCGCGCTGCTGCCGCACTGCTGGAGTCGATCGCCGCCGACCGCGCGCTGCTGGCGCAGATCGCCGCCGCCGATCGCACGCGCCTGCTGCACGCCGCCGGCGAAGTGTCGCGCCCCGACGCACTGGCCCGTCGCCGCCTGGTGAAGGCCACGCGGGTGCAACGCAAGCAGGAACGTGTGCAGCGCGCCGAGTCGGTACTGCAGGATACCGGGATCAGGAAGCTCCGGCGCGAGGAGGTGTTCATCACGCCGCGACTCTTTGCGCCAGCGGATTTCGTGCAGCACACCGTGGAGGACGAACCAGACACCCAGCACGCGCGCGAAACGCTCAACTGCTACGTCTGCAAGCAGGACTACACCGAGCTGCATCACTTCTACGATCAGATGTGCCCGAGCTGTGCGGGCTTCAACTTTGCCAAGCGCACCGAGACGGCCGATCTGCGCGGGCGGGTGGCGCTGTTGACCGGCGGCCGCGTCAAGATCGGCTATCAGGCCGGGATCAAGCTGTTGCGCGCCGGCGCCCACCTGATCGTCACGACGCGTTTCCCGCGCGACTCGGCCACGCGCTACGCCGCCGAACCGGATTTCGCCGAGTGGGGCGATCGGCTCGAGATCTTCGGGCTGGATCTGCGGCATACGCCGAGTGTCGAGGCCTTCTGTTCACATCTGGTCTCGACGCGCGATCGGCTGGATTTCATCGTCAACAACGCCTGTCAGACCGTCCGGAGGCCGCCCGATTTCTATCACCACATGATGGACGTCGAGAACGCGGCAATTGGTGTGATGCCAGAGCCGGTGCGCCGGCTGCTCGGCGCGTACGAAGGGGTGCGTGGATACAACATGCTGCCGGAGGGGAAGGGCACCGACGCGCTGCTCGCGCCCGAGTTGAAGGAAGCCGTCGGGCTCACGCACGCCGCGCAGCTTTCGCAGGTGAAGCTGCTCGACGAAGAGCATGAAGCACAGCAGGCGTTGTTCCCGGTTGGTCGTCTCGATCAGGACCTGCAACAGGTCGACCTGCGCGATCGCAACAGCTGGCGCCTGCAGATGGACGAAGTTCCCGCCGTGGAGTTGCTGGAAGTGCAGTTGGTGAATGCGGTGGCACCCTTTCTGATCAACGCCCGCCTCAAGCCGCTGATGATGAAGACGGCCGGCCGCGACAAGCACATCGTGAATGTGTCAGCGGTCGAGGGACAGTTCTATCGACGCTTCAAGACCACGCGTCATCCGCACACCAACATGGCCAAGGCGGCGCTCAACATGATGACGCGCACGTCCGCCGCCGACTATCACACCGCCGGCATCCACATGAACAGTGTGGATACCGGGTGGGTGACCGATGAGGATCCGGTGGAGATCGCAGCGCGCAAGACGGCGGAGCACCGGTTTCATCCGCCGCTCGACATCGTCGATGGTGCGGCGCGGATCGTGGATCCCATCATCGCCGGCATCAACACCGGTCAGCATGTCTGGGGGCAGTTCCTGAAGGACTACGTGCCGACGGACTGGTAGGGGGCCGAGGCGGGGCTCGCCCGACACTGCGGTGTCATCATGCTACGCGTTCAACGCCAGCTGCTCACGCAGATCGGCAAGCGGCGTGAGCGCCTCCTGCGCCATGGGCATCCAGACCTGGACGATGTTGCCTTCGTCATGCCTGCCGTCAATACTCAGCCACCACCCATGCGCTCGTACGATGCTCGCGACGAGCGACAGGCTGTCCGCTCTGCCAAAGAGGCGACGTGGTGGATCCTGTCGCTGCGGATCGATCAGGCGCCGCCGCCGATCGTGTGCCATGGTACGGCCACTGTCGGCCACGGCAAGAACGATGTAATGACCCGCAGGAACCCCCGCCTCGTCGATCCGGTCGTCGTCGGTTTCGACAAAGCGTGTCGTGAGCGTGAGTGTCCCGCCCGTCGGCATGGCAGCCTGTGCGGTGGTCATGAGCAGTCTCAGCGCACGTGCAAGACGCTTCCGGTCAGCGTGTATGATCGCCGGTGCGATGTTGAAGTGTGTCTCGAGCTTGATGTTCCGACCACGCCACTCGGTCAAACCACTGGCGAGGTTCGAGATGAGACCGTTCGCGTCAAACGTCGTCTGCACGAGCTGATCGCGACGTCCGACGAATCGTCCACCGATGCCGAAGGTGCGCCAGGCAATCAGGCCCCCGATGCACGCGGCAACCACCACCACCATGCCCCAAAGCGGTGCCATCCTGCCGCGTTGACTCGTGATCGTCAGGAGCGAGCTCTCAGCCCCGCCGCGGAGTTGCTCCTCCGTTGCGTCGGCAGGGGCGGACGCTGGCACGACGGTATCTGCCAGCATCACGTCCGCAGCGAGTGACGCTGCTGCAGACGGTGACAGCGCGGCCACCAGCGCGCCGTCTGCATCCATCAGGCAGTCACAGCGCGCCGAGCCCCGCAGCACGGGCTTCACGAAGACCAGCATCAGGCTGTCGGCGTGGCTGGGTGAACGGAGCGTCGTGGTGCTTGGATCCGGCTCGGTGCGCTCGGATCCACGGGCACGGAACACTGCGCCGCTCGCGAGCGAACGGCGATGCGCACGTGGTATCGCATCGATGGCCGCTCCATCGCCGAGGAGCAGCGCCACTCTCACACCAGCGGTGTCGAGCAGCGCGATGTTCAGCTGCCGCAGCGAGGGGTCGTTGCTCGAACGTTCGAATCCAAACGGGCGCAACACGTTCCCTGATTGCGCCAGTTCGACCGGGGCGGAATCGAGGAGCGCTCGGATGTACGCGAGCCGATGATCGACGCGGCGCGCGGAACCCGGGACGGGCGTCGGTCCGGAGAACTGGGCTGGCTGCGAGACCGAGGCTCGCTGGGCACCGATGACCTGCAGTGCGAACAGCGCGCCGCAGATCAATGCGGCGACAGGGATCAGGCGTCGGAGGCGAGCGATCGGGCGCAGGGAGACACCGCGTCGAAGAGGTTGTCGGGCACCACTCGAGGGCGCTCGGGGCCGTACAGTCGCTCGGCGCGGGGCGGCAGACACGACGCCACGCGACCGGGGAGCGATCGGGCCCAAGGCAAGTTGATGCAGCGCGCCGCCCTCTGGGATGCTCACCTTCGGCACCGAGCCAATAGTGATCTGATCGTGACAGACAGGAACCGGCGGAGAGTCGCCGGCGGGCTGTGTCCGGGCTAGACGCACCTCAACCGCCATCTGCCGCGACGAGCGCCGAGGGATAGGTTCTCCGGATACCGTCCAACTTTGCACATCCATGCCCTTTCTCTTCGTGATCCGCCGCCAAACCGGCCTCGCTCTCTGCGGACTCCTGCTCACGACCGTGACCGCCTGTCGCCACGCTCCCGTCTCACTGGACAGGGTGATTGCACCCAGAGCGGCCGCCGCCGTCGGTCCGGGCGCCGCGATGGGCGCGCCAGTCCCGCTGCTGCGCTGGTCCGAGCAGATCACGGTCCGCGAAAAGTGGCTGACGCAGCGCCACGCCATGCTGCTGCCGATGATGCGCCGGCACAACATCGGGATGTGGATCGTCGTCAACGAAGAGTTCCACGACGACCCGCTTTCGCAATACATCGCGCCGCCGCGACCCTACACCGGCAACCGCGACACCTTCGTCTTCATCGATGGTGGCGA
>CAYMQV010000323.1:0-4080 GCA_964392395.1 uncultured Gemmatimonadaceae bacterium
TACCCCACGTGAGATACCATGCGCCCCGCTGCGTGCGCCATCGCTCGAGGAGTGCTCGGCATCGCGCGTGCTCCGGCGCGCGCACGTCGGCGGCATACACCAGCACATTCGTGTCGACGACGAACACCTACCGCTCCTCCATGACCCGGTAGAGCGCAGCGCGGTCGGCCACGTCCACCAGCGCGCCGCCGGAATCGAAGGTCGGGAGTGGCGCCAGCTCGGTCGCCCCGGCTGGCCGCCGGAGGAGTTGCCGAAGCGCGGTCTCGACGAGCTCGGACATGGTGCGCCCGGTTCGGGCGGCCTCACGCCGGAGGCTGGCCATGACGGTGTCATCGATGTTGAGTGTCGTCTTCATATGGTAAACCATACGGCCTGTATGGTTGTGCGTCAACGCATGCCGTGGCGCTCGGTGGGGACGGGGGACGCGAAGGGGCCGCGAAGGGGCCTCCACCGGCATGAAGAGCTCTCGGGGCTCGGCCGCTCGTTGCACAAACGCCCTGGCATTGGCCAGCCGGCCCCGGCTACTGCCTGAGCCGCAACGTGCGCAGGTTCTTGTCCGCCAGAATGTCCTTCTCGTAGAATGGCAACGGCACCAGGCCTCCCTTCGAATACTGCCGCGTCAGATCCCCCGAATGTGCTGACGCCGGATCATCCGATTGCGAGTAGGTCAGAATGCCACGAGCCTCAACCGCGCCGTCCGCAGTCCAGCCGACCACCTGGATGTAGCTGTTGCCGTGAATGATGGGCGTGTAGCCGGTCGGCTTGAGTTCGGTGGTGATCACACTCCACATGCCCGTGCCGCCTTCGCCTCCGGGAATGGGAATCCGCTCACCGCTGCGCATGTCGTACTGAATGCTGCCGAGTGGTGCATCGAGCGGCACATTGAATTGCGCCAGGCGTTGTTGCGCCAGCGCAAGCGCGCGACGCAGCCCTTCGCGTACACCGGGCTGTTCCACCGCCAGCCCGCGCGGTGTGTTCGCCGCATCTGTCGGATCGAACGGCACGCGATACAAGCCAGGCACGCGTGCGGCCTGTCGCCAGAACTCGCGCCACACATGTCCGCCACGACTGTCGACGGTCTCGCGGCGGTTCCACGCCGCCAGCGCCCTGCACGATGCGCCGATGTCCACCGTGGTACCCGACAGCACGACCGGCTCGCTGGGTCCCGCGCACAGGCGCAATACATCGTCGAGCAGCAGTTCGGCGCCAAAGTTCCGGTGCGTGAACAGCATGTCTTCCAACGTCTGTGGTGTGGCCTTCGCGCCTCCTTTCAATGCCTCCGCGATGAACGCCAGCCCGGCGCGGGTTCGCAGGCTGCGCGCGGTGCGCTCGGCGCCGATGACGGGCGAAAAGCCCTCCAGTGGCGCCGCTGGTGTGGACAGCCAGTAGCTGTCGTTGGCATTCGAGACCACGTCGTCGCGACGGATACGCGGCATTGCGGCGGGCGGCATCGCGCCCGCCACTTTCGAGGTCGCATCGGTCTTCCACTCGCAGGCCGGGTCGGCCCCGTTGAGCACCATCACTGACGCGGGAATGCCCGGCGGCTTCACGCGGCACTTGTCGATCATCGCTGCATCGACATTTGGCACCACGCTGATGTCGGCGTAGAACGCGGTGCCCGCCCTGTCGGCCGCCAGGGTATTGGTGAATGCCACACCCTGCTGACTGATCGCCGCCTCGACCTCGTCGACTGATCTGGCACGACTCAGCATGTCGTACGTGATGGCACTCTGATCGTTCGCGAGGTTCACGTCGCGAACGGCATAAGCGCGCGCGGCAGTCCACGGCAATTGCTCCGACGCGACGACAGGCCCGTAGTGTGAAAGAAACACGGTGCGGGTTTCGTTGTTCACCGCTCCGTTCGCGGACTTCGCAGGGACACTGACGCTGACGCGGGTCATGCGCCGCCAGCCGTCGCCATAGCGGTACTGCGTCGCGTCGTCGGGTTTGAGCTCGAGGGCATACAGCGTCGAACGAAGGGCGGTGGAGACGGTATGGCTCCACGCGACATCCTTGTTGAAGCCGATGGCGACCCGATTGGTGCTGTAGAGGCCAGCACCCATCACATCGAGTTCGCCGGGAATCGTGGTGTGGATCATGTGGAAACGCGACGACCCCTGCCACGGATAGTGCGGATTGCCGAGCAGCAGTCCACGTCCTGACGCGGTGACCGCCTTGCCCATCGCTACAGCGTTGCTGCCGACGCCCTCCGGCAGGGTGAAGTCCGTGACGATGCTCCCGGTGCGAAGTTCGCCCGGCGGTGCGGCGTTCGCCATCTCTTTCTGGAATCGTCCGACGCCGTACCGGATGCCGACCCCGATGGTGAGGCGGGTCACATCATCAGCGGTCATCGCCTGCACCCAGTCGGCGCCGCGGCAGTCGGCGGGCAGCTCGCTGCGGTGGTCGCGCAGGTAGCGATTGTATCCCGCGACGTAGCCCACCGCGAACCGGGTGCTTTTGGCGCTCTGCGAGGCATTGAACCGTCGCACCGTCGCAGCATCGAGTAGTGCGCGATGAAAAATGTCGCTCTCGTGGTTGCCGTCGGCGCGGCCGAGAAACTTGGACAGCTCGCCCTTCACCATCATCACCTCGCGAGCGATGGTGCAGACGGCGTCGGTAGCGGTTGCGTAGGCAAAGCCGTACCCGAGGCTGCCCCAGTTGGCGGCTTTCACGTGCGGAATGCCGTAGCTCGTCCAGCGGATTTCAGTGTCGTAGCGCGCGGGCTCCTGGGCCGCGAGGCCGTGAGCGGCAACGAGCGACAGGAATGCGATGGACGAGGCGAGCGATCGGCGAGGCATCGGAACGTTTGGGTCGGGTAGGGGAGCGCGATCTGCGTGCACCAACGTCGCAGAATGCCCACCAACGGCGATGGGGATTGAATCAAGGTCGGTGCAGAATACCCCGCCGTGCGCGGCCGGGCGAGGACCGCTGGGCGAGCAGCGCCTCAGGCCGGCCGCAACATTCCCGCGCGACGGCTCGCGATCCCTACAGGAGCACCAAATGCTGCGCTGATGCGCCGTGTACGGCCGCGGTCGCGATGGTCCGGTCGAAGGTGACGAGGCGGCCGCCGTGACCAACCGCCAGTGCCAGGAGATACACATCGGTGAGTTGGCGCGGACCGTGAACGCGCGACGCGTCGATGCGACGGTCATCCAGCAGGCTCTCGTCGTCAGGCCAGAATTCATGCACCGGATGCGTGGTTGCGGCCCGCAGTCGCTGCACCGTGGCAGCCACCGACTGCGCGTTGGGGTATCCGGCGTGCGACATGATCCGGATGCATCCGTTCTGCGTGATCGGACACGACGCCCACCCCTGCGCGGCGTGATCTGCGAACCAGGCCATCGCGGTGCGATGCGAGACATGATCGGTGTCCATCAGCGCGATCAGCACATTGACATCGAGCAGTGAACGCATCGTGATCGGAGTGCTGATGTCAGTTCGCGTGTCGGTCAATACGCGTCGTCATGGCGCAACTGATCGATCAGCACGTTGGTGACGATGCCGCCGCGAGCAGGAAACGGCGTCAGCCCGTAGACCGCCGGAGCTTCCCGAACCGCGGACGTCGCAACTGGCGGGGCCGTCAGCGCCTGTCGAAGCAGAGCTGAGACGACCTCACCCGTGGTCTTGTGTTCGCGACGGGCTCGCTCCTTTGCTGCGGCGAGGACGTCAGTGTCGATATCCAGCGTTGTGCGCATGCATCAAGTGTAGGTGCATCACACATCAGATGCAACTAGGTTCTGGGCATGGGGTCAGAGTCCATGCTCCGTCATGGGGCGACTAGCACCGGGGCATGGGGTCAGAGTCCATGCTCCGTCATGGGGCGACCAGCACCCGTGATTTGATGCGAGTGCGGCACAGCCGGTTGGCCATGACGGGCCGGACCAATAGATACGCACCGGAGCCTGTGACTTCTGCCGGCCCTCCACGGTCGGCACACGCCGGTCGCCGTGTCGCACCCGGAACTCTCCTGCACCTGCCGATGACCGACGATCTGCCTCATGCCACACCGCGGCCTGTCACACCTGACGAGCTGGACCTGCTCTGGTTCTGTCAGCTCGCGGCGGATGGCGAGTTTCTCGG
>CAYMQV010000324.1:0-4079 GCA_964392395.1 uncultured Gemmatimonadaceae bacterium
GGGCCCGGATCGATCCATGTGGCGCATACGGATCACGAGTTCGTCTCGGCAACGGAACTGCGGGCCAGCGTCGAGACGTACATGAGTCTCACGCGCACGCTGCTCGGTTCGTAGGTGACGGCGCTACATCCATTCGACGGCGAGCGACTCCCGGTCGCCATTCTCGGCGCCACCGGGATGGTGGGACAGACGTTCATTCGGCTGCTCGCGGATCACCCGTGGTTTCGCGTCACGACGGTGGCGGCGTCGGAGCGGTCCGCAGGCAAGACGTTCGGCGACGCAACCAGGTGGCTGGACGGCGAGATGCCGGCCGCGGTTCGCGACCTGATCGTCCAGCCCTGCGACCCCGGCGTCATCACCGAGTCGGTTGTCTTTTCGGCGCTCGATAGCGGCCCGGCCCATCAGCTCGAGCCGGCGTTCGCCCGTCGCGGTGCGATCGTGCTCTCGAATGCCAGGAGCTATCGCATGGCGCCGGATGTGCCGCTGCTGATTCCGGAGATCAACGCAACGGATGTCGCGATGATCGACTCGCAGCGAGAGCTGCGCGGGTGGAATGGTGCACTCGTCACCAACGCCAACTGCGCAACGATCGTGCTCGCACTGGCGCTGGCACCACTGCACGCCGCCTTTGGCGCACGGCGCCTGTTCGTCGCAACGATGCAGGCCGTTTCCGGGGCCGGGTACCCTGGTGTGTCGGCGCTCGACATTCTCGGCAACGTGATCCCGTACATCAGCGATGAGGAACCGAAGCTCGAGTCGGAGGCGCAGAAGATTCTTGGCGTACTGGCCGGCGGTGCGGTGCAGGCAGCGCCGTTCATCATCAGTGCACATACCAATCGGGTGCCTGTCGAGCACGGGCACACGGTCTGTGTGTCGGTCGAGTTTGCTGCACCGGTCACGCCGGAAGCGGCGACCGAGGTGCTCCGCAACTGGCGTGGCGATCCTGCCTCGCACGGCCTGCCCTCGTCACCGGCCGTACCGCTGGTCGTGCACACCGCACTCGATCGCCCGCAGCCGCGACGCGATGTGCAGCGCGATGGCGGCATGAGCGTGCACGTGGGCCGCGTCCGACCGGACCCGCAGTTTCATCTGCGACTCGTCGCCATGGGGCACAACGTGATTCGCGGCGCCGCCGGCGCATCGATTCAGAACGCCGAACTGCTTGCCGCACGCGGCATTCTCCGCCCCGCATGATAGTCAGCAAGTTTGGCGGCACCTCTGTGGCCGACGCGGCCGCCATCATCCGGACCGCCGATATCGTGCGCGGCCGGCTGGCGCGTAAGCCGATCGTGGTCGTGTCTGCGCTGGCCGGTGTCACGAATACGCTGATGGGTATTGCGCGCCAGGCCAGCGAAGGCAATTTCATCTCGGCGGTGTCGAGTGTGCAGGCCCTGCGTAAGCGCCATCTGCTGGAGGTGGATGCGCTGCTGTCAGAATCTGACGAGCACTCCGAGATCGGTGCCGAGATCAGCGTGATTTTCGACGAACTCGCCTCGTTGTGTGAGGCGCTCTCCGTGCTCGGATTCATCACCGCACGCAGTCTGGATGCGATTGCGGGGATGGGTGAGCGCGCATCGTCGATGCTGGTCGCGGCCGCGTTCCGGGCTCGCGGCATCGACGCGGTTCACGTCGATGCGCGCAAGGTCATGATCACCGATGCCAACTACGGTCGCGCCGAGCCGCAACCCGAAGCCATCTCGCTCGCGGCGCGGAGCCTGGTGGCACCGCTGGTTCACGACGGCAAGGTTCCCGTCATGGGTGGCTACATCGGATCGAGCACCGATGGCATCACCACCACGCTGGGGCGCGGCGGGTCCGACTACAGTGCGTCCCTGATCGGCGCTGGTCTGCAAGCGGAATCGATCGAGATCTGGACCGATGTGGATGGCATGCTGACCGCCGACCCTCGTGTGGTGCCCGCGGCCCGGCCGATCGAACAGATCCGATTCGACGAAGCGAGTGAACTCGCCAGCTTCGGCGCCAAGGTGCTCCATCCCGCGACCATTGCCCCGGCCGTTCGCCTCGGAATTCCCGTCTGGATCTATAACTCGCACAATCCCGCCGGCCACGGTACACGCATCACCTTTGACGCTCCGCGCCGGTCGGTGACTGCGATCGCGGCCAAGCGTGAGACGACGATTCTCCGTGTCGCAACCGGCAAGATGCTCTTCCAGCACGGCTTCCTCCGGCGCGTCTTCGAACTGTTCGATGCGCATGCAGTGTCGGTCGACGTCGTGGCGACCAGTGAGGTATCGGTGTCGGTCACGGTCGATGATGCGGCACCGCTGGATGTTTTGGTGGGTGCCCTCCGGCAGATCGGTGACGTCTCCGTCGAGCGGCGTCGCGCCATCGTCAGTGTGGTCGGATCGGGGATCGCGGACGATGCGGCTGCCATCGGTGCCGTGTTGCGCGCCCTCGGGCACCGCCGCATCCACATGCTGTCATTGAGTGCCAGCGCCATCAATCTGACGATTCTGCTTGACGATGACGACGTTCCCGACGCGATGCGTGCCTTGCATTCCGCCCTGTTTGAGCAGGCGGTGGCGTGACGATGCGCATTGCGCTGTTTGGCGTTGGGCGTCTGGGTCGCGAGATCGTCGCGCTCGCGGCCGACCGTGATGCAACGGTGGTTGCCACCTTCGGCCGCGCGGACCCCGCATCGTCAGCGGATCTGCTGGCCTGTTCGGCCGACGTCGTGATCGATGTCAGCGTGGCGGAGGCGGTGGCCCACAATGCCGCGATCTGCCTGAGAGCGAACCTGCCAGTCGTGATCGGGGTGACGGGTTGGGATGACGGATACGACACGCTCGTGCGACGCGTGAAGGAAGCCGAGGGCGGCGCGTTGATCGCGCCGAACTTCAGCGTCGGGGCCACCCTCTTTGCCGTCGCCGTCGCGGACGCTGCACGACGGTTCTCATCGGCGCTCGGTTTCGATGCTGCCATCGTCGAGACGCATCACGCCATGAAACGGGACGCGCCATCCGGGACGGCGCGCACGCTGGCCGCACTCGCGCTGCGCAGTCGCGGTGCGGCGGTGCCCGTCTCCAGCGTGCGCGTCGGACAGGTGCCCGGCACACATGTATTGGTGCTCGACGCCGCGTTCGAACAGGTGACGCTGACGCACGAGGCACGTGACCGACGGGTGTTCGCCGATGGCGCGCTGCTCGCGGCGCGCTGGATGCTCGGTCGAAAAGGGATCTTCACCATGGTCGATGTCGTGCGTGATCTCACTGGAGAGCAGTGATGGGGGAGTTTCATCTGACACCGCTTCGTGGCTGTGGCACGGCGCTGGTGACCCCGTTCACGAGCGCTGGTGATGTCGATGAGGCCGCGCTGCGCGGGCTCGTGGAGTGGCAGATCCGTGAGGGCATGGACTTTCTGGTCCCCTGCGGTTCCACCGGGGAAGCGGCAACGCTGGACACGCAGGAGCACCTGCGCGTGGTCGCCATCACCGCCGAAACAGCGGCGGGTCGCGTGCCGGTGATCGGCGGGGCGGCATCCAATGACACCCGGAAGGCGATCGCGCTGTCGAAGGCGGTCATCGACGCCGGTGCGACACATCTGCTGCACGTGTCACCGATGTACAGTCGTCCGCCGCAGCGTGGAATCGTTCAGCATTTCCAGTCCATTGCCGAGGCGGTCACCCGTCCGGTGGTGCTGTACAATGTGCCGGTACGCACGGCGAGCAATATGGACGCGATCACGACGCTCACCCTGGCCGCGCACCCGAACATCGTGGCAATGAAGGAGGCGAGCGGCAATCTGCCACAGATCGAGGAGATCCTGCGCAACCGCCCGGACGGTTTCTCGGTCCTCTCCGGTGACGACGCGCTGACCGTCCAGCTCATGGCGCGCGGTGCCAACGGTCTGATCTCCGTCGTCGCGAACGCCGTGCCGCACGCCATGAGTGCGCTCACGCGCGCGATGCTCGCCGGCGATGCCAACACGGCCCATCGGATCGATGGGACACTCAAGTCGCTCTATCGCGCGTCCGGCCTCGAATCCAATCCGATTCCCATCAAGGCGGCGATGCACCTGATCGGGCGTGCCGGGAACGTGCTGCGCCTGCCGCTGGTACC
>CAYMQV010000325.1:0-4065 GCA_964392395.1 uncultured Gemmatimonadaceae bacterium
GTACAGTCGGTTCCACGCGTCAACCACGCCATACTGGCGGGAGGCATGCATCCGGATGGTTCCGCCGAAATGCACCCCCTCGCCCGCAGTGAGGACGGTTGGTGTTTCCTTCAACGACGCGTTGTATCCCGACGCGCGGAGCAGGTCGAGGAAGGTCTGGCGCGCATCGACCACGTTCTGCACGTCACCGTCATCGAACTTCATCTGAATATCGAGCTCGGGCCGGCCGAATTCATCCCGCTGTGCGCCGGAGAGACGCACAAAATTGCGCTCATCCGGAATGGTGGTGCCGAACACCTGCACACCAACCGTGGTGCTCTTGAGCGACGCGCGACTCCTGATCCGGTCCTTCGTGCTGGCGACGCCGAGTGTCCATGACGTGGACACCAGCGGTGCACTGGTGGCAAACGGCCGTCGTGTCAGATACGCCGCCGAATTCAGCAGCGTGATCGGTGTCTCGAGTTCGACGGACCACCAGTCGCGCACATGATCGTGCAGGTGACGCCCAAGCAGCCCTTCGGAGTTGCCGAGCCCATTCGGGAAGTCGGCCGACCGAGAGTTGAGCAGGAGCTTCGTCGAGTGCAGCGGGCCGCAGGCCACCACCACCGCCGCGGCTTCCAGACGCTTTTCCTGCCCGTCGTTGCGATCGTGATACACAACCGATCGCACGCGCGACTCGCTCGGCGACCACTCCAGCTCCAGTGCGTGTGCGCCGGCGAGGAGGGTGAAGTGCGGCGATGCGAGCAGTGGCTCGACGATCACCGAATAGCTGTTGAACGCCGTGCCGCGGCGTACGAGCATGTTCGGCGATCCGTCTGCGATCGGAATCGGTGCCAGCCCCTGACCCTGCGCGGCAGCCTGCCGCGCCACGGGTTGCCAGTCGGCCGGCAGTCGTCGTGGATGGGCGATGTGTCCGCCGGGCAGGATCGGCAAGTCGCCCGATTGACCGCTCACACCGATCAATCGTTCCGCGATCTGATAGTAGGACGTCAGGTCGTCGTACCCGATCGGCCACCGATATCGTTCGTGCAGCCGTACCCCGTCGCTGAAATCCTCCGGGGCAAAGCGTGGTACTGCCCCGGTCCACTGATTCGTCAGGCCGCCATGCGACATATGACGAATCCAGAGCGCGCCACGGCCGCGCCCCTGTTCGGGATTGGCAATCCGCTCTGCCGGTGGGAGGCGCCGCACGATGTTGCGATCCAGCAGGCGCAGCAACAGCCCCTGTGGGGGCGTCTGCCCCGATTCCATCATGGTGACCGGAATCCCGCGCGCGACCAGCTGGTGCGCCACCATGGCACCAGCCGGCCCGCTGCCGATCACGAGAACGCGTCGTACACTCATTGCAAGGACTGCGTGCCCCTACGGCCCCACGTGCACGACGCGCGCACTCACTTGCCTTTGTTCCCGAGCAGCGAACTCACGAACCGATACGACGAGTAGATGATCGGTGCCGCGACAGTGGCTCTCTCCCTGAGACGCCCGACCGTGGTCGGACGGAACCAATTCGGGAAGAACTTGATCGCGCCGCCTTCCTTCATCCAGGGATCGGGCAGCTGGCTGCCACCATCTTCCCACGTCAGCGCGAGCATCGGCCGGGCGACTTCAGTCATGTTCGGCATGCCACGATGCCACATGCTCGAGGTGCGCACCATCACATCACCCTGCTTCATCTCGACGCGCAGGCTGTTGCGCCCCGCGTGTTCAGTCACGAAGCGCCAGTATGGATAATACTTCTTGTGCGTACCTGGTGCCGCCTCCATCGCGCCGTTGGCGATGATGGTGTCGACGACGGCCACGTTGGCAATCATGAAGCCGCGTGAGAAGTCGTAGTCGGTGTGATAGTGCTGCGTCGTGCTGCCCGGCAGGTTGTAATTGCAGCCGACGTTCGGCAGGCGAACCATCTTCGGATCGATCTGCTTCATCAGATCGATGATTCCGGCGGCGGTCAGAATCTCATGGATGAACCGTGCGCCCTTGCCAGGGAAGCAGTTCAGGTGACCACTCAGTCGCCCACCGCCAGCGAACAATTCACCTTCCTTCTCCATCGCCGTGAACGCAACAGTCAGTTGCTGGTGCAGCGTTGCCAGCATCGGCTTCGGAATCAGCTCACGGATCACGAAGTATCCCTCGCGCTCAAAAGACGCGCGCATCTGATCCAGCTCTGCGGATGAAAAGCGTCGCACCGCCAGATCGGCAGGGTTCTCTGTCACGCTGAGTTCAGTCATAACGTCTCCGTCCGCAACCAGCGGCATTGGGTGATGAGGTCAACCGCAAGTCTAACCTAATTTGTTGGTGCAAGCGCCGAGATCCCGGTGGGACGAGGCGGCTCACTGTCTCTCGCGACGACACGGTACAACGCGGCCACTTCGTCAGCCTGACGCTGCGGCCCGAAGTCCGTCACAACCCGCTGCCGTCCCCGCTTCCCCATCGCGGTCCGCCGCTCCGGGTCGCGAAGCAGGCTCACGAGCGCCAACGCCAGCGCCTCCGTATCCCTCGGCGGCACAAGCAGGCCGTCAACCCCATCGGTAATGATCTCGGGCAGGGCCCCGGACGCGTAGGCCACCACCGGCCGCTCCATCGCCATCGCCTCCGTGACGACCAGGCCGAATGGCTCCTCCCAGCTCGGCATGGCCAGCACATCCAGGTCCTTCATCACGCCCGGGGTATCAGACGCCCATTCCACCCAGTGGACGGCGTCCGTAAGGCCGAGGTCGCTAATCCTCCGCTTGATCTTCGAGACGTAGCTATCCTCGCCCTCCATGTCGTCATCGGATAGACGGCCCACCAGCACAAGCCGGGCAGCCGGGATCATCTCACGGACCCGTGCAAACGCGGTCACCAGATCGAGGTGCCCCTTCCAGACCGTAAAGCGACCCACCAGCCCAACCAATGGCACACGGTCGTCGATGCCGAGGCGCGAACGCAGGGTTCCCCCATGGACGGTTTCCGGGTTGAACCGTGTCGTGTCCGACGCGTTGTAGACCATCGCGATGCGCTCGGCGGGAAGCCCGCCATCAACCATCGATTGGCAGGTGAACTTCGAAATGCCGATGAAGGCGCGCGCATGCCGAGCCGCCCAGTGCGCGGCGCGACCGATATCCGAGGTCCATTTGAGGTGCAGATGCAGCACGACCGAGGCGCCGGTCAGCTTGCCGAGCAGCGTGGTGAACGCCGCGTCGCGCGGGCGATCGGTCGTGTGCAGAATCGTGATGCGCTCGCGCCTGATGAACCGGATCAGACGCAACAACGTGAAGAATGCCGGGAGGTTTCGCACGACACTCAGTGCCTTGGTGACGCGATTGCCCCCCGTCAGCTCATGACCGAGATCACACACCAACAGCTGGGCCTGTGGCGCCTTCCGAATCCAGCCGACCGTCTTGTCGAGATCCGCAGAGTGGCGATTGGTAGCGACGTACACGTCGACAGCGTCAGGATTGAGGTGCTCAACGAGCGTGAGGTGGACGGCCACGTCCGCACCGAGCGTGCTGCGCGTGTTGACGAACAGGACGCGTGGTCGTGCGTCGCCGGGTGAGGGGGCGATGTCGGTCGCGGTCACGTCGGCCATAGCCATGTGGAGATCATTCAGGCGCGTTTGCCGTGTACCCCGTCGTCGGAGATACTTGGGCATGATAGCCTGAGGGTCGATATGACGGTAGGACGACTGGACTCCAACGAGAGTAACGGTGGTGTTGGCTGGATCTCTCATTTCGCAATCGGGGCCACTGTGCATGTATCGGCACCGAAGGCGGATCGATGATCGTGTCGAGCAACGCCCGTTCGCATTTTGTGCTCCCGGATGCTCGCCGGACGACATCGCCGCCCAGCGAAAACCTGCAGACTGGGACGGATTGCCGTGACCGAGCGTAGAGGTCACTGCAAATTGATCAATTGGACCATTCCAATCTCCGAGGCGAAAGCGAGGCTGGCCGCCCTCGTCCGCGAAGTGGCAGCCACTGGCGTAGGCTTCGTCATCAGCGTGAACGGGCACCCCATGTCTGAGCTGGCCCATTCGCGCCGGGCAGCTCGCCGGCGCACTTCGCGACCCGTTCGATCGCCTGATTG
>CAYMQV010000326.1:0-4058 GCA_964392395.1 uncultured Gemmatimonadaceae bacterium
GCGGGTACCTCACGCAACTTCGCGGCGAAATCTGACAGCCCGTGCGCGCACGGGCGCGCGCGGGCCGCTATCGCACGTCGAACACGTACTTCTGGAGCTGTTCGATCTGTGCTTCGGCCTCGGTGACCTCAAAGGCAAGGATGTCGCCGGAGGTCACCACGCCAACGACTCCCCCATCGTGCATCACCGGCAGGTGGCGGATCCGGCGGGTCGTCATCATGGCCCGGCACACCGGGATCTGCACATCCGCCGTGATCGTGAGGCACTCGGTGGTCATCACCTCGCTGACCAGCGTGGTCTTCGGATCGCGGCCGGCCGCGACCACCCGACGCATGATGTCCCGCTCGGTGAAGATGCCGACCAGCACCGAGTCGCGCATCACGACGACGCCTCCGATCCCTTTCTCATTCATGATGTGCGCCGCGTCGAGCACGGTATTCTCGGGCGCGACCGCGATCACGGCGGTTCCCTTCCTGACGAGCAGATCCTTGACGCTGGGCATGCACGGTCCTCGTGAGCGATTGGATCGTGAGCTTACCGCGTGGTACCGCAGGCCGCCAGTTACACCAGCACCGGCAGGCTCAGGCGCCGCGGGGCGGAGGATCCTGACTCGATGAACCCGCCACCAAGGAGCCGCTCGCCGTCGTACAGCACCATCGACTGGCCGGGAGTGATCGCACTCAGCGGGGCATCGAGTGCCAGCTCGATCTCATCGCCATCGATGCGCACGATTTCCGCTGCGACGGGCGTCGCCCGGTGGCGGTGCTGCACCGACACGCGGTCGCCGACACCCAGCGGTGCCGCGCACATCCATCGCATGCCACGGGCAACCAGGCCGCGCCCCAGCAGCGCCGCGCGGGGGCCGAGGACCACCGAGCGTGTCTCTGGCTCGATCGCGACCACGAACATCGGCGCCGCAAATCCGCCCGGCACGCCCTTGCGCTGCCCGACGGTGAATCGCGCATATCCATCGTGCTCGCCGACTGCCGTGCCGTCCTGCAGGACGAACGGTCCCCGCTGCAAGGCCGGAGCGTCATCCCCCAGTTCGCGCCGGATGATCTTCAGATGGTCGCCGTCAGGAACAAAGCAGATATCCTGGCTCTCGGTCTTCTCGGCGATGACTTCCAGGCCCAGCCGATGTGCGATGGCGCGCGTCTCGGCCTTCGTCTGCGCCCCGACCGGCAGCAGCAGCCGCGCCACGACGTGCCGCTCCACGCCCCACAGGAAGTACGTCTGGTCCTTGGCGTGATCGCGGCCGCGGTACATGTCGCCGTCGTGGGCGCGCGCGTAGTGGCCGGTTGCGATCCAGTCGCATTCGAGCGCCTCGGCCTTGCGCGCCAGATCACGGAACTTGGTGAACGTATTGCACCGGACACAGGGAATCGGGGTGCGTCCACGACTGTACTCATCGACGAAATCCTGCACCACGTCGCGGCCGAACGCACTCTCGAGATTGAGCACGTAGTGCGGCACGCCGAGCTGCTGGCACACCCGGCGCGCATCGTTGACGCTGTCGAGCGAGCAGCAGGGGCGGTCCGGCAGATCCTCGCCATGGCAGAACAGCTTCATGGTGGCGCCGATGATCTCATACCCCTGCTCGTGGAGCAGCGCGGCGGCGACCGAACTGTCGACGCCACCACTCATCGCGACCAGCACACGGCGACCCGGCATTGGACTACGCGGCGCCTGCGAGGCGTCGGGCCTTTTCGACCAGCGCCGGAAACACATCGCTGACCCGCGCGATGTCGGCATCGGTGCTCAGCATGCCGACTGACAGACGCACTGCGGCGCCCGCCAGGCCGCGTGACACGCCCATCGCGCTCAGCACGTGGCTTGGCGACACACTCCCGCTCTGACACGCGGAGCCGCCACTGGCGGCGATGCCGGCCAGGTCGAGCGCCATCAGCAGGCTTTCGCTGTCGGTGCCCGGCACACTCAGGTTCAGGATGTGCGGCGCGCGCTGCACCCGTGCGCCATGAATCACGGCGTCGGGCACGCGCGCCAGAATCGCCGCCTGCAGTGCGTCTCGCATCGCACCGAGACGCGCACACTCGCGTTCGCGCTCAACCAGCTGCAGCTCGGCCGCCACCGCCAATCCAACGGCGAAGGCGACATTCTCCGTCCCCGGTCGACGCCCACGATCCTGTGATCCGCCATGGAACAGTGGTTCGAAGGGCGTCCCGCGACGGAGGTACATCGCACCGATGCCCTTCGGCGCACCGATCTTGTGTCCGCTCAGACACAACAGGTCGACCGGCAGCCGCGTCACGTCGATCGGAATCTTGCCGAACGCCTGAACCGCATCCGTATGCATCAGCGCGCCGACCGCTCGTGCGCGTGCGCCGATTGCGGGGATGTCCTGCACCACGCCGATCTCGTTGTTGATCCACATCACGGAGCAGACCGCGACCTGCTCGTCCACGATGCCGTCGAGCGAACGAAGATCGATGACGCCGTCCGCGGTGACCGCCAACAGCCGCTCCTCGCCACCCTCGCGCGCAATCTGGTGCACCACCTCGAGCACCGCCTTGTGCTCGGTCGGGCTGGTGACCACCGCGTTGCGCCCCTGCGCCCGCCGCATCCGCCAGGGACCGATGATGGCCAGGTTGTCGCCCTCCGTACCGCCAGACGTGAAGACGATTTCGTCCGGCTGCGCGTGCAGACAGGCGGCGACCCGCGATCGGGCTTCGTCGAGCGCGGTGCGGGCATCGCGGCCAAATCGGTGCACACTGGACGGATTGCCGAACCGCGCCCCGAAAAAGGGCGTCATGGCCTCCAGCACCTCCGAACGAACGGGAGTAGTGGCGGCGTGATCGAGGTAGATGGGCGGTGCCATGACGGAGCAAGATACGACCGAGGCGACCGAAGTGCCTACGGTGCGTCGGTTTCCAGCACTGCACGGACCGGCGCGGCATCGGCCCCCGTGACGAGGACGGGGAAGGCGCTGATCCGGTACTCGCCGGCCGGGACCCCCACGAGGGAGAGGTTCTCGAGAACGTACGCCCCGCCGCCAAACAGCGCGTGATGGACGACGAGGTTGGCCGCGGTCCGCTCGTCCACGCTCGGCGCGTCGGTCCCGAACAACCGGAGCCCGCCGCGGGTCAGCCAGTCCGCGGCCTCGGATGTGAGCGTGGGCCAGGCGTCGGGAAACCGTCCTGACGCCACACTGCAACCGGTACACAGCAGTAGCCGAGCCGAAAGCGTGCGGCCTTGCAGTGCCTCCGTGAGCCACTCGGTGGTGATGGTGCTGCCCGGCGTCGCCTTGCGGGCATCCACGACGGTGGCGGGACCATGGAACGCCGCCAGCGGCAGGAGTTCGCTGGCGGCGCCAGTCGGGGAGACGTGCAGCGGAGCATCGGCGTGCGTGCCGACGTGCCAGCTGGTCACCACCCTGCCGACATTCACGCTGGCTCCCGTGGCCATCTCCCAGGCCCAGCCGCATGAGTATGGCGTATCGCCGGGCCACGCTGGTGTCGCCGCGCCATAGGCCACGCTGATGTCGTATCGGGTCACCGCCGCACGCGCTCAGAATGTCGGGACGTCGAGCGACGCGATGTCCGCGACGCGCACGGTTTCGGTCGTGTGGAACGGCTCGCCGTAGCGCGCGCGGATCATCGTGCCGTAGTGCGCGGCCTGATGTCGGATCACGTCCAGCAGTGGCTCGCCGTTCGGGTACACCTCGCCGGCCTGCGTGGCGCCGTCGAACTGCGAGCGATAGCAGCGGATCGCCGCCAGTTTCTGTTCGAACACGTCGCTGATGTCGACGACGAACGACGGCGTGATCGCATCCTCACGGTACGTCAGACAGTGCACGACCTTGCGGGGGCGGAATGCCGGGAGCTCGGGGAGCCGATTCTTCAGCCCCGCCAGAAAGCACGCATCGCGAACCAGCTGCGCGGCGGCAATGTGATCGGGGTGTCGACCTTCGCGCGCATGGGTGATGACGATCGCGGGTCGATGGCGCCGGATCGCACGGATGACGGCATCACGCGTGTCAGATGAGTTCACGAGATGGGCATCCGGCAGCCGCAGGTTCTCGCGCACCGAGACCCCGAGGA
>CAYMQV010000327.1:0-4031 GCA_964392395.1 uncultured Gemmatimonadaceae bacterium
GTCACCACCACATCGAAGCGTGATGGCTGGGTGATCAGGTGCATCGCGAACGAGTCCACCAGCGCGTGCTCGAGCGTCACGTCCGGGAACTCGTCGCGCATCACGCGCGTCGTGACTTCACGCCAGAGTCGCGAGGTGGCCAGCACGTTCGCCTTGTCCACCGAGAGCAGCTGCCCACGCCGCTGGCGTGCGATGCCAGCCGCCATGCGCACCACCCGCTCCACCTCTTCCGCCGTGTACACGCACAGGTCGGATGCGCGCGTGGAGTGCCCCTCGGCATTGCGATCGTGCGTCCTGGCGCCGAAGTACAGTCCCCCCGTCAGTTCGCGGACGAACACGATGTCGACGTTTGCGAGCAGCGCGGCTTTCAGTGGCGCCGCCGCTGCCAGCGCCGGGTGCACCGCCACCGGCCGAATGTTGGCGTACACACCGAGCAGTGCGCGGAGGCCGAGCAGCCCCTGTTCCGGACGAACCGTGGCCGATGGATCGCTCCACTTCGGACCACCCACTGCGCCCAGGAACACGGCATCCGCATGCCTGACGACGTTGCGCGTGGCCACCGGAAGCGGTTCGCCGGTCTCGTCGATCGCGATACCGCCGACGAGCGCCTCACGGAACTCGAATTGGTGATCCTCCCTGCCCGCCACTGCCTTCAGCACCCGTATGGCCTGCGCGGTCACCTCAGGCCCGACTCCATCGCCAGGCAGTATTGCAATCACCGCGCGCATGTTGCCTCCCACGCCTGGATCGTCGGCAGTTCCGCCAGCAGCGACCCCAGTTCGTCGAGCCCATCGACCAGGCACCGCTTGCTGAATCCATCGATGGCAAACTGCACCGATGGGCCGCCCGGCAGCGTCACGAGCTGTGACGGCAGATCGACGGTGATGACTGCTGCGGGATCGCTCGCCAGCGCCTTCTGTGTGGCCGCCAGCGTCGCCTCGGGCAGTGCAATCGTCAGCAGGCCATTCTTGTGGGCATTCGAGCGGAAGATGTCGGCGAACGACGTCGCAATGACGGCACGAAAACCCCAGTCGGTGAGGGCCCACGGCGCATGCTCGCGACTCGAGCCGCAGCCGAAGTTCCGCCCGCCGACGAGGATTTGCGCGCCGGCCGATGCGGGCGCGTTGAGTGCGAACTCCGCTCTCGGCGCGCCGTTCTCCGCGTACCGCCAGTCCGCAAAGAGGTGGCTCCCGAGGCCGCTGCGGGTGGTGGTGGTGAGGAACCGCGCCGGAATGATCTGGTCGGTGTCGATATCATCGCGCGCCACCAGCACTGCGTGCGACGCGAGTGGTGGCCAAGGCTGATTCACAGCAGGCTCCGTGGATCCGCGACCATGCCGGCCACGGCCGATGCCGCAGCGGTCAGCGGGGACGCGAGCAGTGTTCGTGCCCCCTTCCCTTGCCTGCCTTCAAAATTACGATTGCTGGTGCTCACCGCGTACTCACCGCTCGCGACGGTATCGCCATTCATTGCGATGCACATCGAGCAGCCGCTCTCCCGCCATTCCGCACCGGCGGCGCGGAAGATGTCGGCCAGTCCCTCGCGCTCGGCGTCGCGCTTCACCCGTTGCGAACCCGGCACCACCAGCATCCGCGTATTCGCGGCCACGCGACGCCCCTTCATCACACCGGCGGCGGCACGGAGATCGTCGAGTCGACCATTCGTACAACTGCCGACAAAGACGACGTCCACCGGCTGGCCGAGCAGACTCTGGCCGGGTGTGAAGCCCATGTACGCACAGGCACGGTCATTCGACGTGTCGGCCACGTCAGCGGCGATCGGAAGGCGGCCATCCACAGGTATGGCCATACCAGGATTCGTACCCCAGGTGATCATCGGTGACATTGTCGAGGCATCGAAGACGACGCTCCGATCGAACGATGCACCGTCATCCGTCACGAGTTCATGCCACCGCCCCATCGCATCACGCCAGGCATCACCACTCGGCGCCTGATCGCGACCGGCCAGCCACGCATAGGTCGTCATGTCGGGGGCGATCATCCCTGCCCTCGCTCCCGCTTCGATGCTCATGTTGCACACCGTCATCCTGCCTTCCATGTCGAGGGCACGAATCGCTTCGCCACGATACTCGATCACGTGGCCGGTGCCGCCGCCAACGCCGATCTTCGCAATGATCGCCAGAATCATGTCCTTGGCCGAGACGCCCGGGCGCAGCGCACCATCCACCCGGACTTCCATCGTCTTCGGCTTCGATTGAAGCAGACATTGCGTAGCCAGCACGTGACCCACTTCACTGGTGCCGATGCCGAATGCCAATGCACCGAAGGCACCGTGTGTGCTGGTGTGGCTGTCGCCGCAGACGATGGTCATGCCGGGCTGTGTGCGCCCCAGCTCCGGGCCGATGACGTGCACGATTCCGCGCCGATCATCGCCCAGTCCATACAACGGGATGCCATGCTCGGCGCAACTGGCGGCCAGCGCATCGAGCTGCCTGCTGGCAGCGGGATCGAGCACGGTGATTCGTCCCCCGGTCGCCATCGTCGGCGTCGAGTGATCCATGGTGGCCATGGTGCGATCGGGGCGGCGCACCTTCAGCCCGCGCTCCCGCAGCATCGTGAACGCCTGCGGCGACGTGACCTCGTGGACGAGATGCAGATCGACGTAGAGCACCGACGGCGAATCACCCGTACCGTCGCGCACGACATGCGCATCCCACACCTTTTCGAAGAGCGTCCGCGGCGGCATCATGCGGCCACCTCGTTCACCATCCGACGTGCGCGAGTGCGGATCAGGCCATTCACCGCGGCCACATAGGCTTCGGCTGTCGCAACGATGATATCGGTATGCACGCCGAAGCCGCTGGCCGTCACTCTCGGTGAGTCATCGTGCGCGACAGGATCACCCTCGTCGCCCTGTGCCCCGCGTTCGCGCAGTCGGATCGACACACCGCCCACCGCGTTGATGCCTTCGGCCGCCGCGTCGACCGAGAACTCGATCAGTTCACCGATGTCGCCGACGCAGTCATTGATCGCACGGCACACGGCATCGACCGGCCCGTCTCCCTGTGCTGCGGCGACCAGCTCCCGATCGTCCGGGCCGCGAAGTTTCACCGTCGCCGTCGGAATGGCGTGAGTGCCGCAGGAGACCTGCACCAGTTCCAGCCGGTAAGTGGACGACCCGCGATGCGTTTCACCGGCGACGATCGCCTCGAGTTCGCGGTCATCCACCACCTTCTTGCGATCGGCGACTTCCTTGAACCGGGCGAAGACGGCGTCGCACTCGGCATCCTGCAGCACATGACCCAGCGTGGCCAGATGCGCGCGCAACGCCGCACGACCCGAGTGCTTCCCCAGCACCAGTCGGCCGCCCTCGAGCCCAACATGCTCGGCATGCATGATCTCGTAGGTGTCGCGATGCTTGAGCATGCCATCCTGATGGATGCCGGCTTCGTGCGCGAAGGCATTGGCGCCGACGATCGCCTTGTTCGGTGGCACACGCACACCGGTGCAGCGTGAGACGAGACGTGACGCCCGCCCGATCTCCTCGGTGCGGAGCGCAGTATCGATGCCATACCGTGCGCGACGGGTCCGCAGGGCCATCACCACTTCCTCGAGGGCCGCGTTGCCGGCACGTTCGCCGAGTCCATTGATCGTGCATTCGATCTGCCGCGCACCGGCCTGCACGCCGGCCAGCGAGTTCGCCACCGCGAGGCCGAGATCGTCGTGGCAATGCGTCGAGATCGTGAGGGGACGATCACCAACCACTGCGGTGCGGATGCCGCTGATGAGGGCGAAGTACTCGTCGGGCGTCGCATACCCGACCGTGTCCGGAATGTTGAGCGTGGTGGCGCCGGCCTCGATCGCCGCGCGCAGGACGTCGTGCAGAAAGGCGACGTCGCTGCGTGATGCGTCTTCCGGCGAAAACTCCACATCGTCGACGAATGAGGCAGCATAGGCCACCATCTCGCTCACCCGGGCGATCACCTGCTCGCGGCTCATCTGCAACTTGTACTTCAGGTGCACATCGGAGGTGGCGAGGAAGGTGTGGATCCGTCGTCGCGGCGCGACGGA
>CAYMQV010000328.1:0-4011 GCA_964392395.1 uncultured Gemmatimonadaceae bacterium
CGTTGCGCGCGATCGATGGTCGCGAAATCGGTCGTGCGCAGACCACCGTGGCCGACTCCGGCGCATTGGTGCCGGGTATCGATGCACTGGTGCGCCAGCTGATTGCGACCGAGCTGCTGGCACCCGGCGACACGATTGCCGGAATCGCCGCTGCGACCACCACATCCACCCGCGCGCTCCGCGACTATCTCGATGGTGAACGCGAGTTGCGCGATGCACGACCGGCGGCCGCCGTTGCCAAGTTTTCAGACGCCGTCGCCGCCGACTCGATGTTCGCACTGGCCTGGTACCGTCTGGCCCGGGCCGCCCGATGGAACGACGTGGATTCCCTCAGCGCCCGTGCGGCGCGGAAGGCATCGCAGCTGGCTGCGTCGCTGCCGCCGAGGCAGCAGTCGCTCATCCGTGCCTATGCCACGCTGCGATTCGGCAGTGCGGTACAGGCCGAGCGGCAGTTCGCGCAGATCGTGACCGACTACCCGACCGACGTCGAAGCGTGGATGCTGCTCGGCGAAGTGCAGTTTGGCAGCAACCCGTACTACGGTCGTCCGATCGAGGAATCCGCCGCAGCGTTTCAACGGGTCATGGCACTCGATCCACGGAACCGTGAAGTGACGGTGTACCTGATGGACCTCGCCGCGAACGCCGATCGCATCGGGCAACTCGATACGCTCTACAGCATGTACTTCAGTCCGAACAGCGCCGGGGAGCAGCCGGGAGTGAGGGCGACGTACACCGCGCTGCACCGTCGTCGCATTGCCGGTGCGGGTTCGCGGCGTGCAGCGGTTGCACCGATCGACGAGCCGGACCTGGCCCGCGTCGCGTTACATCGTATCAGCACCGATGTCAGGGACCGCGCCACGGCACGTGCGTACGCCACCGTGCTTGCGGCAGGGCCGGGCACGCGCGAAGATGGGTTGTTCGCGCTGGCGACGCTCGACGTGGCGGATGGTCAATGGGACGCCGCCACCGCGCACTATCGCAGCGCGGTACTTCTTGACCCTGATCGAGCAGCAGAAGCGCGCGCACTGTCAGCGCTCATGCCCTCTGTGGTGGTCATCCCGGACACGTTGCGCGCGCTGCGATCTGCAGTGCAGGCGCGTCGCGCTCAGCCGATACCGGCGGGCAACGACCTGTCGTCGATGGAACGTGATGATGTGCGGCAGTATCTGGTCGGTATGCTGAGCGTGCGGCTCGGTGACGCTGCGGGTGTTACGGCGGCGGTGGAGGCGCTCAAGAAGCGCCCCACGTCGGAATCCCGACTGGCCGTCGCACTGTCACAGGCTGTGACGGGGCACTGGCAGCTCCGGCTGGGCAGTCTCACGGCGGCGATCGCGGCGTTCGAGGGCAGCATCCCGGATCTTCCGGCACGGCTCCGCGCGCAGCATCCCGCTCTCGGGCAGCATCTGGATCGGCTGGCGCGTGGCGAGACGCTACGCCGTCTCGGACGACAGGACGAGGCGAGGCGATGGTATGTGTCGGTGCGCGAGGGGTTCGGTGTGGCGGGCACACCGTTTGTGGCGTCGGCTGACGCCGGGGTCCGCGCGACATCGCTCAGGTAAAAACACGATGCGGCGCGGCCTCGACGATGAACAGGTCGCAGACGGCTCGGTCACCGGAACCCCCCACGGTGCGCTGAGATGCCGACAGATCTGGTGCCGCCCCGGCTCCTCTGGCTCTGTCGCGCCAGGAGCCGGATCGTGGTAGCGCTCGAGGACCCTGAGGTCCTATGCCTGCCACGGGTGTTCGCCGGGCCCAGCCGCAAGATCGAGCCGACGACGCAGCCACTGGGGATCCTGCGCGGACTCCTCAGACAGGCCGCCGAGGATGGGCCCGACTTTCGCGCGGCTGGAGTCGAAGGGTCGACGCACCTTGGTCGCGACCGATGGCGTGCTGGGCTTCTGGGTCATCCCCAATCGTACGCTGAAATGACGGTCGGGCAAACACCTTTTGCCGGGTCGGTTCGCGCCTCTCGCGGATATGCAAAACAGGCGAGAAACGACCCGAACGTATACGGTATACACAAAGCCCCCGAGGCTTATACGCGACAGGGGCTAAGTCTTTGAAGTTCCAGAAGTTCCAACCATCGGGGTGACAGGATTCGAACCGGCGACCTCCTGCTCCCGAAGCACGCGCCCTACCGGGCTAAGCCACACCCCGAAAAAAGTAAGCTGTGCTGTCCAACCTTGCATGCGCAGCGCGTCGATCGAGCGAGGTGCACCGATCCGCATGACGCTGCGGAGGGCGGGTGGATCCCGTGGTGAATTGCCAGTTCGTGATCCGGGATGACGTGCTGCCCGCTGCGCCACCCCGTCGTGCGTTCCCACGCGGCGTGCGCTGAGGGGCTGCAGCAGGCCGCGGCGACCGGCGCAACACCCACTTGGGTCTTTCGCGTGGTCGGGAAAGCACATGCTGCGTGAATGGCTATACAGACGAAGCGTGGATGGGTATGTTTGTGGCGCGTGGATGGTAAAGTACAAAAGCTTCTCCACTTCGCCGACCTGTCTCAACCCACAAGGAACCATGCGTCCTTACGCTCAACGGATCGTTGATAGCGAGCTCGACATCCTGCTCGCGGAACTGCCCGCGGTGGTGCTGGAAGGGCCAAAAGCCGTCGGGAAAACGGCGACGGCCGCGCGACGCGTCGCGACGGTGTTCGAGCTCGACACCATCGCACACCGCCAACTCGCACAGGCTGACCCGAGCGTGCTGTTGAACGCCCCGGCGCCGGTGTTGTTCGATGAATGGCAACACGTTCCAGCCATCTGGGATGCTGTTCGCCGACGGGTCGATGCGGGGGCGGAACCGGGGCAGTACCTCTTGGCGGGATCCGCTGTGTCGACCGATGCGCCGACCCACTCCGGTGCCGGCCGCATCGTCTCAGTGCGGATGCGACCGCTTGCACTCGCAGAGCGCGGCTTAGTCATGCCGACCGTCTCATTGCGGGATCTCCTGACCGGAGCCCGACCGCCGCTGGGCGGGACGAGCACGATGGCGCTCTCGGACTATGCCGACGAAGTGCTGGCCTCGGGTTTTCCCGGCCTCCGCGGCCTGAGCGAGCGGGCCCTGAAGGCGCAACTCGATGGCTACCTCCAGCGCATCGCTGATCGTGATTTCGTCGACCAGGGCCACGCCGTCCGAAAGCCCGTGGCGCTGCGCCGGTGGATGACGGCGTACGCAGCAGCGACCGCCACAACGACGTCGCTGGCGAAGATCCGCGATGCGGCGACCGCGGGCGCGGGTGAGACGGCCTCGAAGCCGACGACCGCCATGTACCGGGACGTGCTCGAATCGCTTTGGGTACTGGACCCAGTCCCGGCATGGAGTCCGACGCACGGCAAGCTCGCGCGGCTGGTTCAGGCGCCGCGTCACCACCTGGTGGATCCAGCCCTCGCAGCACGGCTGCTCGGCGTCGACCGTGGCGCGTTGCTGCACGGTGACGCGTCCAGCATGCTGCCCAATTTCACGCCGAAGGATGGTGCACTGCTCGGGCAGCTCTTCGAGTCGTTGGTCACCCTCTCCGTGCGGGTTTGCGCTCAAGCGTCTTCCGCCACGGTCAGCCATTTCCGCGAGCACGACGGTCGGAGGGAAATTGACCTCATCGTCGAGCGCGAGGACCGTCGCGTGATTGCCATCGAGGTCAAGCTCAGCGCCACGGTCGACGACGCGGACGTGCGGCATCTCTTGTGGCTGCAGGGACGACTGAAGGATGACCTGCTTGATGCGCTGATCGTGACAACCGGCAGCCACGCCTATCGTCGAGCGGATGGGATCGGGGTGATCCCGGCGGCGCTGCTCACGGCCTGACCCGGACCTTCCACGGGCCGAATCGGGGCGAGAATCCGATGGGAATCAGTGTCGCGGCCGATCGTTCCGCTGAGCCAGGACGTATACGGTATACGTATACACAAAGCCCCCGCCGCGTATACGCGACAGGGGCTACGTCCTTTCTCTACCTGCAGTTCCAACCATCGGGGTGACAGGATTTGAACCTGCGACCTCCTGCTCCCGAAG
>CAYMQV010000329.1:0-3989 GCA_964392395.1 uncultured Gemmatimonadaceae bacterium
GGCGCGCCCCCACGCCGTGTCAAACGCGCGAATCTCGCGGCCTGCTTCCACAAAACGGGCCTCGTCGAACAACCCGTACGTGGGAAGAAAGTTCTTGCGGTGCACGTGACGAATCACTGGGCCGCTGCCACCCAGCGTGACGTACATCACGCTGTTGTACAACGTGTTCCGCCAGCGCTCATAGAAGCCGATCACGACGTCGATCGTCGTGCCGGCCGGCGCGATTTGTGCACAGTCGTGCTGCAGGTCGGCGGCCAGTGTTCCCGCGGTCACCGCCAGGTCGCGTACGCCTCCCTCGAGGAAGTAGCCGGTGAGGGCCGTCTCGGGAAAGTGGACCACATCCGGCCGTGGATGCTCCGCGATCGCCTGGGCGAGAAGCGCGGCGACCTGTGATCGGTTGGCAGCGTAATTGGCCTTGGCGGGGCGAAACTGCGCGAGACCAAGGCGGAGCAGTCGGGGCATGCAGGAAAGTTACGGCGTTCGGGGGCAGGCAAAGACGCCGGCAGTTCCATGTTACCCGCTGACGATAGATTAGCCACCGTGAACCAATATCTTCTCGGCCTTGCGCTGCTGGCCACGACCGCGGGTGCGCAAGGCACCGACCCCGCAGCAATCGTTCCCCTGCCGCAATCGTCGGTCGTGCTGGCCCGGGATGGGAGCGTGATCGGAGAATTCGGCAAGCAGGTCCGGACGAGTGTATCGATCAGTTCGCTGCCACGGTATCTCGGTCAGGCGTTCGTGGCCGTCGAGGACCAGCGCTTCTACCAGCACGACGGCGTCGACCTGGTGGGTGTGGCGGCCGCGGTGAAGGATGCCGTGATGGGCAATGCCCGTGGCGCGAGCACCATCACCCAGCAACTGGTGGGGAACATGCACCCCGATCTGATCGACCGTCGCGATGCATCGATCGGCCGGAAGCTGCGGGAGCAGACGGCGGCGCGCGACATGGAGCGGCGCTATTCCAAGGCGCAGATCCTCGAGGCGTATCTCAACACGATCCACTTCGGGCACGGGTGGTACGGCATCGATGCGGCAGCGCGGCACTATTTCAGCAAGTCGGCGTCGCGGGTCACGCTGGCAGAGGCGGCGACGCTGGCCGCGATGCCCAAGGGCCCGGCGCTCTATGATCCGGTCAAGTACCCCGACCGGGTGAAGCAGCGTCGCAATGTCGTGCTGGCGCTGATGGCGCGGCAAAACTACATCACCGCCGCCGAAAAAACCGCCGCGCAGGCCCAGCCCCTGGTGACGACGCGGACCTCGGTGGACGACAGCTTCAACTACATGGTGAACGTGGTGCGGGTGCAGGCGGAACGCGGTGGCGTGAACCTACGCGAGGGCGGGTATCGCGTCTTCACCACCATCGATCCGGGGCTGCAGCGCGCGGCCGCCCGTGCGCTGCGCGAGGTGGTGTCGAGCGCCGAGACACCGCGGCGGAAACCGAAAAAGGGCACCGCGCCAGCGCCACCGGCCGGGACGCTGCAGGGTGCGGTCGTGATGCTGTCGCCGCTCACCGGCGATGTCCTGGCGCTGGTTGGCGGGAAGGATTTCGCGACTTCGTCGTTTGATCGCGTGATCGACGGCCGTCGTCAGCCCGGTTCGAGCTTCAAGCCGTTCGTGTACGGTACGGCATTACTTCAGGGAATCCCCGCCAACACGATCGAGCAGGATACCGCACTCAGCATCGTCCTGCCGAATGGGCAGGTCTACTCGCCCGAGAACTCCGATGGAAAGTTTCTCGGTCCACTCACGATGCGCGAGGCGCTGGTCCAGTCGCGCAATCCGGTGGCGGTGCAGTTGGGAATGCAGGTGACGATCGACAGTGTTGCGGCACTGGCGAAGCGCATGGGCCTGGATGCCACGATTCAGCCATACCCATCGAGCGCGATCGGCACCGCCAGCGTGCGCCCGCTCGACATGGCGTCGGCATACGGTACGATCGCCAACGGCGGCGCGGCGGTGAAGCCGCGGTTCGTGCAGCGGGTCGAAGATCGGAGCGGTCGCACCGTCTGGGCGCCGCGGATTGCGGCACCACAGTATGCGCTGGACAACCGCGTGGCCTTCGTGCTGCGCGAAATGATGCGCGATGTGGTGGAACGCGGAACGGCGACGGCGGTGCGGAAGTATGTGCCGGCGCGAATTCCGGTGGCTGGGAAGACCGGCACCACGAATGGCAGCACCGATGTCTGGTTCGTCGGCATGACGCCGGAAATCGTCGGCGCGGTCTGGGTCGGCTACGATACGCCGAAGCCGATCGCCGGCGGACAGGCGGCCGGCGGCACGGTCGCAGCACCGATTTTCGGACGCACGGTCCAGGCGTACTACGAAGGTGGCCGGGCCACCGTGCCATGGTTGCCGCCGCCCGGTGTGCTGTCGGTTGCACTGGATCGCGATACGGGGCTGCCGGCAACGGACGGAACGCTGGCGGCAAAGCGCTACGTCGAATGGTTCATCGAAGGCACCGAGCCTGGAGCCATTCCGGTGGATGTCTGGAAGTTGATGGAGCTGGGTGGCATTGGGCGTTGAGTGAAAAGGGCGCGCTCGGCGTTGCGTTCCATCGCGCGACGCAGATCGCACGTGGCGACGAGCGCTACTCACGGGCGATCTGGCTCTACAACAACGAAATCCCGCGCTGATCGCTCACGTGCCGCCGTACCACTCGTACCCGCGATCGGTCCAGTATCCGCCATTCTGCGACGGCATCAGCACGATCTTCGTCAGGTACTTGGTGTTCTTGTAGCCAAGCTTCACCGGGCCGTGAATCCGCGCCGGCGCGCCATACGCCGGCGACAGCCGTTGGCCATCCTTCGCCAGCACCACCATCGTTTGTGGGTGCATGGTGCTTTCGATGTCCCAGCTCTCATGGTAGCCGTCGTCGAAGCTCATGAAGTCAGCAGCCTTCGCATCGGCCGTCGGCTGCACCGTCTCGAGCAGCGCACGCATCGGCACGCCGGTGAAATCGGCCACCGCGGTCCACCCTTCCACGCAGTAGTGCGGCACGCGTTGCGTGGCCAGCTTCATGCCACGCAGATCATCGTAGGTGAACGTGCGTGGCGTCCTGGCGGCACCGCTGATCTCGAGCGTCCATACGCCACGTGCTGCCGTATCCCACATCGGCACCGAATCGCTGATGAAGTACGATGGAAATCGCGCACCGGCCGGGGTGAGGCGCCCGGTACGCGACGGCATGTTTGCGCCAAGCAGCCAGCGCTCGAACTTTTCGTTCTGCGTCGTCGCGTAGGCCAGCAGCTTTCCTGCCGATGCCGGACCGGAACTGTTGCACGCCGACAACACAGTCGCACTGATGCCGAGCGTCGAGAGCCGCATGAATGCGCGGCGATCGAGGCGGCCAGTCTCGCGCGCGCGCTCGACCGCTTCGTCTGCCTTTCGCAGAATTTCGCGGTGCACCGTCATGCGCCTTCCTCGACTTTCGCCGGAGCCAGATTGGTGAATGGTCGTGCATTGCGGGCCTCGGGAGAGAAGCGGTCGTCGTCATAGCCACCCGTGGTCATCGCACGAATCGCGTACGGATCGACGGCGAATACCATCACGACATGCACCACCACCAGCAGGCCGAGGCTCAGCATGGCAGTGAAATGCCACCAGCGTGCCAGGTGATACCCGCCCATCGCCGCAGCCAGCCAACCCAATGAGACCGGCTTCCAGATCGCGACACCCGACACCACCGAGACGACACCCAGCACGATCATCGTGCTGTAGGCGTACTTCTGGAGCGCGTTGTGCTTGCCTTGGATGGGATGCTTGCGCCGCAAGCCGAGATAGAACTTCGCCATTTCCGTCGCGTCTGGAATCGATCCTCGACGCGGGGCGAGCTCGCGCCATTCTCCCTTGACCCACAGATAACCGAGATAGAGCAGGCCATTGGCCACCAGCAGCCACATCATGGCGAAATGCCAGTGGCGCGCACCGCCAAGCCAGCCGCCAAACGTCAGGTTGACCGGTACCGCCTGTCCTTCCCATGGCCACCACCG
>CAYMQV010000330.1:0-3882 GCA_964392395.1 uncultured Gemmatimonadaceae bacterium
ATCGTATTGAGGGTCCCTGAAGGTCCCCCCGCGGCCATGCGCTGACGGCGGAACGCACTCGGTGGTCCGCGTCTGTCCGTGCACCAAGGGCGGTCCTGGCCGGATGTCGCCGATTGCCAGCGGGTTACGATTTCATCAGGGCCCCCTCGCGCTCTATTGACGTGGCTCGTTCTTGCGGCGAGCTTCGGCCCACCGATACCCAACGGATCTCGTGGGCGGGCCGTCTCCCAGCGTCAGTGTGACGCGCACTCTCTGAGTGACCGGCTTGCCTCACCCCCACCCCGAGGTGCTGAGTGCAGACTTTCTCCGTACGCCGACTCCTGCCTGCCGTGGCGAGCCTGATCTTCGCCGCAACCGCAGCCGCGCAGGGCGGCTCGCTCACTGGTCGCATCACGACCAAGGACGCCGGACGCCCCCTCGATAACGCCAGGATCTCCGTCTCCGACGGCGCACGCATCGCAGGCGTCGCGACCAGCGGCGAAACCGGCCTCTACGCCGTGCCGAATGTCGCCGCCGGTACGTATACGGTCACCGTCAGTCGGATCGGCTACCAGTTGCAGCGCTTCCCTGGCATTTCAATCCGCGCCGGCCAGCCGACGCAGCTGAACGCGGCGCTCGACGAGATCCCGACCCAGCTGAACCAGGTGGTCACCACCGCCTCCCGCAAGCCGGAGAAGGCGCTCGATGCGCCGGCGGCCCTCTCGGTCGTGACGCGGGAGACGATCGAACGGAAGCCGTCGATCAGCGTCGCCGACCTGGTGAAGGGTCAGCCTGGAATCGACGTGTCGAATGGTGGTATCGCGCAGTCGATGATCGTCGCGCGCGGTTTCAACAATGCCTTCAGCGGCGCGTTGCTCATGCTGCAGGACTATCGATTCGCCGGCGTTCCATCGCTCCGCGTCAACGTGCCATATCTCTCGCTGGGTCAGTCGGAAGACATCGAGCGCGTCGAGCTGCTGCTCGGCCCGGCGTCGGCACTGTACGGACCGAACTCTGGCGCCGGCGTGCTGCACGTGATCACGAAGTCCCCATTTTCCTCGCAGGGCACGACGCTGTCGGTGCAGGGTGGCCAGCAGAGCATCTTCCGTGGCGCATTCCGCCACGCGGGCACGGCTGGCAAGCGCTTCGGCTACAAGCTGAGCGGCGAGTACATGAAAGGCGAGGATTTCCAGTACAACGATCCAGGCGAGCCGGCGCAGATCTCGCGCCCGCTGACGCCTGGCGGCACGCGCCAGTTCGTGGCCAACCAGCGTGACTTCGGCTTCGAGCGGCTCAATGGTGAGGCGCGGATGGACATCCGCCCGACCGACAACTCCGAGTTCATCACCACCGTCAGCATGACCAAGGTGCCGAGCGCGATCGAGTTGACCGGTGCCAACGGCGCGTCGCAGATTCGCAACTGGTCGTACCAGAACTTCCAGCAGCGCATCCGCTTCGGACGCCTGTTCATGCAGGGCTTCGCCAACATCAGCAATGCCGGCAACGAGAACGGGGGCGACTCGCGCGGGACGTTCCTGCTGCGCAATGGCCAGCCGATCGTGGACAAGTCGCGGGTCTATACGGGCCAGATCCAGCACGGATTCGGCCTGAAGAAGGGCCGCACCGACTTCATCTACGGTGTTGACTACATCAAGACGAATCCGCAGACGGGCAACACGATCAACGGCAACAACGAGGCGGTCGACGATGTCACGGAGTACGGCGGCTACGTGCAGGGCAAGACGGCACTCAGCAGTCGCTGGGATTTCCTCGCCGCACTGCGTGTCGACAAGACCACGGTGATTGACGGCCAGTTCATCTCGCCACGCGCCGCGCTGACGTTCAAGGCGGCCGAGAACCAGTCGCTGCGTTTCACGTTCAACCGGTCGTTCAATACGCCGGCGAACTTCTCGTTCTTCCTCGACCTGCCGTCGGTGGTGGACATTGGTGGATTCCGCCGCAATCCGTCGCTCGTGCCGTTCAACCTGCCGACGTACGACGTCGTCGCGACAGGGAACCGGCCGAAGGTCGGCATGGCATTCGATCGCAGCTGCGGCACCACCAGCGGCTTCGGCAACCTCTGCATGCGGTCGCCATTCATCAGCAATGGCACCTCGGTCGTTGGCGCGAGCGGAGCAGCGGGAGTAAATGCTTTGGCCAGCTTCCGTCAGCCGGTGTTCGCGGGCGCGCTGGCGCAGGCGTACGCACCGGGTCTGGGCGGTCTCTCCGCACTCGGCCTGACGCCGGCGCAGATCGGGAGCCTGGCGACGGCCCTCGGTGGGGCCGTGGCATCGCGCCTCGCCACGACCGTACCGACGAATGCGCAGGTTGGCACGGTGACCCGCCTTGGAGCGACGATCATTGCGCCCTCGGCCGTGGTTGATCTGAAGCCGCTGAACGCGTCGTTCGACAATACGTTCGAAATTGGCTACAAGGGGCTCGGGATGGGTGGCAAGCTGTCATTCGACTACAGCGCGTGGGCGCAGCAGCGCGGCGGCGGTGCCGTCACTGCATCGCTGGCTACGCCGCTCGTGTTCGCCAATCCGGCACAGACCGGCGCCTTTGTCGGGGCGCAGGCTGGTGCCGCGTTGGCCGGTGCCATTCCGGCCTACATCAATGCGGAAGTGACGGCGGGTCGTCTGACGGCCGGGCAGGCTGCGGCGCTCGGTGCTGCCCTGTCCGCGCAGGTGCCGGCGCTGGCCGGTGGTGCCGCAAGCGGCCTCACGCCGCTGCTGGCCGGCGTGCCGCTGGGGACCATCGGCTTCACCGATGAGGTCAACAGGGACTGGAATCCGCGCGCGACGTACCAGCGTGTCGACAAGACGATCAACGTCTGGGGCGCTGACCTCGGCATGTCGTACCAGTTCACGCAGGACTTCGCGCTCGACTGGACCGGCAGTGTCGTGAACCGGGTGGTGTTTGACGAGCTGCAGGTTGGTTCGATCGGTAACTCGTTGATGCTGAACGCACCGGGTGCGAAAACGACCGTCACGGCGCGCTACCTGGGCCAGGAGAACGGCGTTGGTTTCGAGACCCGCTGGCGGTACACGGACGCATTTCCGGTGAATTCGGGCGTCTACGAGAGCAACGTGCTCAACCCGAGCGGTGCCGGCCAGTTCCGGTATCCTGGTGTCGGGGTCAGCAACCAGTTCGACGTGCAGTTCTCGAAGCGCTTCGCGACAATCGGCAAGGGTGTGACCTTCAGCCTGAACGTGCAGAACGTCTTCGACAACAAGGTTGCCACGTTCGTCGGCGTGCCGGCCCTCGGCCGGTTGGCGCTCACCAAGCTGCAGTATACGTTCTGAGTGCTTTCGTCGCAGGACGCACGGGGCGGTTCGCGGTTCGCGAGCCGCCCCGTTGCGCATCACCCCTTTTCGGTTCTGCTGGCGATGTCGCTGCTGCTCCACCCAGGTTTACCGCTCGTAATTGGACATCGCGGCGCGGCAGGCGTACGGCCGGAGAACACGCTGCCGGCATTCCAGCACGCCCTCGATCTCGGTGTCGACGCGGTCGAATTCGACGTGCGTGTCACCGGCGACGGAGTTGCGGTGGTGCACCACGACGCCAGTACGCAGCGGACGTGCGGTGAGCACCTGCTGATCGAGCACTCGAGCATCGGTGCGCTCCGACGCCTGGATGCGGCGGCATGTTTCGACGGCGACTTTCGCCCGACGCGTCGCACGCCGATCCCGATGCTCGACGAGGTCCTCGATCTGACGCGAACGATCCCCGTGATCATCGAATGCAAAACGGTCGATGGGGCACCAGCCGTGATCGAGGCACTTCGGTCGCACGGGGCAACGGGGCGGGCCGTCGTCGGGAGCTTCCTCGACGGTGCGATGCGTGTCGTGCGCGCCGCCGACATTCCGAGCGGAGCGTCACGGCGTGACATGATCGCCATGA
>CAYMQV010000331.1:0-2972 GCA_964392395.1 uncultured Gemmatimonadaceae bacterium
GTGTTCATGCAGACGTTCCGGGGTGAGCTGTTCGACCCGCAACAACGCCTCGGCGATCCGCTTCGACGCTGACCGGCGCCCACGAGGCCGTCTCCGGCCACCGATGCCTGCGACTGCATCTTGACGATTCATATATGCGTAGTTACGTATATGCTCATATGCAAAACAACAAAACCTTTGCCTCGTGGGTCGTCCGAGGGATCGCGGCCGCGCTGATGGTCGGTGTCCTCGCGCCGCCCGCCACCCTGCCGGCGCAACTGCCGCCGATACGGGACACCAGGCCGGCGCTGGCCAGAATCGGGCTGGCTGAGGGCGCCGTGCCGTTCACGCTCGCCGACGCCCTGCGCGAGGCCGAGCGCCGTGGCTTCGGCAACCGCCTCGCGTCGAGCACCTCGACCGCGGATCGGGCCCGCGCCCGGCTGCCCCTCAAGGGCATCCTGCCGAGTGCACGGGTGGAAAGCGGCGTCGTCCGAACGACCGATCCGATTGGCGCGTTCGGCGCCGTGCTGCGCCAGCGCCGCGCCACGGCGGCCGCGTTTGATCCGGCGCGCCTCAATGATCCATCGGCGATCAGCAACGTCCAGGGCGGACTGGTGCTCGAGGTTCCAATGCTGAATGCCGATGCGTGGATGGGGCTCCGTGCCGCCCGCGCGAACGCTGACGCATCCGACGCCACGGCGGCGTGGACAGCGCGCACGACAAGTGCCACAGTCATACGCGCCTACTACGGCGCCGTCCTCGCGTCGGAGACGGTCCTGACGCTGAGGCAGGCACAGCGCGCCGGCGACGCGGCAGCACGACAAGTGCAGGCGTTGCTGCAGCAGGGGCTCGTCACGCGTGCCGATCTGCTGCAGGCGAACGTGCGCGCGACCGACATCGCCTCGCAGCTGATCTCGGCGCGCAACGACGTCCGCACGGCAGCACTGCAGGTGGCGCTGATCCTGGGCCGGCCGGACGGTACGCCACCGGTTCTGCCTGCGGCACTGCCGGACAACGCCACGGTCCGCGCGATCGCGGTGCGCGACACACTCTCCGCTCGCTCCGACGGCACCAATGGACGCGCGGACGTGCTGGCGGCGCGCGCCACCGCGATTGCGGCGACTGCCGACCGTCGCCGCGCATCGGCAGCACTGCTCCCGCGCGTCAACAGCTTCGCCCGCTATGACTGGAATTCACCGACAGCCCTCTACGGCGGCAAGCCGAACTGGACCGTCGGCGTCATGGCGACCTGGTCGCCCTTCAGCGGCGGCAGTGAGCTGACCGAGATCGCCGTCGCGCGTGCGCGGAGCGCGACGGCGCGCGCCGGTGAGGATGCGACGCGCGCACAAGCGCGGCTGGACGCAGACATCACACGTCGCGATGTGATCGTGGCGATCGAGCGACTCGATCTCGCCGCGCGCGCCGACGAGCAGAGTCGCGAAGCGCATCGGTTGGTGGAGAAGCGCTATGCGGGCGGTCTGACCACCGTGGCCGAACTGCTGGGCGCCGAATCCACGGCGACAGGCGCTGCGCTGGCGCAGTCAGCCGCACGCTATTCGCTCATCAGCGCGCTCGCGGCGCACCGCCGCGCGACCGGCACGAATCCGTCGGACCTCGCTGCCGCACTCGAGGGCACGCACTGATGCGCGCCACATCGACGACGGTTGAGCCGACTGCACACGCATCACTCACGACTTCCGGACTGCTCGCCATGACTGACCTTACGCGTTCCTCACTGCTGGTGATTCCAACTCTCGACCGCTCTGCGCCGCGATTTCACGCGCGCGTCGGCATCGCCGCGATGGCGGCACTGATCGCGCTCGCCGGATGCGCTGGCTCCGAGAAGGACGCAGCCCAGGCTGCTGGCGCAGCACCCGCGCGAGTCAATGGAACCACGGTGCGCGTTGCGGACACGGTCATGATCGCAACGTTTGAAGCATCTGGCGTGGCTGAGCCGATGCAGCAGGCGACGTTGAGCACGAAGCTGATGGCGACCGTCACCGCCGTCCTCGTGCAGGAGGGTGATCTCGTGCGGGCCGGCCAACCGTTGCTCCGCCTCGACGCGCGCGAGCTGACGGCCAAGGCGTCGCAGGTGGCGGCATCCATCGCGGACGCCGAGGCGATGCAGCAGGAAGCCGCGCTGCATGCCGCGCGGTTCCGTGCCCTGTATGCGGACAGTGCCGCGACGAAGGCGCAGAACGATGCGGCGGAGACAGGGCTCGCGCGGGCAAACGCCGGCGTACGAGCGGCGAGGGCAGCCGCAAGCGAACTCGATGCCGTCAGCAGCTACGCCACGGTGCGGTCGCCGTTCAGCGGCGTGGTGGCCAAGCGTTTCGCCGATCCAGGCACCTTTGCGGCGCCCGGTGCACCGCTGCTGCTGGTACAGGACGTGGCCACGTTGCGCCTCAGTGCGAGCGTGGGTGCGGATGCAGTGCGCTCACTCTCCCGCGGACAGACGGTTCGCGCATCCATCGATGGTGAACCGGCGACGGCGGTCATCGAAGGCATCGTCTCGGCGAATGCAGGGAACCTGTTCACGGTGAATGCGACGGTCGCCAACCCGACGCGGCACTTCCGCGCGGGGAGTGCAGCGGTGCTGTCTCTGCCCACAGGGACGCGGCATGCGCTGCTCGTGCCACTGGCCGCGATCATCCGCGAGGGCGACCTCACCGGCGTGATCGTGCGCGGTGCGCAGCGTGACGAGCGGCGCTGGGTTCGACTCGGCGTACAGTCTGCGACCACCGTGGACGTCACCAGCGGCGTGGCTGTCGGCGATGAGATCGTCGTACCGACCGCAGTCACGCCTGCGTCGCGCGGGAACTGACGATGGCGCGTTCACTTGGGATATCGGGCAGGGTGGCCCAGACGTTCCTGCACTCGAAGCTGACGCCGCTGGTGATCGTGGCATCGCTCGCGATGGGCGTGCTTGGCATCCTTGCGACGCCACGCGAGGAGGAGCCGCAGATCTCCGTGCCCATGATCGACGTGAAAAA
>CAYMQV010000331.1:2985-3862 GCA_964392395.1 uncultured Gemmatimonadaceae bacterium
CAAGGTGGGCGAGGATCAGGAGCGGAGCGTCACGCGTGTGCAGGCGAAGCTGGCGGGCGCGATGGATCGCGCGCCAGTCGGCGCCCTGCCACCGATCATCAAGGCGCATTCCATCGACGACGTGCCGGTGCTCGCGCTCACGCTGCACGCATCGGCTGTGGATGCGAATGCGCTGCGGCAGGTCGCTGTGCACCTCGAAGACGAGATCCGGACGGTGCCCGAGGTTGGCGAGACGTTCGTGACGGGTGGAGCACCGAAGCAGATTCGCGTGATGCTCGACGCGGCGCGGCTCGCCGCGAGTGGTGTGACCCCGGGCGAAGTGATGCTGGCACTGAAGGGCGCCAATGCGCGGCTCGCCGCCGGCGAAATGACGGAAGGTGACAAAGTCGTGCGCATCGACGTTGGTGCGCCGCTCACGAATGCGCGTGACGTGGGCAGCGTGGTCGTGTCGGTCCGGAGTGGTTCGGCGGTGTATTTGCGCAGCGTCGCGGACGTCCGCGAGGATTTCGGCGAGACCACGTCGTATGTGTCGCATCGCGAGGGACGCGGTGCACCTGAAGCCGCCGTCACGATTGCCGTGGCAAAGCGAAAGGGGGCCAACGCCACCAAGGTCACGCACGCGGTGCTGCAGCGGGTGTCCGAGGCGAAGGGGCGGCTGATTCCGTCGAACATCACGCTCTCGACGACGCGCGACTACGGAGAGACGGCTGGCGAAAAGGCACAGGAGCTGATCCTCCATCTCGCTATCGCAACCCTCAGTGTCACGGCGCTCATCTGGCTCTTCCTCGGCTGGCGCGAGGCGATCGTCGTGCTGGTGGCCGTGCCGGTCACACTCGCGCTGACGCTGTTCACCTACTACGCGCTCGGCTATACGCTC
>CAYMQV010000332.1:0-3855 GCA_964392395.1 uncultured Gemmatimonadaceae bacterium
ACGCCGCACTGAACGTTTCCTGATCGAGCGCCAGAATGTCGCGCGCCAGCGTCACGGCGTCCTTCCCCGCAACGAACTCCCGCGCCGCAAACGGCGACCCCACCGAAAACGCCTGCGAGAACTTCACGTTCCACGGACACACCTCCTGACAGATATCACACCCATACACCATCCCCCCCATCATGCCACGCAACTCCTCCGGAATCTCCCCCTTCAACTCAATCGTCAGATACGACACACACCGCCTCGCATCCATCACCCGCGGCGCGACGAACGCCTCCGTCGGACACGCCTCCAGACACCGCGTACACGTCCCGCAATGATCACTCGTGAACGGTTCGTCCACCTCCACCTCCAACCCCAGTAACAGCACCCCAAGAAAAAAGAACGACCCATGCTTCGGTGAAATCAGCATCGTGTTCTTGCCCATCCACCCGAGTCCCGCCCGACGCGCCAGATCCCGCTCCAGAATCGGCCCCGTGTCCGTGTACGCTTTCCCGGGGACCGCGACGCCGAGCTCGGACGACGCCCAGTCCTGCACCCCGCGCAGCATCGGCACCAGCACATCGTGATAGTCATCGCCCCGCGCATACCGCGCGATCGGACCATCCGGTTGCGTGCCGCCATAGTTCACTCCAATCACCAGCGCGCTCACCGCACCCGGAACCGGGAACGTCGAATCGCGCCGCTTCGCCGCGCCACGCTCGAGGTACGCCATCTCGCCGGCGTAGCCCTCTGCAATCCAGTCGTCGAACGCGTTGGCGGTCTCCATCGGCCCCAATCGCGCGATACCCGCGATCATCGCCCCTCGCGCATACGCCTCGGCCTTCAACCGATGCGCAAAGCCCGCAGGCGCAACCAGCGTCACGTCAGGTCGGCAAGTGCCAGGTCCATCGCGCGTAGTTCGCGATGTCATCCACCGGCGGCACCGCATGATGGTCGCCATACGCCGTGTGCATCCGCCACTGCACGTACTCCCACGCCGGTATCGGCAGGAACGGCGCCCGCGAATACCAGTTCCGCCGCCGGAACCGCCACCCCACCAGCAGCAGCGGCCCGATCAGCGTCGGCTCACGCACACAGCGCCACGTCAGCGCCAACACCAGGGCAGGCCAGGTCATACACCAAATCTAGCGCCGTTTCCGCCCGCCGTGTGTCACGAACCGCGGACCGCAGACCGCACGGGAAAGGGCAACAGCTTGACGCAAAGGCGCAAAGGCGCAAAGGCGTAAGGACGCAACGCGTTCGACCCCACGCAGGACTGACTTACGCGACAGGCAGGACCATGGCTTGCTGGAACCGCCGCAGTTCAGCTGTTCCCAAAGCAATCCAGCCCACCCGTAGCGCAGGAGCTCGCCGCGCGCTCCGACCTCTTTGCGTCTTTGCGTCTTTGCGTCTTTGCGTTATGCAGTGGCAGTGGCAGTGGCAGTGGCAGTTCGCAGTTCGCAGTTCGCAGTTCGCAGTTCGCAGTGGCCGCCTGCATGCTCCCTACTGCAACGCAAAGGTCACTTTCACCACCGTGGTGATGTCCTTTTCAATACTCGTCACATCATTCATCCCGTAATCCGACACCTCGGTCGAAAACCGCGGCGTGATCTGCACCACACCGGTGTTCGCGCTCCGCACGTTGCCCACTTTCGACCCCGCCGCCTTCGCGATCACCTCCGCCCGCGCCCGCGCATCCACGGTCGCCTCGCCCATCATCGCGATTCGCAGCTCGGCCAGCTTGGTGTACAGATACTCCGGCGACGATGCCTCGATCGGAATCCCCTGACCGGCCAATGCTCCCGCTTCGCGCGCCAGTAGCTCGATCGCCTTCGGATCGTTCAGCCGAACCTCGAGTGTCTGCGACAGCTTGTAGCCGGCGATCTGCCCCGTTTCCCGGCCATCGCTGGTGACCGCCATCATCCGCTGCGTTTCCACCGGCCGAACCGTGATCACGCTGTCGGGCAACCCGCGCGCCCTGAGCCAGGCCCGCGCGCGATCGCCGTACCCCGAAACTTCCCCGTAGGCGCCCTGCACCGTGGGCGACTGCACCGTGACGGTTCCTTTCCAGATGCCAAGGTCCGCAACGATCGCACGCCGCGCGCTGCCCGTCACCTCGATCACATCGTTCTTCCGCCCGACATCCCGCGCCGCGCCAGCCACCAGAAACGCACTCGCCACGATCGCCGCCGCCACTGCGACCAGCCCTACCGTCGAACTGCGCGCGCCGTCACTCATCGTCTGAATCCTGGAGAAGGAGAAGATCCCGCCACCTCTACACGCGTAAAACGATCGCAGAAGAGCTCACGCCCCCTGTCGCGGCAGCACAAACTGCTCAACGCAAAGGGGCAAAGACGCCACGACGCAAAGCAGAGCGGAAATACTTGTTCAGCTGCACCGCGGACGCAGTTCCCGAATCGTTTCCTTTGCGCCTTTGCGCCTTTGCCCCTTTGCGTTGAGAAGTTTGCAGAGCCACCCATCAAACTCCAAGAAACGCCATCGCGCGATGAAACACATCCTGCGTGCGCCGGTACGGCACCGATGACGGTACGTTGGTCAGCATCGGCACCAGCATGTGGTCCCGGTGTAACGCCCCATGCGACGACCGGTGCGGAATCGGCTCGTACCGCCCGCGGAAATCCCAGTCGCGGGTGGCGCTGATGATGAAATCCCCCGTCCTGCGACAATCGTTCAGCGCCAGAATCTGCACCAGCGCATCCGGATAATCCGTCTCGAGCGAACGCTCCCACACGTCGGTCTCCGATACACCGTGGACATCCCCAAGACCGAGCGGATCACCCGTGCCGCAGTGGTAGTGATACCGGTCCCCCTCGCGTCGTACCATCGCCGTCCCACGCCCGTCGCCACCTCGGATCTCCACGCTCGTTTCACTGTGCGGCAGCAGCAGGAGATCCACCGACGGTCGCGATAGCAGCATTTCCGCCGTCTCGCTCCAGCGCGCCGACAACGCCTTCCAGAACGGCCGCGTGCGCGAATCGAGCTCCACGAAGAGGTGCGCCATTGCGTTGCCGCTCACCATCACCGCCATCTCCGGATCACGTACGCCAAGGATCTTCGGGTGTGCCAGTACGCGCAGCCCCGCGTCACGGAACAGGTCGGCGAGGTCATCGTGCGCTTTCACGTCGACATGCCCGTGATCACTCACCACGAACAGCGCCAGCTCGTCCATCCACCCGTCGCGCGTCGCCGCCGCAGTCACATCGGCCACAAATCCATCGACGATCGTCAGCGCCTTCCGCACGATCGGATCGCGGTGCCCCACACTGTGACTCGTCTTGTCGACGCCGCAGAAACTGGCGAAGGTGAACGGCGGCCGCTCCGCCAGCACGCGGCCCAGCATCTCCTTCGACAAGGCGCGATCCACCTCCAGCCAGCCGGCGACATCCCCGCGGAAGTGCGTGTACCCGGCGCGCAACGCAAACCGGACGCTGTTGGTCAGCTTGTTTCGATGTGGCAGGCCGCGCCCGATCATGTTCATCATCGCCAGCCCGCCGCCCGAACGCTCGAACGCCGTCGGTGTGTCCAGCGTCAGATCGCGATCGACCTTCCGCATCTCGCTGCCGATGTAGCTTCGCGTGTAATGCGGCCAGCCCGTGTCCTGGCGGCTACGGTCGAACCACCGCAGCCCGGGCAGTCCGACGTGCCCGGGATGCTCGCCCATCAGGAACGGCACATAGGCCGGCCCCGTGACGGACGGGAACACGGTCGTGAGCGTGTGGCTGCCCTGCGCCTGGCGCAGGGCCTGCAGAGCGGGCACCTCACCGGCGTCGATCGCGGCAGCGAGGGTATCGGGGCGAACGCCGTCGGTGTGTCCAGCGTCAGATCGCGATCGACCTTCCGCATCTCGCT
>CAYMQV010000333.1:0-3840 GCA_964392395.1 uncultured Gemmatimonadaceae bacterium
ACGGGCGACGGCCGCGAGCAGTGCGTCGACGGTAAACGGTTTCTCCAGGAGTTCACCGATGCCGTCGGCCGCGGTTGCCGCCAGACCGCTGGTCCCGATGACGCGCATCTCCGGGGCGATGAGGTGGAGTGCCCGGGCGAACTCCGCGCCGCCCATCACCGGCATCATGAGGTCGGTCAACACGAGTTGTACTTCTCCCTGATGCGCCTCGAAGAGGTGCAGGCCCTCCTGCCCGCTCGTGGCCGTCAACACCCGGTAGCCATTTTTCTCCAGGCACCGTTGCGTGAGCCTGAGTATCGGCGCTTCGTCATCCACCACGAGAATCGTCGCTCCGTGAACAACCGCGGGAGATGGCGTCGGTTCCCCCATGGGTGCTGGCGGTGCCTCACCTGTCGCGGGCAGGTAGACGTGGAACGTGGTTCCGTGGGCCGGTGCGCTCTCGACCGTGAGAAATCCGCCGTGACTGCGGACGATGCCCAGCACCGAGGAGAGCCCGAGACCGGAGCCCTTGCCGACAGCTCTGGTAGTGAAGAAGGGTTCGAATATCTGGTCGATGATCGCGGGGGGAATTCCGGTGCCCGTATCACGCACCGCCACATGGACGAAACGCCCGGGGTGCCCAGACGGACCCAGTCGAAGATCCCCGTCCGCGAGTTCCGCATTCATCGCCGTGATCGACAGTGCTCCTCCCGCCGGCATCGCATCGCGGGCGTTCAGGCACAGGTTCATCAGAATCTGTTGAATCTGCGTGACGTCGGCGACGAGGGACCAGAGATCCACGTCGACGTCTTCGATCACGGTGATATCGCGGGGAAAGGTTGCCCGGGCAACGGACGTCATCTCCCCGATCAGTCGTGTTACCGCCACCGCTTGGCGCGCGCCCGCGATGCCGCGGCTGTAGGCCAGCAGCTGGCGGACGATGGCCGCCCCACGCTGCGCGGATGTTTTGACCGACACCAACAGTTCACGGTCACCCGCATCCGTGTTCTGATGCTCCAGCAGGTCGGTCATCAGGAGCATCGGGGTGAGAATATTATTCAGGTCATGCGCCAGCCCGCTCGCCAGTGTGCCGATGGCCTCGTGTCGCTGCGCACTGATCATTCGCGTCTCGAGCGTTTTGTGCGCGGTTATGTCCTCGATCATGCAGAGATGATGCGGGCCTTTTCTGTCAGCGACCAGGCTCGGAGCGATGGTCATGCTGATCCACACCACTGAACCATCAGGGCGGAGGTAGCGTTTGTTCAGATGGAAGCCGGTGATCTTTCCGGCATTCAACCGAGCCATGTTATCAAGAGCTTCCTGCACATCGTCCGGATGGGTGATTTGCATCCAGTCGATGCGGAGCATCTCTTCCGTGGTTCGACCCGCAATCTGCGCAAACTTGGGATTCACTTCCTGGATCTGGCCGGTCAACGAGTTGATGAGGGCAATGCCCGTCGGCGCCTGGGTGAACATGGTGCGGAACCGTTCCTCGCTGTCCCGCAGCGCCGCCTCCGTTTGTTTGCGTTCGGTGATGTCGATTTGGCTGCCCATCATCTTTACCGGCTCGCCCTTTTCGTTGCGTTCGAGGTCGGCTTCGCCGTAGATCCAGCGCCACGAGCCGTCGCGATGGAGCAGGCGTAGTTCGACCGCATAGCGCGGCAGGCGGCCAGCGAGAAAATCGCTGACCGCGGCTTGCGCGGGCGCCAGGTCGTCCGGGTGGACGCGCTTCTGCCATTCGTCGAGACGATTCGCGATTTCGTCATCGGCGTAGCCGAGTTGCCCCTTCCACTCCGGCGAGAAATACACCACGTCGGTCAACAGATTCCATTCCCACAGCCCTACCGAGGCAGCACGCACCAGCCGGCGCGTGCGCGCCGCGCTCTGGCGCAGCTGTTCCGCCGCGTCCTTGACCGCGGTGATGTCCACCATCAGGCCGCGCAGCTTCACTGCCTGGCCATTCTCCGATACCACGGTGACGATGTCGCGCAACCAGACGCTCCGGCCATCCGCGGCGAGCATGCGATATTCAAATTCGTGGTCGCGATTTTCCTGCGTGCGGGCGACGCAGAATCGCACCGTGCTGTCGCGGTCCTCGGGGTGAATGTGCTCGGCCCAGAACGTGGGTTCCTCGGTCCAGCGCGCCAACGGATACCCCAGCAGGCGCTCGGCTTGGGAGCTGACAAAGGTGAATTGAAACGTGACGGCATCCGCTTCCCATACGATGCCATCCACCGAATGCACGAGGGCACTCAGATGCTCCTCGCTGTCGCGCAACGCCGCTTCCACCTGCAGGCGCGCGCGCCGCTCAACGGTTTCGCGCAGCCCGCGTTCGACGACCGGACCCAGCCGCGCGAGACGGTCCTTCAGGATGTAGTCGCTCGCGCCGGCATGCATGGCGGCGACGGCGGCCTCCTCGCCGATAGTGCCGGAGATGAGGATGAACGCGATGTCCAGCCCGCGCTCCTTGAACAACGCCAGCGCCTGCAAGCCGTCGAACTGCGGCAGTTTGTAGTCCGACAGGACGAGATCCCAGCCTTGGTCGAGTTGGGCCAAGTAATCGGCTTTCGTCTGCACCACCACGATTTCGGGCGCGAAGCCGACCGCCTCCAGTGTCGCGCGGATCAACTCGGCATCCCTCGGATCGTCTTCCAGGTGCAGGATGCGCAACGGTGTTTTCATGCAGATGCTCCCGTGCCGCGCCCCTCCGGCCTGGGCTGGGGATCAACCAGCGGCGCTTCATTCAGCGGCGATTCGTTCAGGACTACCCAGAAGACACCCAGGGTCTTGATCGCCTCGACGAACTTGTGGAAATCAACCGGTTTGACGACGTAGGCGTTCACCCCGAGTTGGTAGCTGGCGATCAGGTCCTGTTCCTCGCGGGACGACGTGAGCACCACGATCGGCACCAGCCTCAGCTCCTCGTCGGCCTTCACCTGGCGCAAGACCTCGAGGCCGCTGACCTTGGGAAGTTTGAGGTCCAGGATGACGACCGCAGGGTTGCGGCCATCCCGCGTCAGGAATTTTCCGCGGCGATAGAGGTAGTCCAAGGCATCGGCACCGTCGCGGACGACGTCCACACCGTTGGTGAGTCGGTATTCGTCGAGGGCGGTGAGGGTCAGTTCCACATCCTGGGGATCGTCTTCCACCAGGAGAATTCGCTTGATCTGGTTCATGTCGTTTTCTGGTCTGCGTGCGTGGATTCGGTTGGCTTCGGCAGTGAAAAAAAGAAGGTCGCGCCTTCGTTCAGCACGCTCTGGGCCCAGGTGCGACCGCCGTGGCGCGAAATGATGCGCCGCACATTGGCCAACCCGATGCCAGTGCCTTCGAATTCTTCCGTGGCATGCAGCCGCTGGAACACGCCGAAGAGTTTCTCGACATACTGCATGTCGAACCCGACGCCGTTGTCGCGGATGAATATGACGTGCTCACTCTCGTTCTCCGTGCAGCCTATTTGAAGCGTCGCCTCGTCGCGTGGCTGGGTGAACTTGAGCGCGTTGGCGACCAGATTCGTGAGCGCCGCGCGCAGCAGATTCTCGTCGGCGTTGACGCCCGGCAGGGGCGCAATTTGCCAAGTGATCCTACGCCCCTGCGTGTCGGGGTGCAACCCATGGATGACGTCCTGCACCAGCGCGTCGAGGTTCACCGGCGCCTGGCGCAACGCCGAGCGTCCCGCCCGCGAGAAGGCCAGCAGATCGTCAATCAACTGGCCCATCCGCACGGCGGACTGGGAGATGATGGCGAGATGTCGCCGCGCCTGGTCGTCGAGTTTCGCGCGGTCGTTCTTTTGCAGCAGTTCGGCGAATCCCGTGAGGTGGCGGAGCGGCGCGCGCAGATCGTGCGAGACGGAGTAGGAGAAGG
>CAYMQV010000334.1:0-771 GCA_964392395.1 uncultured Gemmatimonadaceae bacterium
GCTATTGTCCACGCTGCCATGCACAGCAACCCCCTCATCGTCCAGGGCGATCTGACCGTCCTCGTGGACGTCGATACGCCGCGCTACCCCGCCGCGCGCGACGCACTGGCACGCTTTGCCGAGCTCATCAAGTCGCCCGAGCACATCCACACCTACAAGATCAGTCCGCTGTCCATCTGGAACGCCTGTGCGGCGGGAACGACCGACGGCGAGATCGTGACTGCCCTCACCGAGTACGCCCGCTTCCCACTACCGGCGCACGTCGCCGCGCAGATTCGCGACTTCGCCGGCCGATATGGCCGAGTCCGTATAGAGCGCGACACCGGTGACCCGACCGATTCGCACCTGCTGCTGATGACCGACGATGCGGTACTCGCCGAAGAACTCCTCCATCAGCGTGCGCTCGGCGCCTTGCTCGTCGATCGCGTGTCACCAACGGCGTTCCGGATCGGCAATGTCGACCGCGGACGCATCAAGCAGGCGCTGATCAAGGTCGGTTTTCCCGCCGAAGATGTCGCCGGGTACACCGCAGGCAGCGTGCTGGCGATTGCGCTTCGCGACGCGACTGTCTCAGGGCAACCATTCGCACTGCGTGACTATCAGAACGACGCCGTCGCGGCCTTCCACGCGGGTGGCACGGATCGCGGCGGCTCCGGCGTGGTGGTGCTGCCCTGCGGCGCGGGAAAAACGGTCGTCGCCATGGGTGTGATGGCGGCCGTCGGCGCGTCGACGCTGATTCTGACCACCAGCGTCACCGCGGTGCGGCAGTGG
>CAYMQV010000334.1:781-3828 GCA_964392395.1 uncultured Gemmatimonadaceae bacterium
CGGCAGTGGATCGCCGAGCTGCGCGACAAGACATCGATTCCCGCTGATCTGATTGGCGAATACACCGGTGAAAGCAAGGACGTGCGTGCCGTCACGGTGGCTACCTACCAGGTGCTGACACACCGATCGCACGCCACTGGTGAATTCACACACCTGGCGCTCTTCGACCAGCGCAACTGGGGGCTGATCGTGTACGACGAAGTGCATCTGCTACCGGCGCCAGTGTTCCAGATCACCGCCACGCTCCAGGCGCGGCGCCGGCTCGGCCTCACCGCCACCCTCGTGCGGGAAGATCACCGCGAAGATGACGTATTCGCGCTGATCGGCCCGAAGAAGGCCGACGTGCCGTGGAAGGTGCTCGAACGTCAGGGGTGGATCGCCACCGCGACCTGTACCGAAGTCCGCGTTCCGCTGCCCGACGAGTTGCGAATGCCATATGCCGTCGCCGAGCAGCGGGAGAAGTTTCGCGTTGCGTCAGAGAATCCGCTGAAGCTCGACGTGGTGCGTGCGCTGCTGCGGAAGCACGCCGGCGAGCCCGCGCTCGTCATCGGTCTGTATGTCGACCAGCTCGAGACGTTGGCGAGAGAGATGAACCTGCCGCTGATCACCGGCACCACACCACAGAAAAAGCGTGATGTGCTGTTCGCCGCGTTTCGTAACGGAAAGCTCCCCGCGTTGATCGTGTCGAAGGTCGCGAACTTTGCGATCGATCTGCCGGATGCGTCGGTCGCGATTCAGGTCTCCGGCAGCTTCGGCTCGCGTCAGGAGGAGGCGCAGCGACTGGGTCGGATTCTGCGACCGAAGCAGGGTGCGAATCAAGCGCACTTCTATACCATCGTCACCGCCGACACCACCGAACAGGACTTCGCGCTCAAACGGCAGCTCTTTCTCTGCGAGCAGGGCTACGAGTATCAGATCGTCGATGTGCCTGACGGCAATGTTGCGCACTCTCTTCAGACACTGCCATGAAGCTGATCCTCGCGGACTGGTCGGCCGTAGTCCGGGAATTGCCGCGATGGCAGAAGCTGACGCAGCCGGCGCGTCACCTCATGCTGACCGAACTGAAGACCACCGGGTTCGTGCAGACGGTGAAGTTCGGTGACCACCTCGCCGCAATCATTCGATCCGGGATGGTGGAGGCTGATGCCACCCGGAATCGCGTCTCGCTGGCGAATCCGTGTCGCGATCTGCTCATCATTCTGCGAGCGATGCATCGCCATCCGGTCTTCGACGATCCGGACGAACCAGCGCTGCTACGGTATCTGGAAGGCAACTTCACCAACCGCGAGATCGAGCCGCTGCTTACCGGTGGCGGTCCGGGGTGGCACGGGTATATCGACCGCCACGCCTTCGCCCGACGAATCGCATTTGCCGGCTGGCCGGCCGATCTGCTCGATGCCGACAGCGAGGCCGCGCGAACAGCGTGGGCCAAGGCACGTGGCCTTCCGACGATGCGGCAGCTGCAGCTGGACGATGCGCCGCCGATTCGCGACCTGCTGCCCGTTCTGCAGCGCGTCATGCGCCGTCTCATGGCATTCCCGCACGGGATCCCGGTGACGACACTGGTGGCCGACGTCGCCGACGATGACGCGACCACGCAGGCGCACGCGATCAGACTGGGCCTGCAGACCGCGGTCGTGTTCGGCGGCATGCGCCAGGCGGATCTCGAGCCCAGGATCGGACTCTGGCCAGCCGCAGCCCAGGAGCTGACACGACCACCGCTCGCGCCACCACCCATTGTCGCCGTCGTGCAGCAGTTTTCGCTGGCAGTGCAGATGGAAGACATGACGACGGTGCTGACGGCCATCGCGGCGGCTCCCGTCCGGATGCGTGCCAATGACGGTTCTATTTTTGCGAAAACGCAGTCCGACATCGCCCCGCGACTGGTCGCGCTTCCCGCGTGGGCGATCGACCACCTGACATCGCCGTTCAGCAGCCGTCCCGATGCAGCGGCACGTACGCTGCGGGAATACGAATTCGCCGACGTCCGTCGCCTGCACGGCAACTGGCACTACTACGCCACGGCCGCTGGCCTGCGCTGGCTCGCCCTCTCGGCGCACGACCGTCTGGCCGCAGTCCTGACGCCGTTGCGCAAGTCGAAGGAGAACAATCCAGATCGCGGGTATGAGTCAAAGCGTCACCCGCACCACTTCTTTCCATTCGAAGCGCCGTTCTTCAATGCGACCAGCGGCATGAATCTGCGCGCGTCGCTGACAAAAGCCTTCACCCGTGCGACCGACGGTTTCGTGGACCTCGCGGGATTTCTGGAGCACGCCACACGCGAGGAGAATCCCTTCTCCGCTCGGCCCGCCGGCGCGGCACACTCCCGACGCAGTCCGTTTGGCGACGACGGTCGCGATCCGCGTGACACACATCGCGCCGTCTGGCACGAGATGCTGGGGCAGTTCCTCGTCTTTCGACTGCTCCACCTCGGCGGCGCGATCCTCGGTCTGCAGCCCGATGGGACGCTCGCGTTCCGAATCGCCGATGCTGGCGGGTATCTGCTCGGGTACGGCGACGAATTCGGCTACGGAACGGAGCAGACTGGTGATGTCGTCATTCAGCCGAACTTCGACGTCGTGTTCATGGGTGCCAATCCCGGCACTGAAGCCGTCATTGCGCGATTCGCCGAGCGTGCTGGAGCGGCGCCCGGACTCGCCTTTCGGATCACGCGCAAGTCGGTGTTGGCAGCGGCCGAAGCCGGCACGACGACGGCGGCAGTGATCGACGCACTCACGCGCGCGTCCACGCGACCGATTCCTCAGAATGTACAGCGTGAGATCAGTGGCTGGATGGCGCTGGTGCGGCGCGCGACCCTGCGCACGATGCAGGTCATCGACTGTCCGGACGAGGAGACGGCAGTTCGCGTGACTGCACTGCTTGGATCGAAAGTGCGGCGAGTCACACCGACGCTGCTCGAGGTCACGGCAAGCACCGCGGTTCAGCAGGCGGCCCTGACGAAAGTGCTTCGCACCGGCGGTGTGTTCATTGCCGGTTCGCCCGATCAGGTCGAGACGAAAGTCACGAGACCACGACGGCGGCGCAGC
>CAYMQV010000335.1:0-3814 GCA_964392395.1 uncultured Gemmatimonadaceae bacterium
TGCTGATCTCCTCCACCGCGATTGCGATCATCATCGCCGATCCGCCGGCACCGCCGACCAGCACGCGCGGTACCTGACGCGCCTGACCAGCGACACCATCGGCGCCTACGCGCTGAGCGAGGCCTCGTCAGGCTCGGACGCCTTTGCGCTGCAGACGAAGGCGGAGAAGACGGCAACCGGCTGGAAGCTCACCGGTCAGAAGTTGTGGATCACGAATGGCGCCGAGGCGGAGATCTTCGTGGTGTTTGCGAACACCGATTTCGCGAAGGGATATCGCGGGATCACGGCATTCATCGTCGAGAAGTCGTTCGCGGGATTCTCGGTCGGCCGGAAGGAAGACAAGCTGGGCATTCGTGCCTCGAGCACCTGCGAACTGATCCTCGACGGCGTGGAAGTTCCCGACGCCAACGTGCTCGGCCCGGTGGGTCAGGGGTACAAGATCGCCATCGATACACTCAACGGCGGGCGCATCGGCATTGGTGCGCAGATGATCGGCGTGGCGGCTGGCGCGCTCCAGGCGGCGTGCGACTACCTCAAGCAGCGCATGCAGTTCGGCAAGCCGCTGAGTGAGTTCCAGGGCATTCAGTTTCAGGTGGCGCAGGCGGCCACCGAACTGGAGGCGGCGCGATTGATGGTGTACAACGCCGCACGGCTGAAGGACGCGGGCCACGACATTCAACGTGAGGGCGCAATGGCCAAGCTGTATTCGAGCCAGGTGGCCGAGCGTGTGACGAGTGTGTCGCTCGAACTGTTCGGCGGCTACGGCTATGTGAAGGACTATCCCGTGGAGAAGTTCTATCGCGATGCAAAGATCGGCGCGATCTACGAGGGCACGTCGAACATGCAGCTGCAGACCATCGCAAAAATCGTCCTCAAGTAACGGAGCAGTGGATGCGTACGATCTGGCGGGACGTGGCTAGTGGATTGGAAAGGAAGTTCAGTGCACTGTATCGGAGCGCATGCGCGCTGCTGTTCGCGGCGACGGCAGCGGGTGCACAAGGCGCGCCGACCAGAACACTTCCGCCCGATCGGCAGATCTGCGACATGGCGATGCGCATCATCGCGATGCGGCTGGTCGATGGCGCCGGTGCGCCGGTCGCGGGCGCTTCCATCACGGTGCGCCGCGTCCGGACCCGCACGATGCTCGAGAATACGGAAGCGATGGGCGCCCAGGGCGATTACAAGGTGCTCGAGGATGGTGCGCTGAAGGATCTCAGGCGCGGCGGTGAGCCGTTTGACGTGACGTTTGCCAAGGATGGCCGCACGCGACGCGTGCGACTGCGCATCGGGATGGACGCCAGTGGATGCCATGTGGCACTGAAGTCCGGCCCGGTGCGAGTCGTGCTGTAACTACCGGCTGGTACGACGTCGGCGTGCGAGGCCGAACAGTCCGACGAGCCCCGTCGCCATCAGCGCGTAGGTGGACGGCTCAGGCACGACGTTGTTCATGACGAAGTTGTAGTTCTCGACGCAGCGTGCATTCGGCGCATAGTTCGCGACGCAGGCGTAGCCGAAGTAGCTGCCGTAGAGGCCACCGACCGAGTTGGTGGTAGTGCCCCACGAGCCGACGCCCAGCACTTCCCAGGTGTCGGTGAATGCGGCGCTGCCTGAGTCGCCAGGGCCGATGGACGATTCGCGATCGACGCCTGACCCGCAGAAGCCGAGGCTCGTGCCACCCGGTGCGCGCGGCCCGCAGATGAAGTTGTTCGGAAAGCTTTCGCCGATACGATCGAAATCTGCAACCAGAATTCCTGCGAAGGCCGCCGGATTCGGATTGGCGGAGGTGGCGAAGCTGCCGGCATCATTGCGCGTCGTCTCGAAGACGTTGCGGCCAGCGCGGAGCACGTTCACGGCGCCGAACTGGTTGTTGGCCGTGTTGTTGATCGACCCGGTGACGCCGGTGCCGGTGCGGCCGAAGCCCGCCATCGTGAACTCGACCAGCGGGTTCCCCTGAAACAGGGTGTACCGCCGCGCCGACGCCGGGGCATCGGCCGCGAGCGTCAGCAGCGCGACGTCCTGCTCCTCGACCACCGCCCCGCTGTAATCCTGCTGCACGCGAAAACCGGTGCCATTGACTTCCGTGAACGTGCCGTCGGCATTGCGGAATCGCGCGGTGAAGCTGGCGTGCCGAATGGTATTGGAATTGGTCGCGACGCAGTGGCCAGCCGTCAGGATGTTGCGGTTGTTGAGCAGCGAACCGGTACAGGCGCTGGTCACGGCGCCGGCGGCGTTGCGGAACCAGATATTGACGACGCCCGAATAGTTGTTGTCGGTCGACGGCGGCAGGTAGAGCGGATTGTTGATACCGATGCCGGCGCCCACCAGCGAATCGCCGACCACGACGACGCTTTCGACCGTCACGTTCGAGTTATCCCAGGCGTACGTCGCCTGGGCGGACGCCGTCGTCGCCGTCGTGATGCTGATGGCGGCAAGAGTGACCAGACTTTTTCTCATGCGTTTCTCCTTCTGGGAACGATGCGGCTGCCGGCGGGGCAACGGTGCCGGGGAGCAAGGCCCCCCGTGCACAAAGCATCAAGGAAGTTCGTGGTAATTCGTGTTCTGGAGACGAGCGGCCGGCGAATCCGAAGATCCGCCGGCCGCCATTCATGCTCTTCGACTGCGGTACCCGTTCGCTTCAGTCAGCACGACACGGAGCATGATGATCCGCGTGGTGAACCGAAATCAGGCGCGTGCGTTCCGGCGGCGTGCCAGCCCGATCAGCCCGACGAGGCCCGTTGCCATGAGCGCGTAGGTGGACGGCTCCGGCACCACCTGTGCCATCACGAAGTTGTAGTTCGCGAGGCAGCGGCTGTTCGCGGCGAAGTTGGCGACGCAGGCGTACCCGAAATCCGCGTTGTACTGGTTCAGGTTGACGCCATCGAACGAACTGCCCCACGACGCAACGCCCAGAACCTGCCAGGTGCTGCTGAACGCCGCGCCACCAGAATCGCCGCGACCGACGGCACCTTCGAGCAATGCCCGGCCGTTGTCGCAGAAGCCAAGGCCACCACACGTGAATGAGCTCGCCGAGCCGCCGATCGGATCGAAGTCGGAGAGCAGGATGCCACCGTACGTGGCCGCAGCGGCGCCGCTGGCGATCGTCGCGAACGTCTGGTCATCGCGACCGGTCGTCTCGAAGCGATTCTGCGCGGCGCGCAGCGTATTTACGGCATTGAACTGACCGGCGGACGTGTTGTCACCGGTGAGACCGGTGCCGATGCGACCGTAACCCGCGAGGGTGTAATCGACCAGCGGATTGCCGGCGAACAGTGTGTACGTGCGGGCGGTTGCCGGTGCATCGGCGCTCAGCGTCAACACGGCCACGTCCTGCTCCTCGAGCACGGCGCCGCTGTAGTTCTGCTGGACGGCGAAACCGGTGCCGTTCACCTCGGTGAACGTGCCATTCGCGTTGCGGAAGCGCGCGGTGAAGCTGGTGTGCACCACTGTATTCGTCGAGGTCGAGACGCAGTGACCTGCCGTCAGGATCTTGCGGGTGCTGAGCAACGAGCCGGTGCAGGCGCTCGTCACCGCGCCGGCGGCGTTCCGGAACCAGAGGTTCACGACGCCGGAGTAGTTGTTGTCCGTTGCCGGCGGCAGATAGAGCGCGTTGTTGACGCCGCCGCCTACGCCGGCATCCTGCACGACGACGGTGTTGCGCGCGTCGCCGGTGTAGGTGGCGAACGTGGCCTGAGCGGCGAGCGCGGGCGCGAAGCCGGCGATGGCCAGTGCCGCAAGACTGAGACGCATGGAGGACCTCTGGGGGGGGTAAAGCGTGGGCTGCGATGCTGCTGCCGTTGAGCCAGCGGTGCCGCGA
>CAYMQV010000336.1:0-3799 GCA_964392395.1 uncultured Gemmatimonadaceae bacterium
AGTCGCCGCGCCAGTCGTGCGCGCAGGCCGTCGTGTGTGCAGTCCGCATCGTGCAGGCGCTGCACCTCGGCGCGTGATGCGGCTCGACCCTCGAGCAGGTGGAAGACGCGCTCCAGTGTCCACTCGGTCTGAATTCGCTCGATCAGCGTTGCGCGATCGCCGTCCTGCACCGTCCCTTCCACTCGCACGGCGTTGTACCAGCCGGCGGCGGCGGTGGTCTTCACCTCGGCCAGCAACTCGGGTCGCATCCAGCGCCGCGTCAGCGTGGCGCATGGGCCGCGAGGCTCGGTGATCTGCAGCACGCACTCACCGATCTGCCACGTATCGCCAAGGCACACCGACTGCTCCACCAGGCCATCGATCGTCAGGTTCTCGCCGAACGCGCCGTAGCCATACACACTGGCGTCGACGTCACCGGACATCGCGCGCAGCGCAGTGGCGTGATCCGCAGCGTGGTGCTCCAGCGAGTGGCGCCATCGGTCATAGTGCGCGGCACCGTAGATCAACACCGCCTTCGTCGGGCCACCGTGATGTTTCTTCTCCTTCTGGCTGTCGCCGAGCAGCCCCAGCGGGCCGACACGCACGGCACCCGTCGCTCGCGACTTGAGAATCGCTGACTTCCAGGTGGTCGTCGTACCGCCCGCATGGCGCGGCGAGCGCAACGTCCGGATCGGCCCGGTAAAGACGGCGCGGACCAGACCGTGCGGTGCGAGAGGTTGGCTGGCGGTCGTCATGAGGGCAGAAGATAATCCCCGCCGCGTGTCGTCGGCGAATCGTGACGCACCGATCGGGTTCCCCCAGTCGCTGACCGTGCCGTGTCCGGCCACAGGCGGTGCAGGGGCCCGCTTCAGACGCGGCGTCACCCTGTCGACCATTCGAGTGGTGACGCACCGTGCCGGCCGGTTGACGCTCGAGCGGAGACCGCGCCGCGCTGCAGAGTCACTGGTCCGCGGTCGACCATCTGACGGGTGTCTGGACACGGTGCTTCATGTCGCCACTGGCGATTCCGTCGCACCGCGACCCAAGTTATGGCACGCCGTACCACTTCAATCCAACTGGCACCGCCAATGTCCGAACAGAGCTTTCTCGGTCAGGTTCATCGCGCCTTCGATGCGGCTGCGGCCTTCACCACGCATCCGCCGGCGCTGTTGAACCAGATCAAGGAGTGCAACGCCGTCTATCGTGTCACCTTCCCGATTCTCCGCGACGACGGCACGATCAAGACGATCGTCGGCTGGCGCGCAGAGCACAGTCATCACAAGCTCCCGACCAAGGGTGGCATCCGCTACGCCATCAGTGTGAACGAAGATGAGGTGATGGCGCTCGCCTCGCTGATGACATACAAGTGCGCCGTCGTCGACGTGCCCTTCGGCGGCGCCAAGGGCGGGATCAAGATCAATCGAAAGGAGTTCAGCGAACATGAACTCGAACGGATCACGCGGCGCTACACCTTTGAACTCTGGAAGAAGAATTTCATCGGGCCGGGTGTGGATGTGCCGGCGCCCGACTATGGCACGTCGAGCAAGGAAATGGCGTGGATCGCCGACACCTACGCGCAGCTGGCGGTCGGTGACCTGAATGCGCTGGGCTGCGTGACCGCCAAGCCCATCGCGCAGGGCGGTATTCGTGGCCGCACCGAAGCGACCGGCCGCGGTGTGTATTTCGGTGTCCGCGAAGCCTGCGACAACGCCGAGGACATGAAGGCTGTCGGATTGACCCGTGGCCTCGAAGGCAAGCGTATCATCGTGCAGGGCCTCGGCAACGTGGGATACCACGCGGCAAAGTTCCTGCAGGGCGGTGGCGGTGTGCTGGTCGCAGTCGCCGAGGCCGAGGGGGCTCTGCACAATGAACGCGGCCTGGATCTGCAGGCGATCATGGCGCACCGGAAGGAACATGGCTCCATGAAAGGTTTTCCTGGCGGGACGTTCCTGCCGGATTCGCGCGCAGCGCTCGAGCTGCCGTGCGACATCCTCGTGCCGGCGGCGCTCGAGGGACAGATCACTGCCGAAAATGCGCCGCGTATTCAGGCGAAGATCGTGGCTGAAGGGGCCAACGGACCGACGACCTTCGAGGCCGACGGCATCCTGCATCAGCGCGGCGTGATGGTGCTCGCCGACATGTACCTCAATGCCGGTGGCGTCACGGTCAGTTACTTCGAGTGGCTCAAGAACCTGTCGCACGTGCGCTTCGGGCGCATGGAAAAGCGCTTCGAGGAAACGGCATTCAAGAATGTGCTGAAGGCGGTTGAAGACCTCACCGGCAAGACCCTCGGTGACGAGCGTATGGCACGACTGTCGCACGGTGCCGACGAAGAGGATCTCGTCAACTCCGGCCTCGAGGACACCATGATTTCGGCCTGGAACCAGATTCGGGACTCGTGGGTCAGGCACGGACGGAAGACGGATATCCGGACCGCGGCTTTCATCAGCGCCATCAACAAGGTTGCCGTCAGCTATCAGGATCTGGGCATCTTCCCCTGATCGCCCAGCCTGCGGCAGGGGAGAAACGACGACGGCGCCACACGGGATCTGATTCCCGTGTGGCGCCGCGTCACGTCGAGGGGGATCGCGCTACTTGTGCAGCTCGACCCCGTTTGCCACGAACTGCACTTCGGTCGCGGTCCCATCAGCGTTCCGCTGCAGCTGTGCCCCTTCGCCGATCAGATGATCGGCGGCCGACCTGGAGTGGGTCGTCACCTTGGTCACCCCTTCCATGCGAGCCCTGCGGCCAACCATGGACTGCGGGATGAAGAACCCGTAGTCCTTGAAGGTGACGCGCATGCCGTTGGCCTCGGCACTTGGGGCCACCTGCATCCAGCAGCCTTTGTCGGTGCATTCACGCGTGATCACGCCTTCGACGATGATGGCCTTCGCGGTGTAGTTGCGGGCGGACGCAATGAGCTGCGACACGGCGATGGCGGTGCCCGTCGGAACCGGCGAACCGCGTCGGACGATCGCCGAATCGGTCGCGGACTGGGCGGCAAGAGGCAGGGCGATGATCAGCGCAGCGGCAGCCAGAGTGGAAGAGCGGGAAAGGCGCATCGTTGTATGGTTGGGGTCGGTTAGCCACGCTGGCGGTTCACCGGGAAAGCTAGTGATCTCGGGGCGTAGCGGGAGCGGCTGAGGGCCTGCCCTGTCGACTCACGCGATGCATGGGATAGTATGTGGGGGTGAAGCGCGCTCCATTCTTCTATCGTGAATCCCACGGGATTCGCGTCACGGTTCGGCCGGTGTACCTGCCTGCCCAATCGCAGCCGGCGCACGCACAGTTCGTCTTCGCGTATTTCGTCCGCCTGGAAAACGTGGGTGATCAGTCGGCGCAGCTGCTCTCGCGCAAATGGCTGATCCACGACTCGGTGGGGGATGGCGAGGATACTGAGGTGGAGGGCGAAGGGGTCGTCGGTGAGCTGCCGGTCATCGCCCCGGGCCACATTCACGAGTATCAGAGCTTCTGCGTGCTGAAGTCGCCGAGTGGTTTCATGGAAGGGCAGTACTTCTTCCGCCGCGCCGACAAGTCACGTTTCGCCTCCGATATCCCGCGTTTTCTTCTCGATGCGGAGAACGCGCTCGGCCCCGCGTCGTAGCCGCCTCGCCTGCCGAGCTGCACAAAGCACGACGGACCGTCACCGCGAAATGCAGTGACGGTCCGTCTGCCTTCGACGCCGGCTCGACACGTTCACGAGCCGACGACCTGGACAACTACTTCGTCAGGCGACGGTCTGGTGACCGTTTGCCCAGGTCGAGCCGGCGGAAGGACTGCGACTGGCCATGGGATCACCTCCTCAAGAAAGGTTGAACAG
>CAYMQV010000337.1:0-3790 GCA_964392395.1 uncultured Gemmatimonadaceae bacterium
AGCCGCTGAATGGCACTGGCGCGTCCGCGACACGCAACGACGTGTCGATCATGGCCGGACTGAAATTCAACCGGCACGGGAAGGCGCAGCGCTAGGCGTCGAGTCCCATGGGTGCACCCGCTGTCACCATCGAACACCGCGCTCCGTACTACGCATTCTCCCTTGAGGTCATCATGAAATCGACCAAGTCAGATTGGCTCATCCCCGGCGCGCTCATTGCGCTGAGTCTGGTGCCGGCCATCGCCGGCACGGTGCGGATGGCACAACTGGCCGGGGGCGCGACCAGCATCACGCCAGAGAATGCGCGGTTCTTCGCCGCACCAGTACCCGTGCTGCTGCACATCCCGGCCGTCATCGTGTTCAGCATACTTGGCGCGTTCCAGTTCTCGCCGGGTTTCCGACGCCGGCGGCACGGGTGGCACCGTGCTGCCGGCCGGATCCTGATCCCATGCGGGATGGTGGCCGCACTCTCGGGGCTGTGGATGACGTACTCCTATCCGTGGCCTCCGGGCGACGGTCAGCTCCTCTACGTCGAACGTCTCGTGTTCGGCTCGGCGATGGTGTTGTCGACTGCGCTGAGCGTGGTCGCGATCAGCCGCCGCGATTTTGTGTCGCACGGCCAGTGGATGCTGCGTGCCTATGCCATCGGTCTTGGTGCAGGAACACAGGTGCTCACGCACCTGCCGTGGTTCCTGCTCGTTGGCGCCAAGCCTGGCGAACGCCCCCGAGCCCTGCTGATGGGGGCCGGCTGGGTGATCAACGTGGTCGTGGCCGAGTGGATCATTCGGCGTCGAATGGCGCATCCGGTCGCCGTGTTGGCGACGGTGGTGTAGCGTGCGAGTGTTGCGACTCTTCGACGGTCCCAGTGCAGCAGGAATAGCCTCGTCGAACATGTTGCTGACCGGCGTGAGTCCGTGTTGAAGCCGAGCGTCGGGGAACGTGATACTGCATCCGACGACGCTGGGGCGCCGACACCGGCCGTTCTGTGGGCGCTCGCCAGCCTGTCGCTCTCGATGTTGATGCCGTCCCTCGACACCAGCATTGCGAATGCTGGATTGCCGACCCTCGCGCGGGCGTTTGCCGCCTCGTTCCACGCGGTGCAGTGGATCATTCTCGCGTATCTCCTCGCGATCACGACATTGATCGTCAGCGCCGGACGACTTGGCGACATCGTCGGCCGGCGACGACTGTTGCTTGCTGGCATCGGCACCTTCACGGCTGCGTCGCTCCTGTGCGGCATCGCGCCCACGCTCTGGCTGCTGGTCGCGGCCCGCGCAGCGCAGGGCCTTGGTGCGGCGATCATGATGGCGCTCACCGTGGCGATGATTGGCGAGACGGTTCCGAAGGCGAAGATCGGCAGCGCGATGGGGCTGCTCGGAACGATGTCCGCCATCGGTACCACGCTCGGTCCGTCACTGGGCGGCGTGCTGATCGCCGCGTTCGGCTGGCGGACGATCTTCCTGATCAACGTCCCGCTGGGGATTGCAAACGTGCTGCTCGCGTATCGCTACCTGCCGCGTGATCGTCCACCGGCGCCCACGGGCCGCGCTGGCTTCGACGCTTGGGGCACCCTGTTGCTGACGTTGACGCTGGCATCGTATGCGCTGGCAGTGACCGGCGGCGGAACGCAGGTCGGTTCGCGCACCATCGCGCTGTTGCTGACCGCAGTGTTCGGGCTTGGCGCATTCATCGTGGTCGAGATGAACGTCACGTCGCCATTGATCCAGTTGACGATGTTCCGTGACCGGGGGCTCAGTGGGAGCCTCGCCATGAGCACGATCGTCTCGACGGTCCTGATGGCCACGCTGGTGATCGGGCCGTTCTATCTGTCGCGTGCACTCGGGCTCACGACCGCCGTGGTTGGCCTCGCGTTGTCGGCGGGACCGCTGGCGGCCGCGCTGGCTGGCGTACCAGCTGGTCACATGGTGGATCGCTTCGGCGCGCACCAGATGACCGTTGCCGGGCTGATTGGCCTCGCGATCGGCGCCTCTGCGCTCGCACTGCTGCCACGAGGCGCTGGCATTGCCGGGTATATCGGTCCGATCGTCGTGATGACGGTCAACTACGCACTTTTTCAGGCGGCGAACAACACGGTCATCATGACCGATGTTCGTCCAGAACGACGCGGCGTCATTTCCGGCATGCTGAGTCTGTCGCGCAATCTCGGCCTCATCACCGGGGCGTCGGTGATGGGCACGGTGTTCGCGGTCGCGGTGGCGACGACCGACATCGCGTCGGCAGATCCTGATGCGGTCGCGACAGGGATGCGTCGCACGTTTGCGGTCGCTGCGGTCCTGATCGTGGCGGCGATCGTGACCGCGGTGTGGAGTGGCGCACCGCCTCGACAGGCAGCGCCGGGCGAAGCGCTGCAGGGTTGGGCTGAGCCATTGTGATTCATTGTGATTCATTGCGGAACGCCGCGGCGCGCGGCGTGCGAGACCGATGTTGACCGCTAATATTTTGGCACATCAACAGGCGAGATGGTGGGCGCCGACATGCAACGCGCCAATCTGCAGGTGGGGCTCGGTCGCGTCCGGCGGCAAGCAGTGCGGCAACTGGGGCCGGGCTTTCCGGGTGAGGGTGTGCGCCCAGCCATCCGGCCGCGTTGAGACTCTGCAGCGGATTGATGCGCGCGAGCAGAGCGGCGCGGTTCGACGCCCCGAGCGGCACCCCGACGGCACATGCGTGCCATTCTTCAGGAGCCCGCCGACGCGCACCTGCGGAAGGGCATCTTCGTCCGCGATCTTCTGAATTGCCTCGTGAGTGGCGCAAAGCCGACATTCCACACCGCGCGCAGTGGTCCCTGAGATGTCGGGATACGCGCGCCATCGCCGTGTGGTAGCGGTGCGAGATCATGAAACCCGGCGCCCTGCGTCAGGTCGTCCACGCCCGCCCATTCGGCGACAATAGCCAGCTGTATCGGTCTCCGTGGCCGGGGAGCCGACGGGCGCTCCCGGGTTATTCGGCCAGCAGTTTCATCAGCTCGGCAAACGCCACCGGCTTGACGGCGTGTGCGTCGAACCCCGCCTCCTTCGCGCGCTGGCGGTCCTGTTCGAGACAGTAGCCGGTCATCGCGACAATGCGCGTCGCGCCGAGCCGTGAGGCGCGCAGGCGCCGGCACACCTCGTAGCCGTCCATGCCGGGCATGCCGATGTCGAGGAAGACCAACGATGGCGGCCGTTCCTCGGCGATCCGCAGCGCGTCCTGCCCACTGTGCGCCACGACGACGTCGTGGCCGCGCAGGCGAAGCAGGAGGGCCATGCTCAGGGCGGCGTCCACGTTGTCATCGACGACCAGAATGCGGCGTGGTGCCTCAGCGGAGTGCGCCGCCTCGGGAGTGCCATTGGCCTTCGTGGTCAGCGAGTCGATCGGCGCCGGGAGATGGACGACGAACTGGCTTCCCCGTCCCGCCCCCGCGCTCTCGGCACGTACGGTGCCACCGTGCAGTTCCACGATCTGCCTCACGAGCGACAAGCCGATGCCGAGGCCACCCGCCGCACGATCAGGCGCGCGTTCACCCTGCGCGAACAGGTCGAAGATGTGGGGCATGGATTCGCGCGAGATGCCGATACCGCAATCCTTCACGACGATGACGGAATCGCTGCCATCACGCTCGATCCGCACCGCGATCGTGCCGTTCTCCACCTGATACTTGGCTGCGTTGTTGAGCAGGTTGGCCACCACCTGCGTGAGGCGCGCCGGATCTCCACGCACCAGCAGCGGTGTCTCCGGCACCTCCACGGTGAGCTGATGGCCCATCTCGTCGATGAGCGGACGGCTCGTCTCCACG
>CAYMQV010000338.1:0-3759 GCA_964392395.1 uncultured Gemmatimonadaceae bacterium
ACTCTACGACGTGGACGGCTCGCGCCAGTTCGAGGTGAAGTCCACCAACGGCGATACTCACCTTGGCGGCGACGACTTCGACCAGCGTGTGATCGACTGGCTCGTGGCCGAGTTCAAGAAGGATCAGGCGATCGACCTTTCGAAGGATCCGATGGCGCTGCAACGGCTGAAGGAAGCCGGTGAGAAGGCGAAGATGGAGCTCTCGAGCACGCAGTCGACCGACATCAACCTGCCGTTCATCACCGCCGACGCCAGCGGCCCGAAGCACCTGAACTACTCACTCACCCGCGCCAAGTTCGAGCAGCTGGTGGATGACCTGATCACGCGCACCATCCCCCCGATGGAAAAGGCGCTCGCCGATGCCGGGCTCAAGCCGGGCGAGATTGACGAGATCCTGCTGGTCGGTGGATCGACACGCATTCCGAAGATTCAGGAGATCGTCAAGAAGTTCTTCGGCAAGGAGCCCAACAAGGGCGTGAATCCGGACGAAGTGGTGGCGATCGGCGCTGCCGTGCAGGGCGCGGTGCTCACTGGTGAACAGAAGGACGTCCTGCTGCTCGACGTGACCCCGCTGTCGCTTGGCATCGAGACGCTCGGCGGCGTGATGACGACGCTGATTCCACGGAACACCACGATCCCGACCAAGAAGTCGGAGACGTTCAGCACGGCCGACGACAACCAGACGCAGGTGGAGATCCACGTGCTGCAGGGTGAGCGCGACCTGGCCGTGTATAACAAGACGATCGGCAAGTTCCAGCTGACGGGCATTCCGCCGGCAGCGCGTGGCCAGCCGCAGGTGGAAGTGGTCTTCGATATCGACGCCAACGGCATTCTGCACGTGACGGCGAAGGACAAGACGACCGGCAAGGAACAGAAGATCAGGATCGAGGCCTCGAGCGGGCTGTCCGAAGGCGAAGTGGACCGCATGGTGAAGGACGCGGAGAAGAACGCCGAAGAGGACAAGAAGCGTCGTGAGGCGATCGACACGCGGAACCGTCTCGACAGCATGACGTACGACGTCGAGAAGAACGCCAAGGAATGGTCGGACCGCTTGGCGCCGGAGCTGAAGACGAAGCTGGACGAGGCCGTGGAGCGGGCACGCAAGGCGCTGCGCGGCGAGGATCTGGATGAGATCAAGGCCGCGTCCGACGATCTGAGCCGGATCTACAGCGAGGCGGGGGCATCGCTCTACGCACAGGCTGGCGCCGACGCGAACACCCCTCCTGCGGCCGAGCAGCCGGCGGCTGACGGGGCGCCGAAGGTCGAGGATGTGGTCGAGGCGGACTACGAGATCGTCGACGACAAGAAGTAAGGACGTCCTGCCGCAGGGTCGATCGGAACGCATGTTGGTGGTGGCCGGGACGGCACCGCCAGCTGCTTCTCCAGAGGGGAGACGCCCTCATTCCGGTTGCCGGGATGAGGGCGCTGCCGTCCCGCCGAGACGATCCTGGCGTTACGATATGGAGGGCTCGCCGGAACGGCGAGGAAACCGTTGTGGTTCTGTTCGGGTACTGACGAATGACTCTTCCCGGATCTGTGAGCACGCCATGAGCATGATGACACGAGCAAGGATCGTAGGCGCCGTTTCGGCGGCATTCGTTGGCGGACTGGCCATTGCGACAGCGTTCGAGCTGCCGCAGTCGGGGTTCGCGCAATCCTCGGGACCGGCGGTTCGAACGCCAGGTGGGCCACGCGATGACGGCGGAGCACCTGGCTTTGCCGACGTCGCCGAGCGCGTGACGCCCGCCGTGGTGTCGATTCAGGTGGAGAAGGATGCGCCGCGCCGCACCCAGGCGCGCCGTCCAAACGGCAACGTGCCGCCGGGCATGGAGGAGTTCTTCAACGAGTTCCAGGGTCGTCAGCCACGGCAGCCGCAGGAAGGGAGCGGCACCGGATTCCTGATCTCGTCGAGCGGCTACATCCTCACCAACAATCACGTGGTCGGCGATGCGGATCGCATCAAGGTGATTCTGACCGACCATCGCGAGTTTTCGGCGAAGCTGATCGGCAAGGATCCGACGACCGACGTTGCGGTGATCAAGATCGATGGCAGCGGCCTGCCGACGGTGTCGTTCGGCGACGACAACACCGCACGCATCGGCAGCTGGGTCCTGGCGATCGGCAATCCGCTCGGTCTCGACTTCACGGTCACGGCGGGCATCATCAGTGCCAAGGGCCGCGGCGGGCCGACGCTGCAGCGCCCGCTCGAAAATCGATACGCCATCACCGACTTCATTCAGACCGATGCCGCGATCAATCCCGGCAACTCGGGCGGACCGCTGGTGAATGCACGCGGTGAAGTCATCGGGATCAACAGCATGATCGCCAGCGAAACCGGCTACTACTCCGGCTACGGTTTCGCGATTCCGATCTCGCTGGCGAAGAACGTGTCGGATGATCTCATCGCGCACGGTCGCGTCCGTCGCGCCGTACTCGGCATCCAGATCAAGGACGTCTCCGCCGAAGAGGCGAAGGCCGCGCAGCTGGCGACCATTGCAGGCGTCACGGTTGGTGATTTCTCGAATGATGGCAACACCCCGAGCCCGGCGAAAGCCGCTGGCCTCGAACCGGGTGACGTGATCGTCGCCATCGAAGGCACGCCGGTCAACCGCGTCGGCGCGCTGCAGCGCATCGTGCGCACGAAGAAGCCAGGCGACGTCGTGTCCGTGGATGTGATGCGGTTTGGCGACAAGAAGACCTTCCGCGTCAAGCTGGCCGAAGCGCCGAACGATGCGCCGGTGGCAGTTGCCGATGATTCGGCGCCGCCTCGCGAGGGCACCGATGGCGCAAAGCCGGTGGCTGTCAGCGTCTCGGCCGAAAAACTCGGAATCACGCTTGAAGCGATCACTCCCGAGTTCTCGCGTGAAGCGCGTGTGCCGGAGTCGGTCAAGGGCGTTCGTGTGTCGCAGGTGGACGTGGGCAGTGGCGCGCGCGGCAAGCTGTTCAACAGCGACATCATTACCGAGGTTGTGTATCCGCGGCCGCGCCGCGCCGTTCGGACCACGGCCGACCTGCTGTCCGCGCTGAAGGGGCTCAAGGCGGGTGACGTGATCACGCTCGGGGTGTTCAACGTGTCGAATCAGTCGAACCGCGTCGAGACGATCCGGATCGGCGGCGAGTAGCTCGCGCCGGAGCATGAAGGTACGAGCGGCGCCCGGAGTTCTGCTCCCGGCGCCGCTCTTCTCGTGCAGGCGCTGCGGCGCAGGGTCGGCCAGCGCGACCCGCGGAGCATCGTGCGCCGTTGCGGACTTCTGGCAGGCCATAGATTCCTGGGTGCGGCACGCCGACGTGGTGGAATTGGTAGACACGCCAGACTTAGGATCTGGTACCTCACGGTGTCCGGGTTCGAGTCCCGGCGTTGGCATGGTCTGGGCACTCGCACGGTACGCCACGGCAGACGTCGCGTCACCTGATCTTCTCCGCGGCCCCGGCGCCGCTCGACGGCCCATCCATCGACGGCCCATCCATCGAGGGGCATCCATCGAGGGGCATCCATCGAGGGGCATCCATCGAGGGGCATCCATCGGGGGGCATCCATCGGCGGCCGGCCGCCCTGGCAGCACCCGAATCCAGGCGTTTCCGGGCTGCGGATGCATGGAAGCGCCGTCGGCCCTCTCGCCCTGCCCGGCGGACCGGGTAGCTTGAGAGGTCGGGAGCTCGGCGCCGTCGACGGCACCGACCCATTGGGCTCAATTCCGGAACTCCATGTCCCTCCGCGCGTTCAGCGTCCAGATGCGTCTGCCATCCCCCGTGCTCACC
>CAYMQV010000339.1:0-3723 GCA_964392395.1 uncultured Gemmatimonadaceae bacterium
TCGCCCGTGCGGCTTGACTCCCAATACTGTGACCGGTACGCAAAAGCCCGGTCACCGACATACGCCGTGTATGCAATGCGCACCGCGTCGACCGCAACAGCGGTCACCACTTCTACGATCTCCACACACTTCCATTGTCATCTTCGCGACGGCAGCCCATCGCCGCCGCATGACATACCCGTAGCGCAACTCATCGCGCATCGGCGCAGAACACGTTATGTTTGCCGGACACGCACGACCTTGAAAATTCGCTGGCGACTAGAGCGTCGGGGCCACACCCGTTCCCATTCCGAACACGGTCGTTAAGCCCGACAGCGCTGATGGTACTCCGGCCGCGAGGTCGCGGGAGAGTAGGCCGTCGCCGGCACCCTTTGACGAAGCCCCTGGTCACGTTCCGTGATCAGGGGCTTCGTCGCGTTCGCCAATCCTGCAGCGCTTCCTTAATGGTGGGTCATCCCGCCGGGATCGCCGCCCCCAGCAGCCGAGCCGCCGACTCAGGGTCCGTCGCACCAAATACCTCGCGAATCACTGCGACGCCAGACGCGCCAGCGCGACAGATCTCAGCGGCGGATGTCGACGTCAAGCCGCCAATCGCCACCACCGGTCGGCCACTCGCCAGAGCCAACCGACGAAACCCATCCACCCCCAGCGCAGCCCCACCTGCACCAACACCTGCACCAACACCTGCACCAAACACAGGGCCGATCGTGACATAATCCGCCTGCTCCACACTTCGCAGATCGGTGGCGCTCGACACCGAGCCGCCGATCAGGAAGGACGTCGAAACCTGCGGCCGCACCGCAGCAATCGGCATGCTCGCCGACGTCAGGTGCACACCCGCCGCACCGCACGCGAGCGCCACGTCGAGGCGCTCACTCACGATCACCGGAATGGAAAGCGACGTCACAAGCGCACGACCAACTTCCACCAGCAGGCTGGCGTCCACATGTTTCAGGCGGAGCAGCAGCATGGTGGCTCCCCCTCGTTCTGCCGCCCGTGCGCGCGCCACCAGACCGGTGCTGCCGTCTCGGAGGTCGTCGGTGACCACCCAGAGTCGAAGACGGGGATCGTGATGTTCCATCATTCGGGGGAGTGCCTGTGGACGAAATCGTGCCGATGCTGATTGCCGGAGTGCTTGGTCCATCCGCCAACGACCCGCAGCGCTCGCAGGTCGTTGCCGTGCGCGTCGCCACAAGCTGCCGCGACAACAGTGCAGCGGCAATTGCCACGGCCGTCACCGAACTGGTCGAAACCTTTCACCGCCGCAACGATTGCGGAGCGTCGAGCGTGCGGGTCGTGATCTTCTCGGCCACCCAGGACGTGACGGCCGCCAAGCCTGCCGCCGCGGCGCGGATGGCGGGTTGGCAGCATGCGCAGATGCTCTGCCTGGCCGAGATGCCGACCGCGGATGATCTCCCGCTGTGTATCCGTGCCCTGTTGCTGGTCGAACGAGGCGTCGGCGCCGATCCGCTCAAGCCGCTTTACCTCAACGGCACGCAAACGCTCCGCCCGGATCTCTCACCAGGGTGAGCCTCAGCGCGGTGCGGTTGCATCCCGTGCGGCACGCGCCGCCTTGACCGCGACGGTGTGCTCGGCGAATGACTTCGTGAACTGCGAATGTCCGTCCGGAAACGCCACAAAAAAGATCGCATCGGAAGTGGCCGGTTCGACGGCCGCGGCAATGCTCGCCGTGCCCGGCGAGGCGATCGGTCCCGGGGGCAATCCGGCAACGCGGTAAGTATTGTATGGAGATTCGAATTTCAGATCGTCGAACAGCACGCGCTGCTTCGAGACCATCCCCATCGCATACACGACCGTCGGGTCGGCCTGCAGGCGCATCCCGGCACGCAATCGGTTGGTGTACACGGCCGCAATCAGCGCTCGATCACTGCTGCGACCGGCTTCCTTCTCGACGATCGATGCGAGTGTCACGGCGGCATGCCGGCTGCGCCCCGCCTGCTGCAGCACCGGATCCCAGGCGCGCTTCCATCGGCGATCGAACGTGATGAGCATGCTGTCGATCACCTGACCGGCCGAGATGCCATCGCCAAGGTCGTACGTGGCCGGAAAGAGATACCCCTCGACATCGGCCGCTGGTGTCTTCATCCGTGCCCGGCGCGTCGCGTCGCGGGTGGCGCTGATCAGCGAGTCCACCGGAATCCGAAGCGAGTCCTGCATCAGGCGCGCGATCTGGAGAATCGACCAGCCTTCAGGGATGGTCAGCCGTCGAAACTGACCACGCCCGGTCAGGAACTGTTCGAGCAGCGTGGCATACGGCGCCCCCCGTGGAACGATGTAGCGGCCGGGGCGAGGCACGGTGCCACCGCGACCGAACATCGACGCCGTCGTGCGGAACAGGAACGCCGATTTGATCACGCCATTGCGCTCGAGCGTGTCGGCGGCCGTCGCCAACGTCGCCCCGGGTGGAATGATGATTCTGGTCGAGGTCGCGATGGTCTTCCGACTCAACAGGAACAGCACCACCACGAGCAATGCACTGGCGATCAGCACCACTCGGGCCATACTGGGGCGTCTTCCGGCCTGCTGCTGCATCGCTATTCCGCTCCAGGCTCCGTCGTGGGCTGAGCGACCGGGCCACGGTCGAGGACTCCCTGCAATAGAATCGCCGCCGTCATCGCGTCAATATCATGCCGGTGATCGCCGACCTTTCCGCCGGCTTCGTGGAGGGCACGATGTGCGCGCGCCGTCGAGTAGCGCTCATCGACGAAACTGACCAGACGCCCGCTGCGGGCCGTGATCGCGGTGGCAACCAGCCGCACTTCGGCACATCGTGGCGTCTCGTTCCCGTCACCGTCCAGAGGCAATCCCATGACGACCGCGTCGACATCTCCAATCTCGTCCATCCGGCGCAACACCGCTGCGACCGGTGGCCGCTTGCCCGCCCGCCGCACGATCACGCCGGCCGGCGTGGCAATCATGCGCAGCTCATCGCTCGCCGCAATTCCGACGCGCCGATCTCCCCAGTCGATCGCCAGCAGACGCCCCATGATGGTCTAGCGCTCCATGTCGGCAAAGAATTCGCGATTCGAGGCGGTCCGCTTCAGCCGCTGAATGAGGAACGCCATGGCGTCTTCCTTCTCCATGTCGCCGAGGAAGCTTCGCAACAGCATGATCCGGTTCTGCTCCACCTGATCCAGCAGCATCTCGTCACGGCGGGTGCCCGACTTGCCGATATCGATCGCCGGGAAGACACGGCTGGCCGCGATGCCCCGATCCAGAACGATTTCCATGTTGCCCGTGCCCTTGAATTCCTCGAAGATCACTTCATCCATGCGTGATCCCGTGTGAATGAGGGCGGTGGCGACGATCGTCAGACTGCCGCCACCGGCAATCCGGCGGGCCGACCCGAAGAATTTCTTCGGCTTCTGGAGCGCGCGGGCGTCCACGCCGCCGCTCATGATGCGCCCGTTGTTCGGCAGCACGTTGTTGTGTGCGCGCCCGAACCGTGTGATCGAGTCGAGCAGCAGGACCACGTCCTTGCCCTGCTCGACGAGGCGCTTGGCGCGCTCGATGGCAAGGTCGCCGACATGGACATGCCGAGTCGGTGATTCGTCGAAGGTCGAGCTGATGACCTGGGCCCCCGGGACGGTCGCGCGGAAATCCGTGACTTCCTCCGGACGCTCGTCGATCAGGAGCACGATCACGGCGATCTCCGGATAGTTACGCCGGATCGCGGTCGCCATCTGGTGGAGCATGATCGTC
>CAYMQV010000340.1:0-3720 GCA_964392395.1 uncultured Gemmatimonadaceae bacterium
AGCGATGCAGCCACATACGGAGCGCAGAGAGCAGCTGTTCGGTGTTCACCGGCTTGGCGAGGTAATCCGACGCCCCCGCATCGAGGCACTTCTCCCGGTCACCCTTCATGGCCTTGGCGGTGAGGGCGATGATCGGGAGGCGCTTCATGGAAGGGTTCTGGCGAATGGCCTGCATGGTCTGGTAGCCGTCCATCTCCGGCATCATGATGTCCATCAGCACGATCGACACGTTGTCGGTGCTGTTGAGCGTCGCAATGGCTTCGTATCCCGTGCCCGCGGTGAGGACGTTCATGCCGCGCCGTTCCAGTACGCTGCTGAGCGCGAAAATATTGCGCACGTCATCGTCCACCACCAGCACCAGCTTGCCGACGAGGTCATCGTCCGAGCGGTGCAGGCGGTCCAGCATCAACTGCTTTTCCGGGGGCAGGTCCGCGATCACGCGGTGCAGGAACAGCGCCGTTTCGTCCAGCAGACGCTCCGGCGACTCCACACCCTTCACCACGACGCTTCGCGCCAGTGTATGCAGGCGCGCATCCTCCTCGGGAGACAGCTCCTTGCCGGTGAACACGACCACCGGCACATCGCAAATGGTCGTGTCGTCCCGCATGTGTTCCAGCACTTCGAAACCGGTCATGTCCGGCAGGCGAAGATCGAGCACGGCGCAGTCGTACGAGCCTGTGCGCAGCGCGGCCAGCGCCTCCTTGCCGGTGCCCACGGTGTCGATCTCCAGATCCTTGTACCCCAGCAACTCCGTGATGCTGAGCTGCTCGGCCTCGTTATCCTCCACCACCAGCAGCCGACGCGAACGGGGCCGTGAATACTCCTTGATGCGCAGCAGCGCCTCCTCGAGGCCTTCCGTCGTGGTCGGCTTGGGCAGAAAGCTGAACGCGCCCCGCGCCAGACCGTGCTGCCGGTCCTCGTCCAGCGTGATCATCTGCACCGGGATGTGTCGCATCGCCGGATCCTGCTTGAGCTGGCTGAGCACGGTCCAGCCCAGCATGTCGGGCAGGAACACGTCGAGCGACACTGCCGTCGGGTGATACTCGCGCGCCAGAGCGAGCGCATCAGCACCGCGCGCCGCCACCAGCACCTTGAACCCTTGCAGGTGCGCCTGGTCGACCAGCACCCGCGCATAGTGGGGATCGTCCTCCACGATGAGCAGTCGGGCGTCGTGCTCCTCCAGGTCATGCCGGTCGTCGGCCAGGGCTTCCACCGGACGCCCTCCCCACGTGCGCGCCGACGACAGGCTCGTGGTGCTGCTCGGCAGGCTGCGCACGCTCTCCGGCGACGCGAGCGCCGTAGACCCGAGGAGCGACGAACCTGACGGCCCGATGTACGTCTGCGGCAGGTACAGCGTGAAGGTGCTGCCCAGCCCCGGCGTGGAGCGCAGCTGGATTTCGCCGCCGAGCAGCGCTGCGAGTTCGCGGCTGATGGCGAGGCCGAGGCCGGTGCCGCCGTACTTGCGCGACGTGCCGGCGTCGGCCTGCTGGAACGCCTCGAAGATGATACGCTGCTTTTCGAGCGGGATGCCGATGCCGGTATCCGACACCTCGAACGCCACCACGCTCGTGGCGCGCTTGAGGAGCGGGTGCTCCCTGCTCCAGCCGCCCGCGGCCTGCGAGACGCGGAGCCGCACACCACCCTGCTCGGTGAACTTGAAGGCGTTGGACAGGAGGTTCTTGAGCACCTGCTGCAGCCGCTTCGCGTCGGTGACCATGGTGGCGTCGCCGGTCAGGTCGGTCGTGACGTCGAGTGTGATGTGACGATTGTCCGCTTCGTGGCGGAAGGGCCGCGCGGTGCCGTCCATCAGGTTTCGCACGATCACCTCTTCGGCCATCACGGTCACCGTGCCCGACTCGATCTTCGACAGGTCGAGAATGTCGGTGATGAGGTTGAGCAGGTCGGTACCCGCACCGTGAATGGTCTTCGAGAACTCCACCTGCTTCGGCGACAGGTTGCCTTCCACGTTCTCGCCGAGCTGCTGGCCAAGAATCAGGATGGAGTTGAGCGGGGTGCGCAACTCGTGCGACATGTTCGCGAGGAATTCCGACTTGTACTTCGACGTCAGTGCGAGCTCGGATGCCTTCTCCTCGAGCGCGCGGCGCGCCTGCTCGATTTCCTGGTTCTTGCGCTCCACTTCGGCGTTCTGTTCGGCGAGCTGCTGCGCCTTCTGCGCCAGCTGCTCGTTCGTCTGCTGCAACTCGCGCTGTTGTGTCTGGAGTTCGGCGGCCAGCTGCTGCGACTGCTTGAGCAACCCTTCCGTCTGCATCGTGGCTTCGATCGAGTTGAGCACGATGCCGATCGAGTCCGTCAGCTGTTCGAGGAACGACAGGTGCGACTTCGTGAACGTGCTGAGCGACGCGAGCTCGATCACCGCCTTCACTTCGTCTTCAAAGAGCACCGGCAGCACGATCACGCTGCGCGGCGTTGCCTGGAACAGGCCGGAGGTGATCGGCGAAATGTCGGAGGGCAGGTCATTGATGACCACGCTCTTCTTCTCTGAGACGCACTGGCCGAGCAACCCCTGCCCGACGCGGAGCGTTTCGCGATGGCCCGTGACGGGATCGTCGGCGAAGCCGGCGATGAGTCTGAGCTCCTGCCCCGGCGCTTCCTCCACGCGATAGATCACACCCTGATGCGCGTTCACCAGCGGGGTGAGTTCGGAGAGCAGCATCCGGCCGACGGTGGAGAGGTCGCGCTGGCCCTGCAACATCCCCGTGAAGCGCGCCAGGTTCGTCTTCAGCCAGTCCTGCTCGGTGTTGCGGTCCGTCGTGAGACGGAGATTGTCGATCATCGTGTTGAGGTTGTCCTTGAGCTCGGCCACCTCACCGCGCGCCGCGACCTGAATGGAGCGCGTGAGGTCACCCTGCGTCACGGCCGTCGCGACTTCGGCGATGGCGCGCACCTGCGTGGTGAGGTTGGCGGCCAGCAAATTCACGTTCCCGGTGAGGTCCTTCCACGTGCCGGCGGCGTCGGGCACGTTCGCCTGACCGCCCAGTCGCCCTTCCACGCCGACTTCGCGTGCGACCGTCGTGACCTGGTCGGCGAATGTCGCAAGCGTCGCCGTCATGTTGTTGATGGTTTCGGCGAGTGCCGCAACCTCACCCTTGGCGTTCACGGTGAGCTTCGGCTTGAGGTCGCCGTTGGCCACGGCGGTCACCACCTTCACGATGCCGCGCACCTGCTCCGTCAGGTTTGCCGCCATCACGTTGACGTTGTCCGTCAGGTCCTTCCAGGTACCGGCCACGCCGGGCACCTTGGCCTGGCCACCGAGCTTGCCGTCGGTCCCGACTTCGCGCGCCACGCGCGTGACTTCGGCCGCGAACGCGTTGAGCTGGTCCACCATCGTGTTGATCGTGACCTTGAGCTCGAGAATCTCACCCTTCACGTCGACGGTGATCTTTCGCGAGAGATCACCGCGCGCCACGGCCGTGGTGACCTCGGCGATGTTGCGCACCTGCGCGGTGAGATTCGCGGCGAGGAGATTCACGTTGTCGGTGAGGTCCTTCCAGGTGCCGGCCACACCAGTCACGTTCGCCTGACCACCGAGCTTGCCATCGGTACCGACCTCCCGGGCAACACGCGTGACTTCTGCGGCAAACGACCGCAGCTGCTCCACCATCGTGTTCATCGTTTCCTTCACGTTGAGCAGCTCACCGCGCACATCCACGGTGATCTTCTTCGACAGGTCGCCGTTGGCGATGGCCGTCGCGACCTCGG